>NZ_CAKLBR010000006.1:0-303490 GCF_920984685.1 Pseudomonas sp. Leaf59 | reverse complement strand
TTAAGATCTTTCGTCTCAACCGAGGCGCGCATTCTACAGCAGCCTCATTTGCTGTCAAGTGATTATTTTCAGAAGCTTTCGAAGAATTCTTCAACAACTTCAACCACTTGCGCTTCCGATCTCTCGTCAGCGGGAGGCGAATTCTACAGCGTTACACGCTGCTGTCAACACCTCTTTTTCTCCGCTTTCGACCGAGAAGATCGAAACGTTAATAGCGCCAAACAATACCGCACTATCAACTTCTTCTGGACTTCGATGAACTGAAGCAACTCGCTGCCGAATCTTGCATAACCACTTGTTTACCAAGGAGTTTTCCGTTTCGACTGCGCCGGAAGTGGGGCGAATTATAGACTTCCAGAATCTGCCGTCAATACCTATTTTCATCTTTCTGTCATAAACCCCCAAAAACAAAAAAAACCGGCCCAAAGGGGCCGGCTTTCATCGCATCCTACAAACTAGGGAAAGCAAACTGCGACGCTTCATGACTGGCCCGCTGCGGCCAGCGCTGGGTGATCGCCTTGCGACGCGTATAAAAGCGCACCCCGTCGGGCCCATAGGCGTGCAAGTCACCAAACAGCGAACGCTTCCAGCCACCAAAGCTGTGATAGGCCACCGGCACCGGCAGTGGAACGTTCACACCCACCATGCCCACCTCAATTTCGTCACAGAACAAACGCGCCGCCTCCCCGTCACGGGTAAAGATGCACGTACCGTTACCATACTCGTGATCGTTGATCAGTTGCATCGCCGCTTCCAGGCTGCTCACGCGCACTACGCACAGCACCGGCCCGAAGATCTCTTCCTTATAGATACGCATCTGGGGTGTCACACGGTCAAACAAACTGCCGCCCAAAAAGAAGCCCTGCTCATTCCCGGCAATGCTCAAGCCGCGCCCATCCACCACCAACTCAGCACCCGACGCCACGCCGTCTTCTATATAGCCGCTGACCTTGTCCCGTGCCTGCCCCGTCACCAATGGGCCCATATCCAGGCCGCACGTAGTGCCCGCACCAATCTTCAGCGCCTTGACCTGCGGCACCAGCTTGGCGATCAACGCATCCGCCACCTGGTCGCCCACGCACACCGCCACCGAGATCGCCATGCACCGCTCACCGCACGAACCATAGGCAGCGCCCATCAGGGCACTGACGGCGTTGTCCAGATCCGCGTCCGGCATCAGCACCGCATGGTTCTTCGCCCCGCCCAGCGCCTGCACGCGTTTACCGCGTCTGGTCGCCTCGGCATAAATGTACTCGGCAATCGGCGTCGAACCCACAAAGCTAAGCGCCTTGACCTCCGGCGCTTCAATCAAGGCATCCACCGCCCCTTTGTCGCCGTGCACCACACTGAGCACGCCCTTGGGCAAGCCGGCTTCCTGCAGCAATTGCGCGATCAACAGCGTTGAGCTCGGATCACGCTCCGACGGTTTGAGGATGAAACAGTTACCGCACACGATCGCCAGCGGGTACATCCACAACGGCACCATCGCCGGAAAGTTGAACGGCGTAATACCGGCCACCACGCCCAACGGCTGGAAATCCGACCAGGCATCAATATTCGGCCCCACGTTGCGGCTGTACTCGCCCTTGAGAATCTCCGGCGCCGAACACGCGTACTCCACGTTCTCGATCCCGCGCTTCAACTCACCGGCGGCGTCTTCCAGCGTCTTGCCATGCTCCTCGCTGATCAGCTGCGCGATACGCGCCTCGTTCTGCTCCAGCAATTGCTTGAAACGAAACATCACCTGCGCCCGCTTGGCGGCTGGCGTATTGCGCCAGGCCGGGAAGGCGGCCTTGGCGGTGTCAATCGCACTTTGAATGGTTTCGCGACTGGCCAACGGCACCTGGTGGATGACCTGGCCGGTGGACGGGTTGTACACATCAGCCGTACGGCCGCTGTCGCTGACCCATTCACCGTTGATCAAATGCTGGATAACGCTCATGCAGGACTCCTGAAAAATTGTTCTATAGAGAAGGAGAAAATCAATCGATCTTGCGCAGCACTTCGCCAACGGCATCAAACAAGCGGTCCAGGTCCTGCGCCTTGCTGTTGAACATTGGCCCGAACTGCAAGGTGTCTCCGCCAAAGCGCACATAGAAACCGGCCTTCCATAACGCGATACCCGCCTCGAAGGGACGCACAATCGCATCACCATCACGCGGCGCAATCTGGATGGCACCGGCCAGGCCATAGTTGCGGATGTCGACCACGTTCTTGCTGCCCTTCAAACCATGCAGCGCATTCTCGAAGTGAGGTGCGATGTCGGCCACGCTCTGCACCAGGTTTTCCTTCTGCAACAGGTCGAGTGCCGCCAGGCCCGCCGCGCAGGCCACGGGATGGGCCGAGTAGGTGTAGCCGTGGGGAAACTCCACCGCGTACTCCGGCGTCGCCTGGTTCATGAAGGTTTGATAGATCTCACTGCTGGCGACCACCGCTCCCATAGGGATTGCGCCGTTGGTAACTTGTTTGGCGATACACATCAGGTCCGGCGTCACGCCGAAACTGTCGGCGCCGAACATTGAGCCGGTACGGCCGAAACCGGTGATCACTTCATCGAACACCAGCAGGATATTGTGCTGATCGCAGATCTCGCGCAGACGCTTGAGGTACCCCTGTGGCGGCACCAGCACACCGGCTGAACCTGCCATCGGCTCGACAAATACGGCGGCGATATTCGAGGCGTCGTGCAACTCGATCAACTTGAGCAACTCATCGGCCAACGCAACGCCGCCCTGCTCCGGCATACCGCGGGAGAACGCATTGCTCGCCAGCAACGTGTGAGGCAGATGGTCAACATCCATCATGGCCTGACCAAACATCTTACGGTTGCCATTAACCCCGCCCAGGCTGGTACCGGCAATATTCACACCGTGATAACCACGGGCGCGGCCGATCATCTTGGTCTTGGTCGCCTGGCCTTTCAGGCGCCAGTAGGCACGTACCATCTTCACCGCGGTATCGGCGCACTCGGAGCCCGAATCGGTGAAGAACACATGGTTCAGATTACCCGGGGTCAACTCGGTAATCTTTTCCGCCAACTGGAAGGACAACGGATGACCGTATTGAAAGCCCGGCGAGTAGTCCAACGTGCCCAATTGTTTGGTCACCGCTTCCTGGATTTCCTTGCGCGTATGCCCGGCGCCGCAGGTCCACAGGCCCGACAGGGAGTCATACACCTGGCGCCCCTTGTCATCCGTCAACCAGCTACCTTGCGCTGCCACGATCAGGCGCGGGTCACGCTGGAAACTGCGATTGGCGGTATACGGCATCCAATGCGCATCCAGCTTCAACTGGCTGGCAAGGGACGATGGGGCGTTTTCGGGCATGTTCATCAGCAAAACCTCGCAGGGCAAACGGCAGCGTCGGGATCGATAAAGTGTAGTTGCGAGTAAATTGCCATGGCGATAAAGTCAATGAAATCCAACTTTTCTAACCTTCAGTCAGGCCTTCACTAAACTATGAGCAGTCGCAGGCCAGATCCCCTCGCTCAAGTCAGCGACTTCGATATCCGCCTGCTGCGCATCTTTCGCAGCGTGGTCGAATGTGGCGGTTTTTCGGCGGCGGAGACCGTACTCGGCATTGGCCGCTCGGCCATCAGCCAGCAAATGAGCGACCTGGAGCAACGCCTCGGGCTGAGACTCTGCCAACGTGGACGCGCCGGGTTCTCGCTGACCGAAGAAGGTCGCGAGGTCTACCAATCCGCCTTGCAACTGTTGAGCGCGCTGGAAAGTTTTCGCACCGAGGTCAACGGACTGCACCAGCACCTGCGCGGCGAGTTGATCATCGGCCTCACCGACAACCTGGTCACCCTGCCCCACATGCGCATCACCCACGCCCTGGCGCAATTGAAAGAACGCGGCCCGGACGTGCAGATCCAGATCCGCATGATCGCCCCGAACGAAGTGGAACAAGGCGTACTCGACGGCCGCCTGCATGTCGGCGTCGTACCTCAGGCCAGCGCATTGTCCGGCCTTGAATACCAGCCGCTGTACAGCGAACGCTCACTGCTCTATTGCGCCGTCGGCCACCCGCTGTTCTACGCCGACGACAAACAGCTGGACGATGCCCGCATCGACAGCCAGGACGCCATCGCGCCCACCTTCCGTCTGCCCGCCGAGATCCAGGCGCACTACCAGGCCCTGCGCTGCACGGCCAGCGCTTCCGACCGTGAAGGCATGGCGTTCCTGATCCTCACCGGGCGCTATATCGGTTATTTGCCCGACCACTACGCCAGCCTGTGGGTGCAACAAGGCCGACTGCGCGCGCTGAAATCGGCTACACGTTTTTACGATTTGAGCCTGGCATCGGTCACGCGCAAAGGCCGTCGCCCTCATTTGGTGCTGGAAAGCTTTCTCGAAAGCCTCGCCGCAACCCGCTGACTAGGGTCTCAAGCAAAAAGCTGAGCAACTGGACAGTTTTTTGCAAGGACGCAACTACCTTGAACCGTCCGCCTTGAGTTGACCCACCATGCCCCCAGAATCCTTGAGCCCCAGCGACCTGATCTACGGCCTCGACGACCGCCCGAAACCCGCACCGGCTATGCTCGCCGCCCTGCAACATGTGCTGGCCGCCTTCGTCGGCATCATCACCCCGCCACTGATCATCGGTTCCACGCTGGGTCTCAGCGCCTACTTACCCTACCTGATCAGCATGGCATTGATGGTTTCCGGCGCAGGCACGTTCATCCAGGCGCGCAGGCCGTTTGGTATCGGAGCCGGCATGATCTGCCTGCAAGGCACCAGCTTTGCGTTTCTCGGCGCAGTGCTGTCGGCGGGTTTTCTGGTGAAGCAACGCGGCGGCAGCCCGGAGGACATCATGGCGATGATCTTCGGTGTGTGTTTCTTCGGTGCCGCGGTGCAGATCGTGCTCAGCCGCTTCATCGGCCAACTGCGTCGGGTGATCACCCCGCTGGTGACCGGCATCGTGATCACGTTGATCGGCATCAGCCTGATCAAGGTCGGCATCACCGACCTGGGCGGCGGCTTCAACGCGCCCGACTTCGGCGCGCCCACCAATTTGGCGCTCGGCCTGTTCGTGGTGCTCACCATCATCCTGCTCAACCGCTCCGCTACGCCGTGGGTGCGCCTCTCGGCCATCATCATCGGCCTGGCCCTGGGCAGCCTGGCCGCTTGGTTCAGCGGCAAACTCGTCCCCCAGGCGCTGCCGGACTTGCCCTGGGTCAGCGTGCCGACCCCGTTTCGCTTCGGATTCAACTTCGACTGGAGCGCCTTCCTGCCAATCGCGCTGATTTATCTGATCAGCAGCATCGAAACCGTGGGCGACCTCACCGCCAACTGCATGATCGCCCGCCAACCCATCAGCGGCCCTTCCTATATAAGCCGACTCAAAGGCGGCGTACTGGGCGACGGCGTGAGCTGCATGATCGCCGCCACCTTCAGCGCCTTTCCCAACACCACCTTTGCGCAAAACAACGGCGTGATCCAACTCACCGGTGTGGCCAGCCGTTACGTCGGCTTATATATAGGCGTGCTGCTGTTTTGCCTCGGATTGTTTCCGCTGATTGGCGCCGTGCTGCAGCAAATCCCCAAACCGGTGCTGGGCGGCGCGACCCTGGTGATGTTCGGCAGCGTGGCCGCCGCCGGCGTGCGCATCCTCGCCCAGGCCCCGCTGGACCGGCGCAGCATGCTGATCATCGCCACCTCGTTCGGCGTCGGCCTGGGCATCGCCGCCCAGCCCAATCTGCTGCACCTGATGCCCACCCTGGTGCAGAACCTGTTCGACTCGGCCATCACCAGCGGCGGCTTGACCGCTATCGTGCTGTGCCTGCTGTTGCCCGAAGCCAAGGCGAGCCCGGTTGGCGCAAACCCGGCAACCGAAAGCGACACCCTGGAACCGCTTTGACGGTTTTATTGCATCAGGACTTGTCTGAGGCTTGAGGGTGGGTTATCTGTGCACACGTCGTCTCTATCGATCAGCACGGAAACCTCCATGAGCCTCGAAGTTCCTGCCCACAGCAACCACGCCGGTAAACCTGCCAGCCGCATTCGGCAAAAGAACGAACAAGCGATTCTGCGGGCTGCTGAAGATGAGTTCGCGCGCCATGGCTACAAAGGCACGAGCATGAACACCATCGCGGCCAGTGCCGGACTGCCCAAAGCCAACCTGCATTACTACTTCACCAACAAGCTGGGCCTGTATATCGCAGTGCTCAGCAATATCCTCGAACTGTGGGACAGCACCTTCAACGCGCTGACCGCCGAGGACGACCCCGCCGTGGCGCTCAGTCGTTACATCCGCACCAAGATGGAGTTCTCTCGGCGCCAGCCCCAGGCCTCGCGGATCTTCGCGATGGAGATCATCAGCGGCGGCGAATGCCTCACCGAATATTTCAGCCAGGACTACCGCGCCTGGTTCAGCGGCCGTGCGGCGGTGTTCCAGGCCTGGATCGACGCCGGCAAAATGGACCCGATCGACCCCGTGCACCTGATCTTCCTGCTGTGGGGCAGCACCCAACACTACGCCGACTTCGCTACCCAGATCTGCCGCGTCACCGGTCGCACCCGGCTGACCAAGCAGGACATGGAAGAGGCCGGCACCAACCTGATCCACATCATTCTCAAAGGCTGTGGCATCAAGCCAGCCCAATAAACGAAGCGACTTATGCCTTACACGCTGACCGGCCTTTGCGAATTTCGCGAAGAAATACGCAAAAGCCGCTTTATTACCCTGGCCGCGCCGATCACCACTGCGCAGGACGCTCAGGCGTTTATCGAGCACCACAGTGACCTCAACGCCACCCACAACTGCTGGGCCTGGAAACTGGCCGATCAATACCGCAGCAACGACGACGGCGAACCCGGTGGCACCGCCGGGCGCCCGATACTCGCTGCCATCGAGGCGCAAGGGTTCGATCAGGTCGCGGTGCTGGTGATCCGCTGGTACGGCGGCATTCAACTGGGCACCGGCGGGCTGGCCCGCGCCTATGGCGGCGGCGCCAACAAGTGCCTGCAAACGGCCGAACGCATCGAGCTGATCAGCCGTGTGGCGCTGAGTTGCTCCTGCGGCTTCTCCGAACTGAACCTGGTCAAGCTGCGCGTGGCCGAACTGGACGGGCTGATCGTGGAAGAAAATTTCACCGCCAATGGTGTCGAGCTGCAACTGGCCCTGGGCGAAGCGCACATCGACACCCTGCAGACCCAACTGGCCGATCTGAGCCGTGGCCGTATCCTGCTGCAACGCTGAACCTGCTACTGTTGCCCACTGCACCCTGAACCGCTACTGCAAAGGAAGCTTTTCATGTCTACGCAAAAAACCGCACTGATCATCGGCGCCTCGCGCGGCCTGGGCCTTGGCCTGGTCAAGCAATTGCTGCAGGACGGCTGGGACGTCACCGCCACCGTGCGCGACCCGAGCAAGGCCGATGCCCTGAAGGCCGTCGGCCCGGTACAGATCGAAAAACTGGACATGGACGATCAACAAGCCGTAATCGCCGTGAGCCAGCGTCTCAAGGACCGCACCTTCGACCTGCTGTTCGTCAACGCCGGCGTCAAGGGCCCGGACAACCAGGAACCGGGCCACGCTACCCTGGCGCAGGTCGGCCAGCTGTTTTTTACCAACGCCGTGGCGCCGATCAACCTGGCCCAGCGCTTTGTCGGGCAAATCCGCAAGGACAGCGGTGTGCTGGCGTTCATGAGTTCGGTGCTGGGCAGCGTGACCATCCCCGACGGTTCGGATATGGCGCTGTACAAAGCCAGCAAGGCCGCGCTCAACTCCATGACCAACAGTTTCGTCACCCAACTGGGCGGAAAAAAACTCACCGTACTGTCGTTGCATCCGGGTTGGGTGAAGACCGACATGGGCGGTGAGAACGCGCACATCGATGTCGACACCAGCGTGCGCGGCCTGGTGGACCAGGTAAATGCCTACACCGGCAAAGGCGGTCATCACTTCGTGGACTACAAGGGCGACACCATCGCCTGGTAATCTTCCCGCCTGGAGCGAGCTTGCTCGCTCCAGCACCTCGCCCTCCCCGGCGACCCTGGATCAGCAGACAGGGCAACACTGAGCTGGCAAACCTGAACCCATCATTCAGAGGAGCCGGCCAATGCCTGCGACCCATATCTGGTTAAAAAACCCCCTCGCGATATTCACCGCCAATGGCCTCGATGCCCGTGGCGGCCTGGTGCTGCAAGACGGTGTGATCAGCGAAGTACTGGCCCACGGCCAGGCGCCCGCACATCCCTGCACACAGGTGTTCGACGCCCGCGAGCACGTGATCCTGCCGGGCCTGATCAACACCCATCACCACTTCTACCAGACCCTGACCCGCGCCTGGGCACCGGTGGTCAACCAGCCGTTGTTCCCCTGGCTGAAAACCCTCTACCCGGTGTGGGCGCGGCTGACGCCGCAAAAGCTCGCGCTGGCATCCAAGGTCGCCCTCGCCGAATTGCTGCTCTCCGGCTGTACCACCGCCGCCGATCACCATTACCTGTTTCCCGACGGCCTGGAGCACGCGATTGACGTGCAAGTGCAAAGCGTGCGCGAACTGGGCATGCGCGCCATGCTCACTCGCGGTTCCATGAGCCTGGGCGAAGCCGACGGCGGCCTGCCGCCGCAACAGACCGTGCAACAAGGCCAGGTGATTCTCGACGACAGCCAGCGCCTGATCCGCGACTACCACGAACGCGGCGACGGCGCGCAGATCCAGATTGCCCTGGCGCCCTGCTCACCGTTCTCCGTCACCCGCGAAATCATGCAAGCCAGCGCCGAGTTGGCCAGTCAACTCGATGTACGCCTGCACACGCACCTGGCGGAAACCCTCGACGAAGAAGATTTCTGCCTGCAACGCTTCGGCCTGCGCACCGTGGATTACCTCGACAGCGTCGGCTGGCTTGGCCCGCGCACCTGGCTGGCCCATGGCATTCACTTCAACCCGGATGAAATCGCACGCCTGGGCGCGGCCGGCACCGGTATCTGCCATTGCCCCAGCTCGAACATGCGCCTGGCGTCCGGCATCTGCCCCACCCTCGACCTGCTCGCCGCTGGCGCGCCGATTGGCCTTGGCGTGGACGGCTCGGCGTCCAACGATGCGTCGAACATGATCCTCGAGACGCGCCAGGCGTTGTATATCCAGCGCCTGCGCTACGGCGCCGAAAAAATCACCGCCGAAGGTGTGCTTGGTTGGGCGACCAAAGGCTCGGCGCAGTTATTGGGACGTACGGATATCGGCGAATTGGCCGTAGGCAAACAGGCAGACCTGGCGCTGTTCAAACTTGATGAACTGCGCTTTTCCGGCAGCCATGACCCGATTTCGGCGCTGCTGCTGTGCGGTGCCGACCGGGCCGATCGGGTGATGGTGGGCGGCAAGTGGCGCGTCATCGACGGTCAGATCGAAGGCCTCGACCTCAAGGGCCTGATCGCCGATCACACCCAGGCCGCGCGGCAATTGATCGCCGGGACCTGAGCCAGACACCATTCAAAATGTGGGAGGGGGCTTGCTCCCGATAGCAGTGGATCAGTCAGCTTATCTGTAGCTGACACACCGCCATCGGGAACAAGCCCCTCCCACATTCGTTATGCGGTGCTTAAAGTCCGAGCAGCGACAACATGATGAACGTCGCAAACAGCACAAAGTGCGTCATCCCTTCGATGGCATTGGTTTCGCCATCGTTGAGGTTGATCGCACTCACGATCAGCGTGATAAACACCATCACTGTCTGCACCGGGGTCATCGCCATCTGGAACGGCTGGCCGCTGTAGAGCGCCATGGCTTCCATCACCGGTACGGTCAGAATCACCGTCGACAACGAGGCACCCAGGGCAATGTTCACCACCGACTGCATGCGATTGGCCAGCGCCGCACGCAATGCGGTCAGGATCTCCGGCGCCGCGGAAATGGCCGCTACCACAATCGCCGTGATCACCGGCGGTGCGCCGGTGCCTTCCAGGCCCAGGTCGAGGGTCTTGGACATCACTTCGGCCAGCGCGCCAATCACGATCACACCGAACACCAGGGTGCCGATGGAAAACGCCAGGCTCACCGGCGCCTCATGTTCGGCTTCCGGCAGTTTCTTGCGGCGTTTTTCCGGGTAGCTGTAGCTGAAGAAATAACTGTGCGGCCCGACCTGCATGCGCAGAAACAAGGTGTAGAGCACCACCATCGCGCCGATGGTGAACGCCGAGTAAATCTTCCAGTCGGCCTGGGGAATAAATTCCGGCACCACCATCGACACGCCCATGGCGGTCAGGATCATGACGCTGTAGGTGCGCGCCGAATCATCGTTGTAGGACTGCTCACCGTGCTTGATGCCGCCCATCAGCGCGGCCAGGCCGAGGATGCCGTTGATGTCCAGCATCACCGCCGAGTAAATGGTGTCGCGCACCAAGGTGGGCGAAGGTTCGTTGCTCATCATGATGGCCAGGATCACCACTTCCACCAGCACGGCGGCCAGCGTCAGGATCATGGTGCCGTAGGGGTCGCCGACCTTCTCCGCCAATTGCTCGGCATGGTGGGCGACGCGCATCGAGGCCATGACGATAAAGCCGATCAACACCACGCCCGCCACCAGCGCCACGACCTGCCCGCTGTGCAGCATCCAGTGCTCCAGCGGGTAGGCGGCGATGGCGGCAATCAGCGCCAGCAGCATGAATTTTTCTTGCTTGAGTGAGGTAAGCATTACGGGCCTTCTGGTAGGGCAAATCAGTCATTGATGGGGTACAGACTGCATCGCGCCGCTAACGTTTCGTTACACCTTAATTCAAGTCGCCCTTGCGCGAATAATAGGAATACTCTCCTGCCGGTCAGGTTTTGCCGATTATTTCTGCCATGGCCTGTAGAATGCCGCCATTGCACCTGATGAGAATTTGACTATGTACGATTGGCTCAACGCCCTGCCCAAGGCCGAATTGCACCTGCACCTGGAGGGCTCGCTGGAGCCTGAGCTGCTGTTCGCCCTGGCCGAACGCAACAAGATTGCGTTGCCGTGGAACGACGTCGAAGCCCTGCGCAAGGCCTACGCTTTCAACAACCTGCAAGAGTTTCTCGACCTGTATTACAAGGGCGCCGATGTGCTGCGCACCTCCCAGGACTTCTACGACCTGACCTGGGCCTACCTGCTGCGCTGCAAGGCCCAGAACGTGATCCACACCGAACCGTTCTTCGACCCGCAAACCCATACCGACCGTGGCATTCCCTTTGAAGTGGTGCTCAACGGCATCGCCGCCGCACTCAAGGACGGCGAGCAGCAACTGGGCATCACCAGCGGCCTGATCCTCAGCTTCCTACGCCACCTGAGCGAAGCCGAAGCCGAAAAAACCCTCGACCAGGCGCTGCCGTTCCGTGACGCATTCGTGGCCGTAGGCCTGGACAGTTCGGAAATGGGTCATCCGCCGAGCAAGTTCCAGCGCGTGTTCGACCGCGCCCGTGGCGAAGGCTTCCTCACCGTGGCCCACGCCGGCGAAGAAGGCCCGCCCGAGTACATCTGGGAAGCCATCGACCTGTTGAAAATCCAGCGCATCGACCATGGCGTGCGCGCCATCGAAGACGAGCGCCTGATGCAGCGCATCATCGACGAACAGATCCCGCTGACCGTGTGCCCGTTGTCCAACACCAAGCTCTGCGTATTCGACGACATGGCCCAGCACAACATCCTCGACATGCTCGAGCGCGGTGTGAAAGTGACGGTGAACTCCGATGACCCGGCGTACTTCGGCGGTTATGTCACCGAGAACTTCCATGCGCTGTACACCAGCCTGGGCATGACCCAGGACCAGGCCAAACGCCTGGCGCAGAACAGCCTGGATGCGCGGTTGATCAAGCCATAACTTAATCAATAAAACCAAATGTGGGAGGGGCTTGCCCCTCCCACATTTGGTTTGCAGTGTTCTTCATGCTTCGGTGAGTTCTTCCAGGGTCTTGCCCTTAGTCTCCATTCCGAACACCCACACCACCAGTGCCGCCACGGCAAAGCACAGCGCGCCGAGGGCAAACACCCCGCCTTGCCCGGTTATCGGGAATACCAGCCCGGTCACCAACGGCCCGAGCAGCGAGCCGACCCGGCCTATGGCCGAGGCAAATCCGGAGCCTGTCGCACGCGCCGACGTGGGGTAAAGCTCCGGCGTGTAGGTGTACAGCACCGCCCACATGCCAAACAGGAAGAACTGCATCAGCAGACCCGAGGTGATCAGCAGGCCGACGTTGCCGCCAAACACCGCGCTTTGTCCGTAGAGAAACGCCATCACCCCGCCGCCGAGCAGCGTCACCACGCACACCGGTTTGCGCCCCCAGCGCTCCACCAGCCAGGCCGCCATCAGGAAGCCGGGAATTCCGCCCAGGGAAATGATCACCGTGTAATACACCGACTGTGTCACCGCAAACCCCGACTGTTGCAGCAGCGCGCTCAGCCACGAGGTCAACCCGTAGAACCCGAGCAGGGCAAAGAACCACACGCTCCAGATCATCATCGTGCGCTGACGGTACTGCGCCGACCACAGCTGGTGGAACGCAGAGAAGAACGTGCCCGGCGCACTCTCAACCCGTGGCAATGCAATCGGTTCGGGCAAGTCCGCGCGGCCCAGCGAATCGCGCACCTTCTGCTCGATCCCCAGCAGCACCTTGTCCGCCGCCGCATGCCGCCCGGCCTGCTCCAGCCAGCGCGGCGATTCCGGGATAAAGAAGCGGATCGCCAGGACAAACACCGCCGGCACCGCCAGCACCAGGAAGATGTCGCGCCAGCCAATCACCGGCAACAGGAAGTAAGACAGCACCCCGGCAGCCACAAAACCCAGCGGCCAGAAGCCGTCCATCAAGGCGATGTAGCGCCCGCGCCGCTTGGCGGGAATCAGCTCCGACAGCATCGACTGGGCAATCGGAAACTCCATGCCCATGCCGATGCCCAGCAGCACACGGAACAAGGTCAGCGCCTCCACCGTCTGCGCCGTGGAACACAGGTAGCTGGCCAGGCCCCACAGCACGATGCTCCACTGGAACACTGGCTTGCGGCCGAAGCGGTCCGCCAGCATGCCGGACAGGGACGCGCCCACCACCATGCCAAAAAAACTCGAGCTGGCGAGCAACCCGGCCTGGGCCGTGCTCAGGCCAAACTCGGTTTTGATCGAGCCCAACAGAAAGGTCATCATCGCCAGGTCCATGGAGTCGAAGAAAAACGCCAGGGCGATGATGATAAAGATGACGCGGTGATAGCCGCTCAAAGGTAACCGTTCCAGCCGTTCCGCCGCGCTATAGCCTTGCCTGCCCATGCTGCACCCCACCGTGTGAAATTCCCCTCGGCGAGTGTGCGGCATCGTATTGGCGGGCTATTGCTGGATGCGACCTGACTGAAACCCTGAACGACGCCAACCGTCTCAGGCCTGGGCCGGTTCGGCCAGGCGGGCGATTTCCAGCAGCCCCATGGGGCTTACCAACAGGCCGCGCGACTCATGCGTGGCGCGGATCCAGTTCGACTGCAAAAACAGCTGCATCAGCCCCGCCCCCAACGCGCCGCCCAGGTGCGGTTGCTGCTGACTCCAATCGAAACAATCGCACACCAGCGGCGTGCTCAGCGCCTGGGTGAAAATCCCCAGGCCGGCCAGTTGCTGCGCGCCCTTGGGCGTGACTTCGACGCGCTGCTCACAGCGCTCGATCCACCCCGCCGCTATCATCCGTTGGTACAACTGCGCCGCCAGTTCACCGCCCAGATGGCCGTGACACAAACGCGCGTGGCGTAACAGCGCCGGCGCTGCCAACGACACGGGCGCCACCTGGGGTGAACAACGCGCGGCACTGGCCATGGTGGTGCTGGCCAGGGCGTCGATGGCCAGGCTGACGTCGGCGGCGGCAACGCGGAAGAGGCGCCGGCCACGCCGCACCTCGACCCGCAGCAGGCCGCTGCCGGTCAGTCGCGCCAGGTGCGCATTGGCCGAGGTCGACGACACGCCCGCCAGCGTCGCCAATTCCTCCGACGACCTCGCCGAACCGTCCATCAATGCCCAGAGCATGGCGGTGCGCTTGGGCTCGGCCAGCAAGCTGGCAATACGACTGATGCATGGTGCCTGTTCCATCTATCCACTCCCTGTTGACGCATTTTTCTGATGCGGTTGCCGCCAGAGTACAGGCACCCAAAGTGCCGGTTCCATGGGGTCTTACAGTATGGATAGGGACATAAGCTGAGTGAAATTTCCGACATTGATGGAAGGTTTTACGTCGCACGCATTCATCCGGGCATTTGCGCCGTCAATGTCGCACAGCGGGACACGAGCATTTCCCGCAGCAGGTTGATGGGCTTGCTCAATTGCGCACGGTGTGCGCACAGCAGATTGAGGGGCGTGCCCTCGCCGCGCAGCGCCGGCAGAATCAGGCGCAGGCGCCCGGTCAGCACCTCGGCGCTCACATCCAGCCAGGACTTGTAGGCAATGCCCATGCCCGCCACTGCCCAGCGCCGCACCACATCGGCGTCGTCACTGAAGCGATCGCCCGTAACCGTCAGGCCGACCTTGCGCTTGCCGTCGTGAAAGCCCCATTGATCGTGCACGCGGGTGCCGAGCATATACAGCAGGCAATTGTGCTGGGCCAGTTGCTCCAGATGCTGCGGCTCGCCATGCCGCGCGAGATAGCTGGGCGCGGCGCAAAGCACGCGGATATTGTCCGGCGCAACAGGCAGCGCGACCAGGCTGGAATCCTCGGGCTCGCCATAACGCAGGGCAATGTCCACCGGCTGGCGAAACAGGTCGGCAATACGGTCGCCCAGCAGCAGACGGATATTCAGTTGCGGGTGCTCGCGCTGGAACTCATCCAGCCACGGCAACAGCAGGTTGCGGCCGAAATCCGAAGGCGCCGACAGTTGCAGCACACCGCTGACGTGGTCCTGGCCGCTGGCCAGGTGACGCCGTCCGTCCTCCAGCGCACCCAACGCGGTGCGCGCGTAGTCCAGAAAGCCCTCACCCTCGGCCGTCAGGCGCAGGCTGCGGGTGGAACGCGCCAGCAAGCGCGCGCCCAGTTGCTGCTCGATGCGCTTGAGGGCGGCACTCGCCACTGCCGGTGACAGGTCCATCACCCGCGCCGCCGCCGACAGACTGCCCAGGTCCGCGGCGCGTACAAACAGCTGCAAATCATCAAAACGCAGTATCAAACCCACCCATTATCAAAATTATATTGAAACAGACCTCTGTTTTAGCGGCTTTTATCCGCCCTGCAAATAGCCAATCATCTGTGCATCCCGCTCATCACGTATCTGGAGTCGACCATGTCCACCGCCTTTAACGTCATTGCCACGCTGATCGCCAAGCCCGACCAGCAGGACACCCTGGAAAAACTCCTGCGCGAGCTGTTGGAGCCCACCCGCCTTGAAGCCGGTTGCGAGCAATACGACCTGCACCAGGACCTGCAACACCCGCAGACCTTCTACATGCTCGAACGCTGGAGCGACGACGCCGCCCTGGCCGACCACGACCAGAGCGCACATATCCAGAGCTTTCGCGCCAAGGCCGCCGATGTGATCGAACATTTCGAACTCAAGCGCCTGACATTGCTCGCCTGATCACCGCACCTTCCCATCACCCTTTTGCGGAGCCCCCATGAAAGCCATCGCCTATTACGCTTCACTGCCGATCAACGATCCAAAATCCCTGCAGGACATCGAACTGCCCGAACCCGTCGCCGGCCCGCGCGACCTGCTGGTGGAAGTCAAAGCCATCTCGGTCAACCCGGTCGATACCAAGATCCGCCAGAACGTCACCCCGCAGGACGGCGCCGCCAAGGTGCTGGGCTGGGACGTGGCGGGCGTGGTCAAGGCGGTCGGCAGCGACGTGACGCTGTTCAAGCCCGGTGACAAGGTGTTCTACGCCGGCTCCCTGGTGCGCCCGGGCGGCAACAGCGAGCTGCACACCGTCGACGAACGCATCGTCGGGCACATGCCCAAACGCCTGGGTTTCGCCGAAGCGGCCGCCCTGCCCCTGACCGCCATCACCGCCTGGGAACTGCTGTTCGAGCGCCTGCAGGTGCGTGAAGGTCAAACAGATGAAGGCCAGAGCCTGCTGATCGTCGGCGCCGCCGGGGGCGTGGGCTCGATCCTCACCCAGTTGGCCAGCCGGCTTACCGCACTGAAAGTGATCGGCACCGCCTCGCGCCCGGAAACCCAGGCCTGGGCCAAAGACCTCGGCGCCCACCTGGTGATCGACCATAGCCAACCGCTGAGCCAGGCCCTGCAACAGGCCGGCCACCCGCAGGTGACCCACGTCGCCAGCCTGACCCAGACCGAGCATCACCTGGAGCAACTGGTGGAAGCGCTGCAACCCCAGGGCAAACTGGCGCTGATCGACGACCCCAAGGCGCTGGACGTGAGCACGCTCAAGCGCAAGAGCCTGTCGCTGCACTGGGAGTTCATGTACACCCGCTCGATGTTCGAAACACCGGACATGATCGAGCAACACAACCTGCTCAACCGCGTCGCCGACCTGATCGACGACGGCACCCTGAAAACCACACTGGGCGAGCACTTCGGCGTGATCAACGCCGACAACCTGCGCCGCGCCCACGCGTTGCTCGAAAGCGGCAAGGCCAAGGGCAAGATCGTGCTCGAAGGGTTCTGATCGGTCAGACCTGCGCCTGCTCGGCCCGCGCCCGTTGCAGGCGCTGGGTCGACACGGCAATGGTCACCGCGAGTACACCGCACAGGCTGATGACCATCGCCATCGGCAGCGCGGTGCCATCGTGCAACACCCCCACCAACGACGCGGCCCCCGCCGCCACGCCGAACTGAATGCACCCCAGCAACGCCGAAGCACTGCCGGCCCGGGCGCCCTGCCCGGTCATGGCACAGGCCGAGGTGTTCGGCAAAATACAGCCCAGGCTGGCGATGCAGATAAACAGCGGCACCAGCAACGGCCACAGCGCCTCGGTGCGCAACGCGGCGATGCCCAACAGCGTCAGCGCCGCCAACGCATACAACCATACGGTACGCGACAGCAGGAACGCCGGCCCACGCTTGGCCAGCAGCCGCGCATTCACCTGCGCCATCAGGATAAAGCCCGCCGCATTGGAGCCGAACAGCCAGCCGTAGTGCTCGGGCGCCACGCCATAGAGCTTGATGAAGACGAAAGGCGAACCGGCGATGTAGGCAAACATCCCGGCAATCGAGATACCGCCGGTCAGCGCGTAACCGAGGTAGACACGGTCCGAGAGCAGCGCGGCATAACGACGCAACGATCCGGACAACGGTTGGCGCGCTTGATGGGCCGGGAAGGTTTCCGGCAACCCCACCGCCACCGCGATGGCGGCCAGTGCGCTGAACAGCGACAACGCCAGAAAGATCGACTGCCAGCCCCACAAGCCGACCATGACCCCGCCCGCCAACGGCGCCAGGATCGGCGCCAGGCCGGTCACCAGCATCAGTTGCGAATACACCTTGGCCGAGCCTATGGCATCGCACTTGTCACTGACCACCGCGCGGGAAATCACCATGCCCGCGCACCCGCCCAGGGCCTGCACGAAGCGCGCGCCAATCAGCCATTCCAGAGACGGCGCATACGCGCAGGCGCAAGACGCGAGGGTAAACAGAATAACGCCGCTGAGCAGCGGCACCCGGCGCCCGAAGCGGTCGGCCAGCGGGCCGTAGATCAATTGACCAATGGCCAGGCCTGCGAAATACACCGCCAGGGTCAGCTGGATATGCTTTTCATCGGTGGCAAACGCCGTGGCCATCGCCGGAAAGCCCGGCAGGTAAAAATCGATCGACAACGGCGCGAAGGCGCTCAAGGCGCCCAGGATCAGGATTATGCGAAGGTTCATCAGACACCCAAGTGAGTCGGCAGCCCGATAGTCTAGCTGCGGGTGGGTTTCTTGGATAGAACGATAGCTCGCTAACTATTGAAGTTCAGATGCCCCTGTCGCCTTCTTCCCATCAAGTTCCAGCAACATCGGCCGGGCTGGTATTTGCACGCGCGGTCGGCCAAGCTGCACCTCTCTTTGCATCTGAACCACGGAGCATTCGCCATGCGCTGGTCGTATTTCGCCGTTGCCGGCCTGCTGAGCCTGTCTACCGCTGCGCCCCTGGCCAGTGCCGCACAGGATTACGCAGTGCTGATCATTTCCCGTGAACGCCTGGAAGTGCCGACCACCTGCGAAATCGGCCTCTACATCCAGGACCAACTGGCCGGCCGCCTGTTCCAGGAAGAGTCCACCTCGTTCAACCTGCCGCCGGGCGACGTGTCGCTGCGCCTCAAGCTGCTGCCGGGCCAGACCCCGGGCTGCCTGCCGGGCCTGCTTGCGCCGCCCGCGCAGAACATCACGCTCAAGGCCGGCGACATACGCAAGTTGCGTATTGCCCAGGGGCCGGACGGCATGTACCTCAAGGCGGCCGAACTCGATTACTGAAACATCAACCTTGACCTTCCCCACAGGTCAAGGTTGATGCTTGGGGGCAACTTCCCTTGGAGGACTTGCCCCATGAACCGATCCACCACCTTCGACCTGCCCATCAGCGGCATGAGTTGCGCCAGTTGTGCCGGCCGGGTCGAACGCGCGCTGGGCCAGGTGCCGGGGGTGCACAGCGTCAGCGTCAACCTGGCCAACGAACGCGCCCATGTCCAAGTACTCGGCCCAATGGACCCTGGCGTATTGATCGCCGCCATCGACAAGGCCGGCTACACCGCCACCCTGCCCCAATCCGACATTGATACTCAGGCCGACCAGGCCCGGCGCCTGCACCGCGAGCGTTGGGCGTTGCTGCTGGCGATTGCGCTGGCGTTGCCCCTGGTGCTGCCGATGCTGGTGCAACCCTTCGGCCTGCACTGGATGCTCCCGGCCTGGGCACAGTTCGCCCTGGCCACGCCGGTGCAGTTCATCCTCGGCGCGCGTTTTTACAGCGCCGCCTGGAAGGCCGTGCGGGCCGGCAGCGGCAACATGGACCTGCTGGTGGCCATTGGCACCAGCGCCGCGTATGGCCTGAGCATTCATCAGTGGCTGAGCGCCACCGCGCCGCACTTGTATTTCGAAGCATCTGCGGTGGTGATCGCCCTGGTACTGCTCGGCAAACACCTGGAAAGCCGCGCCAAGCGCCAGACTGCCAGCGCCATCCGTGCCCTGGAGGCGCTGCGCCCGGAGCGGGCGGTGCGCGTGCGGGACGGACGTGAAGAAAGCGTCGCCATCCACCAGCTCAAGCGCCACGACCTGGTCATGGTCAAACCCGGCGAGCGCTTCCCGGTGGACGGTGAAGTGGTGGACGGCCACAGCCACGCCGACGAAGCACTGATCAGCGGCGAAAGCCTGCCGGTGCCCAAACAGCCGGGCGACCCGGTTACCGGCGGCGCCATCAACGGCGAAGGCCGCCTGCTGGTGCGCACCCTGGCCATTGGCGCAGAAAGCGTGCTGGCGCGGATCATTCGCCTGGTGGAAGACGCCCAGGCGGCGAAGGCCCCCATCCAGAAACAGGTGGATAAAGTCAGCCAGGTGTTCGTCCCGGCGGTGCTGGCGCTGGCGTTGGTCACCCTGGTGGGCTGGTGGCTGTACGGCGCGCCGCTGGAAACCGCGATCATCAATGCGGTCGCCGTGCTGGTGATCGCCTGCCCCTGCGCCCTGGGGTTGGCCACGCCCACCGCGATCATGGCCGGCACCGGCGTCGCCGCGCATCACGGCATTCTGATCAAGGACGCCGAAGCGCTCGAGCGCGCCCATGCCGTAAGCACTGTGGTGTTCGACAAGACCGGCACCCTCACCAGCGGCGCGCCAACCATCGCGCACCTGGTGGCGGTGGTGGGCAACGCGTCACAGCTGCTGCAACAGGCCGGTGCGTTGCAACGTGGCAGCCAGCACCCGTTGGCCAGGGCGGTACTGGATGCCTGCAACGAACAGGGACTGCCCGTCGCCGACGCGAGTGCCAGCCAATCCCTCACCGGGCGCGGCATGACCGGCACCGTTGACGGTCGGCAACTGGCGTTGGGCAACACGCGCATGCTGCAGGAACACGGCTTGAGCGCAGGCGAACTGGCAACCCGCGCCAGCGCTTGGGAAGCCGAAGGCCGCACCCTGTCCTGGCTGATCGAGCAAGGTGCGCAACCGCGCGTGCTCGGGCTGTTCGCCTTTGGCGATACGCTCAAGCCCGGCGCGCTGGCGGCGGTGCAGGCGCTCAAGGCGCAACACATCGGCTGCCACTTGCTCACCGGCGACAATCGCGGCAGCGCGCAGGCCGTGGCTCAGGCGCTGGGCATCGAGGACGTGTACGCACAGGTGCTGCCCGGCGAGAAAGCCGCCATCATCGCGCAACTGAAAAAAACCGGCGTAGTGGCCATGATCGGCGACGGCATCAACGACGCCCCGGCCCTGGCCGCTGCCGATATCGGCATTGCCATGGGCGGTGGCACCGATGTGGCCATGCACGCCGCCGGTATCACCCTGATGCGCGGCGACCCGCGCCTGGTGCCGGCGGCGCTGCAGATCTGCCGCAAAACCTGTGCAAAAATCCGCCAGAACCTGTTCTGGGCCTTTGTGTTTAACGTGATCGGCATTCCGCTGGCGGCATTCGGCCTGCTCAACCCGGTGATTGCCGGCGCGGCGATGGCCTTGTCCAGCGTCAGCGTGGTGAGCAATGCGCTACTGTTGAACACCTGGAAACCGCAACACCTGGAGGACAAACACCCATGAACATCGGCCAAGCCGCTCGCCACAGTGGCCTGAGCGCAAAGATGATTCGCTACTACGAAGCCATCGGCCTGCTCGAAGCCGTCCAGCGCACCGACAGTGGTTACCGCGTATACGGCGCGCAGGACCTGCACACCCTGGCGTTCATCAAACGCTCGCGGGACCTTGGGTTTTCATTGGAAGAGGTCGGCAAGTTGCTGACCCTGTGGCAGGACCGGCAACGCGCCAGCGCCGATGTAAAGGCACTGGCGCGTCAGCATATCGAGGCGTTGAACCAGAAGATTCTGGAGCTTGGGCAACTGCGCGACACCCTGCAGGACCTGATGGATCACTGCCAGGGCGACCACAGGCCGGACTGCCCGATCCTCAAGGAATTGGCGTCCGGAAGCTGTTGCGCCTGAAGATCTTAATGACACACCACGAACCAATGTAGGAGGGGGCTTGCTCCCGATAGCGGCGGGCCAGTCACAGATTGACTGACTGACCCACCGCTACCGGGAGCACGCCCCCTCCCACATTTTTAATCGTCATTTATCTGAAGATCACTGCATCCAGGGCGGCGGCGGTGGCTCGTCGGATCCCTTGCTCGGTGGCGCATCATCCGCCGCCCGAATCGCCTGCTTGCGCGCTTCATCCAGCCGCGCCGCTTCGATCTCGCGGATCACACCGCCCACGTCCGCCAGCTCTTCCGGCTCGTCGAACTCACCGGTCAATACACTGGCCGGGTGCAGGGTGCCGGCTTCGTACAACGCCCACATTTCCTTGGCGTATTTGGTCGCCTTCAACTCCGGGGCAAAGCGCCCGAAGTAGGACGCCATGTTGCCTACATCGCGCTCGAGCATGCTGAACGCGTGGTTGTTGCCCGCCGCATCCACCGCCTGGGGCAGGTCGATGATCACCGGGCCCGTCGGCGTGAGCAGTACGTTGAACTCGGACAGGTCACCGTGCACCAGGCCGGTACACAGCATCAGTACGATCTGGGAGATCAGGAAGGCGTGGTATTCGCGCGCCTGATCCGGGTCCAGGGTCACGTCGTTCAGACGCGGCGCCGCATCACCGTATTCATCGGCCACCAGTTCCATCAACAGCACGCCTTCGAGGAAGTCGTACGGCTTGGGCACGCGAACGCCCGCACCGGCCAGACGGAACAATGCCGCCACTTCCGCGTTCTGCCAGGCGTCTTCGGTTTCTTTCTTGCCGAACTTGGAGCCCTTGGCCATGGCCCGGGCCTGGCGGCTGTTGCGGACCTTGCGGCCCTCCTGGTATTCGGACGCCTGACGAAAACTTCGTTTATTCGCCTCCTTGTAAACCTTGGCGCAACGCAATTCGTTGCCGCAGCGCACCACATAAACAGCTGCTTCTTTACCACTCATCAGAGGGCGCAGCACTTCGTCGACCAGACCGTCTTCGATCAGGGGTTCAATGCGTTTAGGAGTCTTCATCAGCTTTTATTGTGGGTCCTTTATTACCAAATACGCGTATGGCACTCGTTATACGGCAATCGGCGCGCCGGTGGGAGAGGCGACCGACCTTTGACCACCCAAGAATGCATCCTGTGTGCCAATTTCACTGCCCATCAGCGTTCAATGATGGCAGTTACCCCCTGCCCACCTGCGGCGCAGATCGAAATCAAGCCGCGCCCCTTGCCCGCCGCGTCGAGCAACTTGGCCAGGTTGGCGACGATCCGCCCACCGGTGGCCGCAAACGGGTGCCCGGCGGCCAGGGAGCTGCCCTTGACGTTCAGCCGGCTGCGGTCGATAGCCCCCAGCGGCGTGTCCAGCCCCAGGTGCGTCCGGCAATAGTCGGCGTCTTCCCAGGCCTTGAGCGTGCACAGCACCTGGGCGGCGAACGCTTCGTGGATTTCGTAGTAATCAAAGTCCTGCAGCGTCAGACCATTCCTCGCCAACAGCCGCGGCACCGCGTACACCGGCGCCATCAACAGGCCTTCGGCGCCGTTGACGAAATCCACCGCCGCCGCTTCGCCGTCGCGCAGGTACGCCAGAATCGGCAAGCCGCGCTCACGGGCCCAGGCTTCGCTGCCCAGCAACACCAGGGACGCACCATCGGTGAGCGGCGTGGAGTTGCCGGCGGTGAGCGTGCCTTTTTCACTGCGCTCGAAGGCAGGCTTGAGCGCGGCGAGTTTTTCCAGGGTCAGGTCGGGGCGCAGGTTGTTATCACGGGTGAGCCCCATAAACGGTGTGAGCAAATCGTTGTGCCAGCCTTCGGCATAGGCGGCGGCCATTTTGCGATGACTCTCAAGGGCCAGTTGGTCCTGATCGGCGCGGGGGATCTGCCAGGTCTGCGCCATCAATTCACAGTGCTGGCCCATCGACATTTTGGTGCGCGGTTCGCCATTGCGCGGCAGCTCGGGCTTGAGGTGCTGCGGGCGAAGTTGTAACAGGACTTTTAATTTATCCGCCATGGACCTGGCGCGATTGGCCTGCAGCAGGATCTTGCGCAGCCCTTCATTCACGCCAATCGGCGCGTCCGAGGTGGTGTCGACGCCGCCGGCAATACCGCACTCGATCTGGCCCAGCGCGATCTTGTTGGCCACCAGCAACGCCGCCTCCAGCCCCGTGCCGCAGGCCTGCTGGATGTCATAGGCCGGCGTCTGCGGCGACAGCCGCGAGCCCAGCACACACTCGCGGGTGAGGTTGAAGTCGCGCGAATGCTTGAGCACAGCGCCGGCAACCACTTCGCCAATGCGCTGGCCGTGCAGGTCGTAGCGTTCGATCAGGCCTTCCAGCGCAGCGGTCAGCATCGCCTGGTTGCTCGCCGTGGCGTAAGGGCCATTGGAGCGGGCGAACGGAATGCGGTTACCGCCAATGATCGCCACACGGCGCAATTGAGTCATAAGAAGCTCCCTCTGTCGGTTGCGGGCTGGATCACTGAGCCTAGTCGAACGACTGCTACCCTGGAATGGTCAACCTTTTGAACCCCAGCCTTCGGAGAGCGTTCCATGTCTGACCGTTATATCGACTTCGCCAACTCAAGCCTCGGCCATCGCCTGGTCGCCGCCATTGGCCTGCCGTCACCGGTGCGCCTGGAACGCTGGCAAGCCGGGCGCCTGCGCCCGGTGGAGGGTGCGCTGTTGCTGAGCGGCGGCGCGCTGGCCGACAAGGTGCAGGCGTTTGCCCACAAATTTACCGACGCCACTTACCGCTATGGCACCGAGGCCTCGACCTGGATTCCCGGCCACGGTCCCAAACTCAAGGCAGTGGTGTTCGACGCCAGCGGCTTGCAGCACACCGATCAGCTCAAGCAACTGCGCGAGTTCTTCCAGCCGCTGCTGAAGAACCTCGACCACAGCGCCCACCTGGTGATCCTCGGTCGCGCGCCGGAAAGCCTCGACGATCCGTTTGCCGCCAGCGCCCAGCGCGCCCTCGAAGGGTTCAGCCGTTCCCTGGCCAAGGAGTTGCGCAGCGGCGGTGTGCTGCAGTTGCTGTATGTCGGCGCGGGGGCTGAAGACCAGTTGGAAGGTGCGCTGAGGTTTTTCCTCTCGCCCAAAAGCGCCTACATCTCGGGCCAGGTGCTGCGCCTGCAAGCCTGCGCAACGCCAGTGGAGGACTGGACGCGCCCACTGGCCGGGCGCAAGGCACTGGTCACCGGCGCCGCACGCGGCATTGGCGCCTCCATCGCCGAAACCCTGGCCCGCGATGGCGCCGAGGTGATCCTGCTGGACGTGCCCCAGGCCAAGGCCGACCTCGACGCCCTGGCCGCGCGCCTGAGCGCGCGCACCATCACCCTGGATATCTGCGCCGAAGACGCCGCCGCCCAGTTGATCGAACACCTGCCCGACGGCCTCGACATCCTGGTGCACAACGCCGGCATCACCCGCGACAAGACCCTGGCCAACATGACCCCGGAATACTGGGACGCCGTGCTGGCGGTCAATCTCAATGCGCCGCAGGTGCTGACCAAGGCCCTGCTCGACAGCGGCACCCTGCACGACAACGCGCGCGTGGTGCTGCTGGCCTCCATCAGCGGCATCGCCGGCAACCGCGGGCAGACCAACTACGCCGCGAGCAAGGCCGGCCTGATCGGCCTGGCCCAGGCCTGGGCACCGCTGTTGCAACAACGAGGCATCAGCATAAATGCCGTGGCGCCGGGGTTTATCGAAACCCAGATGACCGCGCATATTCCGTTCGGCCTGCGTGAGGCCGGGCGACGCATGAGTTCACTGGGCCAGGGCGGCCTGCCCCAGGATGTCGCCGAAGCGGTGGCATGGCTTGGCCAGCCGGGGTCCGGCGCGGTCACCGGCCAGGCCCTGCGGGTCTGTGGGCAAAGTCTTCTGGGAGCGTAAGCATGGATTGGCAAACACTGGACAGCCCGCCGTTTCTTCCGCCGCTGTACTGGCGCGCGGCGCTCAAGCGCAAGATCAGCGGCAGCACGCTGCCCGACAAGGGCCTGCGCTGCCGGGTCAGCCTTGAGCCACGGCACGTGGCGGCGTATCGCAAGGTCTGCGGTTTTGCCGACGGGCCGATATTGCCGGCGACTTACCCGCATATCCTCGCGTTCGGCCTGCAAATGCAACTGCTCACCGACCGGCAGTTCCCGTTTCCCTTGCTGGGGCTGATCCACCTGAGTAATCGCATTCGCCTGCATCGGCCCCTGGGCAGTGTCAGCGAGCTGACCCTGGCGGTGCATGCCGAAAATCTCCAGCCCCACGCCAAGGGTGCCACTTTCGATCTGGTGACCACCGCCCACGATGCCCTCGGCCTGCTGTGGCAAGCCGAGAGCCGCATGCTGTGCCGAGGCGTCAAGCTCGACGGTGAAGCGCCGGATGACACGCGGCCTGCGCCCTTGGACGTCAGCGAACTGACCCGCTGGAAAGCTCCGGCAGACATAGGTCGACGCTATGCACGGGTGTCCGGCGACTACAACCCGATCCACCTGAGCGCGCTCACCGCCAAACTGTTCGGCTTCCCCCAGGCCATCGCCCATGGCTTGTGGAACAAGGCGCGCCTGCTTGCCGCGCTGGGTGAGCACTTGCCTGCGGCGAATGTGGAGATCGACGTGGCGTTCAAAAAGCCGGTGCGTCTGCCCGGCGAAGTGACGCTATCTGCCAGCGCACCGGGGGCCAGCGGTGAATTGCAGCTCAAAGGTGCGGGTGATATCGAACACATGGTCGGCACCTGGCGACCTATTGCTTGAGTGTGGGAGGGGGCTTGCTCCCTCCCACATGAACCCCATTCACATACTGGAGCTGGGGTGTCTTTAACGGGGCGGGTAGCTGGAGAGGATTCGCGCCACCGTGGTACGTATGGCTTTGTCGCGATCCTGCGGGTTGGGCGAGCTGGCCATCAGTTGCTCGTCGCTGCCGCGCCACACCAGCTTGCCGTCCTTGCCGTCGAGCAGGTCGATCTGCAGGGTCGCCACCTTGTAGGTGAGGTTGCGCGTTTCGTTGTACATCGGCGCGCCCCAATAGCCGTTCCACGGGTTGCCCCACGGGCCGCCGTAATTAGTGGTGACTTGTTGCTGGCGATCTTCGACGATCAGGTAGGCCTGCACACGCAGGTCGGCCCGCGCGCCTGGCGCGGCAGCGCGCAGGCCGCGCTGGTCCAGTTGCTCGCCCACGGCCTGGCGGATGCGCTGTTCGGTGAGGTCGCTCTTGATGCGCGGATCATCCGGGCTGTATTGCAGGGCCGGGTCTTTCCAGGCCCAACTGCGGTAGGCGCCGAAGTCTCGGCTGGCGTCAAAATCGTGGTTGACCTGGCCGCTCTGGCAACCGCCCAGCAGCAGGACAACGGCAAGCACAGCGATACGTCCAAACATGGTGATTCTCCCAGACCCTAGCGTTAATGCGGAGGATACGCCGTCAGCGCCTTTTGCACCGCCTGGCGCAACGCATCGGCGCGTTCGCCCAGGCTGCCCGAGCTGCCGGTTTCCGCGCTGGCACTCCACACCGGCTGGCCGCTGCGCGCGTCGAACAGGTCGACCCGCACCACAACCACCTGCACTTCATAGGTGCGCACCAGCGGTGCCGAGTTGTACATGCCGTAGCCATTGCCATAGCGGTTGTAGCCGCCGTAGCCGCCGCCGTACCCCCCGCCGTATTCATAATCATCGCGCACCTGCCGCAGGCGCCTTTCCGTGTGCACGTCGGCGCTGACCAACAGGTCCGGCGCACGGTTATCATGCAGCGGGCGCAAGCCACGCTGGTCCAGCGCACCGCTGACCGCCTCGGCAATCTGCGCCGAATCCGCCCAGGCACTGCCCGCCGGGAGCTGGCCGTTGCGCCAGGCCCAATTGCGGTAGGCGCCGTAGTCGCGCACGGGCGCCGGATACGCGCTGGCATCGAACACGTTGGCCGCCTGCGCAGGTGCCGGCGGCATCGGCGCCGAACTGGCCACGTAAGGGTTGGGGCTGGAACAGGCGCCCAACCCCAGGGATAACAGGATCAAACCGAGACGACGCATTTGGACCTCCGCACACTGGCGTGCTTAAACCGGACGGCACATCCAGTGCAAATAGCGCCCAAGTCCGGCAAAGGCTGGGTGACGACGATGAGCGAGCTCCATCTCGACCAGGTCCTGCAACTGGGCGCGGGCCTGGAATTCCACCGGCATGTAATCGTGAAACACTCTGACACCGCTTTGGCTTTCGACCTGCCACGTGCCGGCGAGTTGCGCCGCCAGTTCCCGTGGATCGAGGGGTTGCTGGGGGGTGAGGCTCTGCTTCTCACCGGCCATGTCATTGTTACGCATCTTGCGAAAGTGGCCCTTGAGCAGGTTGCGGTAGATCAGCGCATCGCGATTGTAGAACGCCAGCGACAGCCAGCCACCCGGCACGGTCAACTGGTGCAGCACCGGCAGGATCGCGTGAGGTTCGGCCAGCCATTCCAGCACGGCGTGGCACAGCACCAGGTCGTAGCGCTCGGTGAGCTGGCCGGGCAGATCCTGCCAGGGCGCATGAATGAAGGTTGCGCTCTGCCCGGCCTCGGCGAAACGCTGGCGCGCGCCGTCGAGCATTGGCGCGGCGGGTTCGGCCAGCGTCACCGTGTGGCCGCGTTCGGCCAGCCACAGCGACATGTGGCCCAGCCCCGCGCCGATGTCCAGCACCCGCAATGGGCGCTGCGGCAAGGCCTCGGCGAGGTCGGCCTGGAGCACCGCCAGGCGGATGGCGCCTTTGGCGCCGCCGTAGATCTTCTCGGCGAAGCGCGTGGCCAACTGGTCGAAGTGGCGGTCACTCATGGGCAAACCGCCGTTCGCTGTCGGCCAGCTTGGCGCGCACCACCGCGTCCATGTCCAGGCCCAGTTCGCTGCACAGCAGCAGCAGGTACAACACGATATCGCCGACTTCCTGCCCGGCATGGGCGAGCTTTTCCGGCGGTAGCTGGCGCGACTGGTCTTCGCTGAGCCATTGGAAGATTTCCACCAGCTCGGCCATTTCCACACTGGCAGCCATGGCCAGGTTTTTCGGGCTGTGGAACTGCTTCCAGTCGTTGGTATCGCGGATGCGGTGCAGGCGTTCGGTGAGGTGTTCGAGGTTCATGCTGGGCTCCTGAAGGGGTATAGCTTCAGGGGGATGGGGCTTGAAGGCAAGTGAATAGCCTGCGCTGGCCTTCAGGACACTATCGGGAGCAAGCCCCCTCCCACAGTTGAAGGTATTCACACCACACAATGTGGGAGGGGGCTTGCTCCCGATGAGGCCTTAATCAACAACGCTGAACTCAATCCTGGCCGTCTGCCCGGCCTCATCCAGCACACTGAGCTGATAACGCCCGAGCCGATCAAAGCCGGCATTGATGCTGTCCTGATTGGCACTGTCCCCCAGCGGCGCACCGTTGAGGAACCACCAGCGCCGACCACTGCCCCCCAGCGCCGATAGCTTCAGGCGCAGCGCCTGCTGGCTGGCGGCCGGCAGGCGCAGCTGGTCACCTTCGCGCACGCCGACAATCGACAACGGCGACGCCGCCGCCAGTGCCGGCGGCGGGCAATCCGGGTCCGCCGCCGGAATCCGCGCTTCACGGCGCTCCACCTTCGGCAGCCACGGTTCCAGCGGCGCGGGCCACAGGGCAATGTCCCGGGCAACCGCGCCGGGGCAATGGGCGTCGACGCGCAAGCCCTTGGCGTTGACCCACACAGTTTCCTTGAGGCCCACGCTCAGCGGCTGATCCAGCGCCTGCAGGGTCGGCGGCGTGGTGTTGTCCAGCGTCCAGGCAAAGCGCTGGCGCCGACAATTGGGGTCGCTGCGGCTCATGGGCTGGCCCAGCGGCCAGCAGATCGCCGCGACCCCGACATTGGCCGGCACCGGCTTGACCGGCGCACTGATGCCGCGCTGGCTGTCGCGGTTGGCCAGCACATCATGCACCTGCAACATCAACGGCGCCGCCGACGCCAGGCCGAACTGCCCCGGCACCGGCGTGCCGTCCGGCCGGCCGATCCACACGCCGATCAGATAGCGCGGCCCCACGCCAATCGCCCAGGCATCGCGAAAGCCATAGCTGGTGCCGGTCTTCCAGGCCAGCGTCGGGCGTTGCACCAGTTCGGCACGCGGGTCACGGTCGGGCCGCGCCTGGCCGCTGAGGATGCGCCGCACAATCCAGGCGGCCCCCGGCGACAGCAACGGACGCTCGCGCAAGACGTCGTCCGGCTGCAAACGGAGGGTCGCGCTTTTGCCGTCGCGGGCAAACGCACTGTAGCCACTCACTAAATCCTCAAGGCGACTGCCCGCGCCGCCGAGGATCAGCGCCAGGTTTGGCTCGGCCAGCGCCGGCAATGCCAGGGGCACGCCGCCGATGCGCATCTGCGCGGCAAACCGCTTGGGCCCGTAGGCTTCCAGCAACTGCACCGCCGGCAGATTCAACGAACTGGACAGCGCGGTACTGGCCGGCACCGCGCCGGTAAAGCCCATGGAAAAATTGCCCGGTCGATAATCGCCATAGCGCCGGGGCACGTCCTGCAACAGCGATTCGGAATGAATCAGCCCCTCGTCCAGGGCCATGCCGTACAAAAACGGTTTCAAGGTCGAGCCGGGCGAGCGCAGGGCGCTGATCATGTCCACATGGCCGAAGCGCCTGGCGTCTTTGATGTCCACCGAGCCCAGGTAAGCGCGCACGGCCATGGTTTCTTCCTCCACCACCAGAATCGCGGCCGAGGTGTGCTCGGGCAGGCGCGCGCGCCAGCCCAGCAACAGGTCTTCGAGACGGCGCTGCAGGGTGGCATCCAGCGTGGTGCGGATCAGCGGCGGGCTGTCCGGGCGGTTAAGGCGACGCGCGAGCAACGGCGCCAGGCTCGGTTCCAGGCGCGGCGCCAGCAGCAACGGTTCTTCCAGGGCCTCATCGACCGCCGCCTGCGGCCACACCTGAAACTCGGCGAGGCGGCGCAGCACTTTGTCCCGGGCCTGCTGGGCGCGCTGCGGGTGGCGGTCCGGGCGCAGGCGGCTGGGCGCCTGGGGCAATACCGCGAGCAAGGCGGCTTCGGCACGGGTGAGCTGCGCCGGAGACTTGCCCAGGTACGCCCAACTGGCCGCCGCCACGCCCTGCAAGGTGCCGCCGAACGGCGCGCGGTTGAGATAGAGGTTAAGAATCTGCTCCTTGGACAGGTGCCATTCCAACTGCGCGGTGCGCCACAGCTGACGCAACTTGCCGTGCCAGGTGCGCGAATGCGGGTCGAGCAGGCGCGCCACCTGCATCGACAGGGTGCTGCCGCCCGACACCACCCGTGCGCCGGTAAGGTTCTGCCAGGTTGCGCGCACCAGTGCCAGCGGGTTTACGCCGGGGTGCTCGTAGAACCAGCGGTCTTCGTAGGTGAGCAGTGCATCGAGGTAATACGGTGAGACTTCACCGGTTTGCACGGGGTAACGCCATACACCGTTGGCATCGGCAAAGCGCCACAAGGGCGTGCCATCCTCGGCCAGCACCACACGGGCGAGGTCATCGCGGGGCAGCGGCAAGGGCCAGAGGCGGTCGGCCAGCCATAGCAGCGCTATCACCAACAACACAATCGCAAAGGCCCAGCGCAGCACCTGTGGGAGGGGGCTTGCTCCCGATGGCGACCTTCCAGCCAACTTATTCACAGCTGACACACCGCTATCGGGAGCAAGCCCCCTCCCACGTTGAATTGCATGATTAATCGAAAACTCAAACCGCCAAACCTCTATGCTTGCAGGGAACTAGCCCGCGTTATCGGCAACCAAAGGCACACACACGCCCACCTTCTCATCAGGACACACACATGCAGGTAGAAAGCTTCTTCGAATGGTTGGGCCAGGCACTGGGTTCGGTGATCCGGTTTATCGTCGACGGCCTCAGCGGCCTGTTCGGGGCGTTGACCCATGCCGGCGGCAACTTTGTCGAAGGCCTGTCGCGCACCCTGGGCATGGACACCTCGATCATCAGCATCATCACCCTGATCATCGGCCTGATGCTGCTGTACTCGGCGGTACGTGCGTTCATGCGCGCCTCGATCATCATGGGGATCATCTGGCTGATGCTGGGGTTGTGGTTGCTCAGTTGGGTGGTGCACTGATCCCCTGTGGGAGAGCGCTGGCTCCCTCCCACATTTGCCCCCTTACACATCGGGCCGTCAGCGGCCCTTGATCACCATGTCTGCCGGGGTCTCGCCCACCGCCTGCCAGTTCGGCCGGTACATCGACTCCACCTGCGGCGGCGGCACACGGTAGGTGCCCGGGGTGACCGCACGCGCCAGGTACAGCAGGTGCGTGGCGCCGTAGCCGTCCAGGTTCAGCGCCGCCACATAGCGGTCATCGCGGAACTCCTGATGTTTGAGCGATGCGTTCTGCATCGACTCGCGCCATTCCTTCACCTGGCTGCTGGCGTTCTCAAGGCTGGCGGCGCTTTGCGCCAGGTTCTGGTTTTCCAGCTCCAGACCGGCCGGCAGCAGGTCCACCACCAGCGCATCCGGCACGCGCTGTTTGGCACCGACCGTCAAGTGCACCAGCACCAGGTCGCCGCTGTTGAGGTTACGCAGGTTCAACGGCTGGCCGTTCATGCCCAGGTATTCGCGGCGGATATTCAGGTTGTCGCCGCCCGGCGCCGGTGGCACTTGTGGATAACCCGAAATCGTCAGTTGCTGATACACCGGCGTTTCACCCCCATTGCTCAGGCTGAGGTCGCCCGACAGCGACTTGTCATCCAGTTGCACAGTCGAGTGCTGGTTGTTCAGTGCCTGCACACCGCCGCTGCCGGTCAAGGCGACCTGCCAGTTCGCCTCGGGCTGGGCAAACCCGAGCCGCCCGGCCAGGAACAGTGAATTGCGCTCCTGGGTCGACAGGTACGGACTGGCCGCCAACTGGTCCGACAAGCTGAACAGGCGCTCTTCACGCGTACCCTTGGCCAAGTCATTTTCCTCCAGCAACGCCAGGATCATCGCCTGATCGCGCAGCGGGCTGCCGTAGTCGGCCAGCCATTCCTTGGCGCCGCGCTGGGCGGCGAGCCCTGCCTGCAATGCCTGATCGGCACGCGGCTGGTCACCCATCTTCTGCAACGCGATGGACAATTGCACCAGCGGCAACCCGGAACGTGCGTCGCTGCGTCGCTCGAAAATGCTGCGCAATGCGCCCAACGGCGCCTGCTGACTGCGCGCCAGCACCATGCCGGCGTAAGCCTGCACGGCAAAGCGGGTGTGTTCGGCGTTGTCGCTGTAGTCCACCTCGATCAGGTTGCGCTCCTGCACATAGCGCAGCAGGCGCTCACTGGCTTTTTTCAAGGCGTCAGGCGGCACGGCAAAACCCTGGTCGCGGGCGCGCAGCAGGAAGTCGGTGACGTAGGCGGTCAGCCAGTATTCCTCCTCGCCATCGGCGCCCCACAGGCCAAAGCTGCCGTTATAGCGCTGCATGCCCAGCAGACGCTCGATGCCCAGCTCGATCTTGCGCTTGCGCTCGGTGTCCGGTTCGCCCTTGATGCTCAGGCGCTTGAGCAACGCCTCATCGGCATACAGCGAGGGATACAAGCCGCTGGCGGTTTGCTCCAGGCAACCGTAGGGATACGCCTTGAGCGCCGCGATTTGCGCGCCCAGGTTCAACGGCGGCCGGCTCGACAGGCTCAACAGCGCCTCACGCCCGGAGGCATCGAACTGATCCAGCGCACCCGCCGGCAGGCTCCACGGCTGGTCCTTGAGCACCGCGCGGTAGTGTTTGAGCAACGCCGGGTAGGCCGGGCGCACGCCCAGGGTCCATTCGCGGCTGAACGGCGGCAGGTTTTCGCCCGGCAAGTCCAGGCCATTGACGCTCACCTTGACCTTGCCCTGCCCCAGGCCGCCCCAGGCTTTCACCGGAATGCGCAACGTGGTGCGCTGGCCCTGTTTCAACTCGACGGTTTGCGCACCGCCATTGACCAGCTCCAGTTGCCCTTCGGCGCTCAACTGCACTTCCAGCTTCTGCGCCTTGCCTGACAGGTTGGACAGGTCCAGCGCCAGGGTGGTCTGGTCGCCACCGGCCAGAAAGCGCGGCGCCGACAATTCAGCGATCAGCGGTGCGGCGATCACCGTCTTGCCCTCGGCCATGCCGTAGCGGTCATCGCTCCAGGCCTGGGCCATCAGGCGCAGTTCGCCGTTGAAGTCGGGGATATTGACGCTGACTTCGCCCTCACCCTGCTCGTTCAAGGTGACCGGCGCGCTTTGCAGGGCGACGATGGTCACGCTGGTGTCCGGGCGCTTGCCGCCCTTGGCCAGCGCGGCGTCGCCACCGAACGCCAGGCTGGCCAGACGGCCCTGCCCGGCTTCGATCAACTGGCCGTAGATGTCGAACTGATCGACCCCGTAGGCCTTGCGGCCGAACAGGCTGGAGTACGGGTCGGGCGTCGGGTATTCGGTGATATTGAGGATGCCCACGTCCACCGCCGCCAGCAGCACATGCACCTGCCTGGGTACGCTGCCGTCGGCATTTTTGGCGGCGATCTTCACCGTCAGCGGTTGTTTGGGGCGCATTTTTTCCGGCGCGGTGAGGGTCAGGCCGAGTTTGCGCTGGGTGCGATCCAGCGGCAGGTGCAGCAGGCCCACGGCGCGCTTGGGGGTGATATTGGCCTTGCGCTCGCCGGGACGAACCACCAGGGCGCTGACGTACAGGTCATGCCGCGCCCATGTCGGGTCGAGTTTAACGGCGAAGCTTTTGCCTTCGGCCGGCACGTCGATTTCCTGCCACCACAACGGCCCTTCGGCGGATTCCACCAGCAGGTAGCCCTTACCGGCCGCCGGCGGCGTCACCGTGACGTTGGCGGTGTCGCCGTCGCCATAGGCGGGTTTATCCAGCGCCAGCTTGACCTGATCCGGCCGCACGGCGCCGCCTTCGGTGTTGTCCTGGGCCTGGTAGCCGGCCCAGAACCGCAGGCTGCTGACCAGCCCGGTCTGCGGGTCTTCAACCTCGACGCGGTAAGGGCCCCACTCCACCTGGAAGCTGACCCTGGCGGTATCGCCGGCCTTGATATTGAGGGTCTGCTCGTCGAGGTTGAGGAATTTTTCGTTGAAGTGATAGCTCCAGCCGTCGTTGTCGGAGTAGTTCCAGTAGTAGTCACGACGCTCGCGCACCAGGCGCACCTTGAGGTTCTGCGCGGCGAGTTTCTGCCCCGCCTGGTTGGCCACCAGCACTTCGAATTCCGCCGGGCCGTCACCATTGGTTTCCTTGCCGTCAAACAGCCCGCGCAGGCCCGGCAGCTGCTCGGCCGGCCAGATCGGCTGCACCAGACGCCGGGTGATCGGGCGTCCGCCGGACTCCTGCAGGCTGGCCTGCACGATCAACTGCAGCGGTGATTTGGCCTCGGCCCATTTGCTTTCCAGGGTCAACGCCTGCTGGCCCTTGGCGTCGAGCACGCTTTCGTCCAGCTCGAAATCCTGGCTCAGCTCTTCTTCGGTGACCGAGCCGAACTGGTAACCCGGCAGCGACTTGACCGCTTCGCGCAGCGGGCGCACGTAGACCTGGCCGCTGACCCGATTGCCCGACGCCGGGGCGCCGTACAGGTAGCGCCCATTCACCTGAATGACCGGGTTGTCCGCCGGGCTCAGCGCGGTGTCGCTGCCCTTGAGTTCCAGCGCCAACCGCTCGGGCAGGAAATCCTCGACGAGAAATTCATACAACTGCGGTTTGCCGTCGCCCAGGTCGAACACCAGTTGCCAGCGCCCGGTCGGCGCTTCGCCGGCCAGTTGCAAGGGGTATTGATAGAGGCCAGAGGCATCGGCCTCCCACACGAATTTGCGGCTCACCTGTTCGTCCGGGCGGCGCACCTCGACGCTCACCGGCTGCGGCTTGACGGCGTTGCCGTCCTTGTCGCGCAGCAGGGCATTGAGCAGCACGGTTTCGCCGGGGCGATACAGGTCGCGCGGGCCAAACACAAAAAACTGCAACGGGTGTGACGGTTGCCCGCCGATATCGAATTCGGCCAGGTCCAACGCCGCACTGTCCAGACGCAACAGGCTGGTTTGCTCGCCCTGTTTGGCCAGCAGCACCTGGGCCTTTTTCGGCAGCGGCAACTCGGCGTGGCCGCCCTGTTCGGTCTTGCCCTGACCCAATACGCGGCCCTCGGCGTCCAGCACTTCAAGCTCGACGCCCTCCAGCGCCTTGCCGCCTTCCAGCGCCTGGGTGAACACATCCAGGCGATTGGCGTAGCGGTGCACCGACAGCCCGATATCACTCAAGGTGAACAGCGTGGCCGGTTGCGAATAGTTGTAGGTGCCCGACGCGCGCATCACCGCCAGGTACACGCCCGGCTGCTGCAATTGCTTGAGGCCGGCGATCGGCAACAACAGGGTTTCACGGGTGTTGCGCGCCGGGTTCAGGTCGAAGCGGCCGCCGTAGACCAGGTCGGCCAGGGGCAGCAGTTCCTGGGATTCATAGCTTTGCAGGCTGGTGTTGCGCCCCCATTGCGCGAGGAACGTGGGCAGGGATTCGGGCTTGATGCGGAAGAACTCCACATCGATCTTGTCGACATTCAGCGCGATCACCGGCAAACCTTCGGCCAGACGCGTGGGCAACAGGGTGCCGCGGCTGGCGAAGCCGACGGTGGCCTGCAGGTCACGGGTTTCCAGGCGCGCGCTGTATTCGGCGGGCAGCAGATTGTTGTTCACCGCCTTCACACCGGGGTCGACGGTGAGCACCAGTTTGCGCTGCGGCTCAAGATGACGCAGGCGCAGTTCCATGAGGTTGTCGGACAGCTCCCAGGCGCCATCGACCTTGCCGGACTTGCTGTCGACCAGATGCAGCTTGTCGGCGAATTTCTGGTCCGGATCCAACGGGATGGAAAAGCTCACCGACAAGGTACTGGCCCCGTCCAGCTGTACTTCGGACACGTCCACCACGCTCAACTCGCGCCCGACGTAGCGTTGCTTCAACGCCGCCACATCCGGCGCCGCCTTGGCCGACTTGGGCACCGCCGCCGCGCTGGGCGCAGACGGTGCAGCCGGTTTATCGGAGGAATCGCAGGCGCTCAGCAGGGCCAGCGCACAGGCCAGGAACAATCCTTTGTTAAGCATGGGGCACTCGTAGTGAGAGGGAACCGGGTGTGAACTATATATCAGCCGTAGCGAGACTGCCGCTGGAGATCAAAAGGTGGAGAGACCTTTTATCAAACACAAAATAACGGGTTGATTTTAAAACCTGAAACGTCAGGCAAGCCCACTCCTGTGGCGAGCGGGCTTGCCCTAATGCCGTTCAGTTAAGCGCAGACTCCCTGTGGCGAGCAGGCTTGTCCTGCGTTGGGCTGCGCAGCAGCCCCAAAGCCAGGCGCTGAGCCGTATCAGGTACACCGCGTTTTGCTCGATTGGGGGCGCTTCGCACCCCAACGCGGGGCAAGCCCGCTCGCCACAATAAGCCCACACATTTTCCTTAACTGAACGGCATTAGGGCTTGCCACAGAGACTCTGTTTGCTGCGCGACACTGCCTCCCACATTGGTTCCTTGGTGTGGTTAATACGAGGTTACAATGCCGCTCCCCGAAGGAGTCCCCATGCCGACCTTACTGAACGACTGGCGCGACCGCCCCACTCATCGCCGTGTCTGGGCGCTTGCGGCGCCGATGATTCTTTCGAATATTTCCGTGCCGCTGGTGGCGCTGGTGGACAGCATGGTCATCGGCCACTTGCCCCACGCCCATCAGTTGGGCGCCGTCGCGGTCGGGGCCACGCTGTATACCTTCCTCGCCTGGGCCATGGGCTTTCTGCGCATGGGCTCCACCGGCTTTGCCGCCCAGGCTGCCGGGCGCAATGACGGCGCGGCGTTGCGGCAAATTCTGCTGCAGGGTCTGCTGCTGGCGCTGGGCCTGGCGATGCTGCTCGGCACCGTGGGCATACCCCTCAGCCATCTGGCGCTGGAATGGATGCAGCCCTCGCCCGAACTGGGCCAGCTCACCCGCGAGTTTTTCCACACCCGCCTGTTCGGCCTGCCTGCCGCGCTGGCCAGCTACGCCTTGGTCGGCTGGTTTCTCGGCACGCAGAACGCCCGTGCACCGCTGGCGATTCTGCTGACCACCAACCTGGTGAACATCGCACTCAACCTGTGGTTCGTGCTTGGCCTGGATTGGGGCGTGGTCGGCTCCGCCCGCGCGTCGGTGATCGCCGAATGGACCGGCGCCCTGCTGGGCCTGGCGCTCACGCAAAAGGCCCTGCGCGCCTACCCCGGACAGATCGCCTGGGCCGCGCTCAAGGTGTGGCAGAACTGGCGCCCGCTGCTGGCGGTCAACCGCGATATTTTTATCCGCAGCCTGGCCTTGCAGTCGGTGTTTTTCATGATCACCGTGCAAGGCGCGCGCTTGGGCGATGCCACGGTGGCAGCCAATGCGCTGCTGCTCAATGGCCTGTTGCTGACCGCCCACGCGCTGGACGGCCTGGCCCACGCGGTGGAAGCCCTGTGCGGTCACGCCATCGGCGCCCACGACCGCCAGGCCCTGCGCCGCTCACTGATCGTCGCCTGCGGCTGGTCACTGATCGCCAGCGTCGGGTTCGCCCTGCTGTTCACCTTCGCCGGCCATCTGTTTATCGCCATGCAGACCGACATCCCCAGCGTGCGCGACACCGCCGACCGCTACCTGCCCTATCTGGCCGTGCTGCCGCTGATTGCGGTGTGGAGTTACGTACTCGACGGGCTGTTTATCGGCGCCACCCGCGCGCGGGAGATGCGCAACGGCATGCTGCTGACGGTGTTGATCCTGCTGCCCATCGCCTGGCTGTTGCAGGATTACGGTAACCACGGCCTGTGGATCAGCTTCCTGCTGTTCATGGCCGTGCGCAGCCTTACCTTGTGGGCAATTGCCTGGCGCTTGAATCGACAGGGTCGCTGGCTTGGATGAATGCCGTGACGCGCTCCAGCACCGGCGCCAGCCAACGCAGGGGTTTGGACAGGGCCGCCACCAGCGTCTGGTGGTTGGTGCGACCGAAGTAGAACGCCTGCACCGGCACGCCTGCCGCCGCCAGTCGTTCAGCCAGCCCACCGGTATTGCGCGTGGGATTGACCAGGTTGTCATCGTTGGAAGCAATCAACAGGCTGGGCGGCGCCGCAGCGCTGACATGGTTGATCGGCTGCGAATCCGGCGGTGAATCAGGGAAGAAAAACACCGGTTTCACGTCCGGATTTTCAATCGGCAGAAAGTCATAAGGCCCGGCCAGGCCAATCCAGCCTTTGAATACCGACGGTGCCAGGCCCACCTCTTTCAGCCAGCGTGCATCCAGCGCCAGCATCGAAGCGTTGTAGGCGCCGGAGCTGTGGCCCATCACGTAGAGGCGCCTAGGGTCGGCGCCGTAGTCCGCGCTGTGCTGAACGGCCCAGGCCACTGCCTTGGCGCCGTCCTGAAGAAACGCGGGGTAACGCACCTGCGGGTAAAGCCGGTAATCGGCAATCACCACCACAATGCCGCGCGAAGCCAGGGCTTCGCCGACAAAACCGTAATCTTCTCTGGAGCCACTGTTCCAGCTGCCGCCGTAGAAAAACACCACCACGGGGGCATTCGAGACGGCCGGGAGTGGCCGGTAGACATCGAGCTTCTGCCGGGGGTCGCTGCCATAGGCGATTGCGGGTGTTTTGGTGAAGGTGCTGGAGGGTGTGAGTGCGTTGAGCACTTTGATGGGCGAGCAGGCGGCCATGAAGGCAGCCATCGCCAGGGTGAACATTTGCAGCCATTTGCGCGACATTGCTCAGCCCCCACAAAATTTCAGGATCAGCAGTGCTTCAAATGTGAGAGGGGGCTTGCTCCCGATGGCAGTGTGTCAGTCAACACATGCATCAACTGACAACCCGCAATCGGGAGCAAGCCCCCTCCCGCATGGGTTACGAGGACAGGTACGAAGAGCGCGTCAGGCCCAAACGCAACGCGTCCAGGAACTGGGTGCGTTCCGACGCGGAGATCTTCGCGCTCGCGCACTTGTCGCGGTAGTGGGTCATCAACTCCTCCGGCGACAAATGCACATAACGCAGCATGTCTTCGATGGTGTCGTGGGTCTCGATGCCGGCGCTGTACACCGAACCGTCTTCGCGCTGGTAGATGTTCACCGAGTCGGTGTCACCGAACAGGTTGTGCATGTCGCCAAGAATTTCCTGGTATGCGCCCACCAGGAAGATACCCAGCAGGTAGTCTTCGCCTTCGTTGAGGGCGTGCACCGGCAGGCTGGTTTCGATGCTCTGCTCGTCGACGTACTGCTTGATCTTGCCGTCGGAGTCGCAGGTCAGGTCCTGCAGCACCGCGCGGCGCAGCGGCTCTTCGTCGAGGCGGTGCAACGGCAGGATCGGCAGCACCTGGCCGATGGCCCAGGTGTCCGGCAGGCTCTGGAAGACCGAGAAGTTGCAGATGTACTTGTCGGCCAGCTTGTCGTTGAGTTCGTCCAGCACCTGGCGGTGGGAACGCTGACGCGCCTTGAGCGAGTTGTGCAGGCGGCGGCACACGGCGAAGTAGCATTGTTCGGCCAGGGCTTTTTCGGCCAGGGTCAGTTTGCCGTCGGCGTACTGGGTGGCCACGTCGCTCATGTAGTGGGTGGCGCGCCAGTAGGTCTCGGTGACCATCTCGATGTCGGTCGGCCCCAGCAGGTCCACCAGCCATTGCACGGTTTCCGGCAGGCTTTCCTTGTTTTCGATGGTCGGGATTTCGTCGTTGTGTTTCTCGACGTCGGTGACCTGCACCACCAGCATGGCGTGGTGGGCGGTCAGCGAGCGGCCGCTTTCGGAGAAGATGTTCGGGTGCGGCAGGCTCTGCGCGTCGCAGAACTCCTTGAGCATGCCCACCACCACGCCGGCGTAGTCATCCATGTCGTAGTTGATGGAGCTGGCGTTGCGCGAGTGGGTACCGTCGTAGTCCACGCCCAGGCCACCGCCAACGTCGATGTGGTCCACCGGCAGGCCGAGGTTGCGCAGTTCGCCGTAGTAACGAATGGCTTCCTTGAACCCGTGCTGGTAGTCGGCCAGGTTGGCGATCTGCGAGCCCATGTGAAAGTGCAGCAGGCGGATGCCCTGGTCCAGGCCGGCCGCGCGGAAGCGCTCGACCACCGACAGCAATTGCGCCGCCGACAGACCGAACTTGGACTTCTCGCCACCGGTGTCCGCCCACTTGCTCGACGCCAGGGACGACAGGCGCACGCGCAGGCCCACCTGTGGCTTGACCTTCAGCGACGCGGCCTCTTCGATCACCAGCTCAACTTCGGATTCTTTCTCGATCACGATAAACACGTTGTGACCGAGCTTCTGGCCCATCAGCGCCAGGCGGATGAACTCGCGGTCCTTGTAGCCGTTGCAGACGATGGTGCCGCCTTTTGGCGCCAGGGCCAGCACGGCCAGCAGCTCCGGCTTGGAACCGGCTTCCAGGCCGATGGACACATTCTGGGTGGCGATGATGTTTTCGATCACCGCTTCCTGCTGGTTCACCTTGATCGGGTACAGCGCGGTGTATTTGCTCTGGTATTCCAGGCGCTCGATGTTCGCATCGAAGGCACCGGTCAGCTGGCGCACGCGGTCTTGCAGAATATCGGGGAAGCGCACCAGCAACGGCAGCGACAGGCCGCTTTTGCGCAGTTGGTCGACCTGCTCGTAGAGGTCGACGGGGGTGCTGTTCGGGCCGTTCGGACGGACTTCGACGCGACCGGCTTCATTGATCGCGAAATACCCGGCCCCCCAATGGCGAATCCCGTAAACGCTGCGGCTGTCCGCAACGGTCCATTGGCTGCCATCGTCTTTGCGTGTGCGTCGTACGGACATCGAAGTCCCCTATAAATGAAGGCGAAAGCGCCACCTCAAGCGGAGGCTGGCGCAGTCTAAAGAATGAAAATGACGATTTGCCTGTAAGCAGGTGAGACCTCGCCTGCGGGGCAGAGTTTAGACACAAGTTGGCAAGCGGCCTTCAGCCGCCGGACTTCCTTGCCTTGTAACCGAGCTTGATCAGCTCGGCCAACAGCAGTTCGACGTGATCACCCTGGATCTCGATGACCCCGTCCTTCAATGCGCCGCCGGTGCCACAGCGCTTTTTCAGCGTGGTGGCCAGCTCCTTGAGCGCGTCTTCGGCCAGGGGCACGCCGGTGATGGTGGTCACCGTCTTGCCGCCACGGCCTTTGCTTTCGCGGCGCACGCGGGCAATGCCGTCACCTTCGGGGATCAGGGTTTGTTTGCAGAGGCAGGCGTCCACGGGCTGGCGACAGTCCGGGCAGTGTCGACCTGCGTCGGTGGAAAATACCAGGCCACCGAGGGCGGCGAAGGATGCGGCTTTTTTGGCCACCGGCAATCCTCTTGGGAGGATGGAGACTGATCGACGTTAGCACAGGGCGAATATCGACCGCGAAGCCCCACTCAGGCAGGGGCAGCGCTACCGAATCGCCAAGGCGGTTCGGGTGAAAAGGCGCGCAGTGTAACGGCAAAAACGCAGCTTGCTAAGGGCCAAATGGCGCCAATTCATGCCGCTTTAGCGACGTGAAGCCAGATAGCGTCGCAAGCCCTCCTGGGCGTCCGGGCAGTAAGGCTTTTGCTCAGCCTCTGCGAGCACGGCTTCCAGGGGCAGAAAGCGCGCTTCCATGACCTCTTCTGGCTGCAGCAACAGCGGTCCGTCCCATACGGCGGAATAGGATGTGCACCACAGGCGGCTGTCGCCGTCTTCGAAGTAGAAGTGGTCATGTTCGACCAGTTCGACCCCGCTCACCCCAAGCTCTTCTGCAAGCTCGCGGGCCGCCGACACGGCGTAGCTCTCCCCTGCCGCCACCATGCCGCCGGCTGCCGTGTCCCAGAACCCGGGATACAGCGCCTTGCTGAGGGTGCGCCGATGCACACACAGCTCGCCTTTGGCATTGAACAGAAAGATGAAGGTGCAACGGCCGATCAGGCCGCGCTGGCGAAGGTCGGAACGTACAAGGTGGCCGAGCAGGTTGTCCTGCTCGTCCACCCAGCAGATCAATTCAGCATCCGAGGCCGCTCGGTGTGCGGCCTCTTTTTGAATAGCGTCCATCATCAACCCTGATTGAGGAGCTGACGCAAATCGATCACTGCAGCGTTTGCTCGGGAAATATAGTTGGCCATCACCAGCGAATGATTCGCCAGTACCCCGAAGCCACTGCCGTTAAGAATCATCGGACTCCACACCGGTTCCTGCGAGGCCTCCAGCTCACGAATGATCTGGCGCACGCTGACGGTGGCGTTTTTCTTGGCCAGCACGTCGGCAAAATCGACTTCGATGGCACGCAGCAGGTGGGACAGGGCCCAGGCCTGGCCGCGCGCTTCGTAGAAGACGTTATCGATCTGCATCCATGGCGTTTCCACCACTTCTTCGTCGACCTGCGGCACTTCACCTGGCGCCAGCGCCTCGGTTTTCAGCGCGGTGTTGAGTTTCACCCGGCCCACGCTGGCCGACAGGCGTTGCGACAGCGAGCCCAGGCGCGTAGCAACATCGCCCAGCCAGTTGTTGAGGTTGTCGGCACGCGCATAAAACAGCGCGCCGCGCTGGTTCGGGTCGGACAGACGCGCTTCGTAGCGGCTCAGGGAGTTGATGCCTTGCTGGTATTCCGACTCGCTGGAGGGCAGCACCCAGCTCTTGTTGTCGAAGTTGAAGCGTGGCTCGGCCTTGGCCAGGTCAGCGTCTTCGGCCGATTGCGACTGGGAGCGGGCAAAATCCTTACGCAGGGCACGGGTCAGGTCACGCACCTGCACCAGCACGCCGTATTCCCAGCTCGGCATGTTGTCCATCCACAGGCCGGGCGGGAAGCGGTCGTTGGAAATGTAGCCACCTGGCTTGTTCAGCAAGGTGCCGACAACGGTCTTGAGGGTTTCGACGGTGGTGTAACCGATCACCATCTGCTTGCCTTCCTGCTCGGCGGCAAGCTGGGCATTCTGCTGCACCGGAAACAGCGCAGGCTCTTCGCTCCAATACCAGCCCAGGGCACCGGTGACCAATAGGTACAAGCCGAGCACAGCGAGCACGGCGCGGCTCATCAGTACGCTGCGCAAATAGCCGCGTTGGGTCGACTTGGGCTCAGGGGCGGGGCCTTTGGCACTGCCTGCGCGGTTTTTCCAGTCCAGCATGGCGATATCCTTTCAATCACTTGAGTTCATGCACTTCAAAAGGCGGCGTGCGTTCAAATATTCCGACCACAACCCTAACCCATCGTGCCCGTCAGTGCGCAGGCTTTGCGCAAACTGGCGGTTGCCGGGCAGTCGACTATAAAGGATGCACGCTTTTTTTTGCGCGACGCGACGAGCAGGACCGTGACTGAATATCAGCGGCGCGCAGTTTATTGACATACAACACTCATCCGACCGAAAGAGGTGCTAGCATAGCGCCATCAGTCGACCTCAGCATGCAGCCTAACTAGTAGTCAGGATATGACCGAGTCAGAAGACCCCAGCCGTGAACGCCTCAAGCAGCATTTTGCCCAGCGGGTAATTCATCAGGCGCGTCAAATTCTCGAGATCTGGCAGCGCCTGCAACGCAGCGAATGGTCCGAGGCTGACTTTTGCGAACTCAGCGAGGCCACCCTGCGCCTGCTGCGCTTTGCCGAGCGCTTCGAACAGCCCGAGCACTGCCAGTTGGCGCGGCATATCGGTGAATCGCTGAAAGCGGTGGACGAAAATCGCGGCCGCCTGAGCAGCCACCTGATCACCGATCTCAACCGCCTGATGCAGCGCCTGTCGCGCACCGGCCTGCGCCAGGGCGACCAACTGGAGCAGACGTTCCTGCCGCCGATGCGCAAGCCGATCTACGTGATGCTGGCCGATCACGACCGCGCTGAACGCCTGGCCAAGCAGCTGGAATTCTTTGGCCTGAGCGCGCAATCCCTGGACAGCGTGGCGGCGTTTCGCTCGTCCATGGCCGAGCGCCTGCCATCGGCGCTGGTGATGGACGTGGACTTCTGCGGCGCAGGCCTGGGCCTCAAGCTCGCCGCCGAAGCCCAGGAGGGACTGGAGCAGAAACTGCCGCTGCTGTTTTTCAGCCTGCATGAAACCGACACCCCGACGCGCCTGGCGGCGGTGCGTGCCGGCGGCCAGGAATTCCTTACCGGCACCCTCGAAGCATCGAGCCTGCTGGAAAAGATCGAGGTGCTCACCTGCGTCGCCCAGTACGAGCCCTATAAAGTGTTGATCATCGACGACTCGCGGGCCCAGGCGCTGCACACCGAGCGGCTGCTCAACAGCGCCGGCATCGTCACCCGCACGCTGATCGAGCCGATCCAGGCCATGGCCGAGCTGGCCGATTTCCAGCCCGACCTGATCATCCTCGACATGTACATGCCCGCCTGCACCGGCACCGAACTGGCCAAGGTCATCCGCCACAACGACCGCTACGTGAGCGTGCCGATCATCTACCTGTCGGCCGAAGACGACCTGGACAAGCAGCTGGACGCCATGAGCGAAGGCGGCGACGACTTTCTCACCAAGCCGATCAAGCCGCGCCACCTGATCACCACCGTGCGCAACCGCGCCGCCCGCGCCCGTAACCTCAAGGCGAGGATGGTGCGCGACAGCCTGACCGGGCTGTACAACCACACCCATATCCTGCAATTGCTCGAAGACTGCAGCTTCCGCGCGCGCCGCGAGAACAAGCCGCTGAGTTTTGCCATGCTCGACATCGACCACTTCAAACGGGTCAACGACAGCCACGGCCACCCCATGGGCGACCGCGTGATCAAGAGCCTGGCGCTGTTTCTCAAGCAGCGCCTGCGCAAGACCGACTACATCGGGCGCTACGGCGGTGAAGAGTTTGCCATCGTGATGCCCGACACCGACCTGGAATCGGCCAGCAAAGTGCTGGATGAAATTCGCGAGCGCTTCGCCGAAATCCACTACCCGGCCAAGCCGCAGGATTTGTGGTGCACCTTCAGCGCCGGGCTGGTGGAGCTGTGCGATGATTCCGACAGCCTGATGATGGCCGCCCAGGCCGACGAAGCGCTGTACCGCGCCAAGCACGCTGGACGCAATCGTGTGCATGCCGCGCATGCACCGAATCAAAGTGCCATCTTTTCACCGGAATCGACTGATTCCGTCATAAGGATGTAATGGAAACGCAATAACTTCAGGCGCTTACCTTTTGCTGTCGGTAGAAACCCCGCATGCGCCTGAAGCTGCTGACCAATCTTAATACCCTGCTGCTGGTGGCCGTGTGCCTGGCGCTGGGAGCGACGCTGTGGTGGTCGCAACGCGCGCTGGAGCGTCCCTATTTGCTCATGGAGCGTTACCTGGGCCTGTCACAGACGTTCCAGAACCAGGCCGCGCGCAATATCGACGACTACCTGGCCAGCGGTGATGCCCTGCGCCTGAGCAGCGCCAGCCAGAGCCTGGAAACCCTGTTGCAACAGCTCGACGAATTGCCCGCCGAGCTTGCGCAAAACCTGCGCCCCAGCCTGACCAACCTGGAAGCCTTCAGCAGAACCGAGCTGCTGGCCGCCGGCAAACTGGCCGGCGACCCGCAGGCGCTGTTGCTGCAAGCCGAGCGCGAATTGGGCGCCAACCTTGACCAGCTCAGCCAGTACGCCAGCGGCATAAACTCGGTAGATGCCGCACGCTACCTGCCGCCGCTGCTGGCAGCGTCGCAACACCTGGGCCGGTTATCCCTGGCCCGCGACAAGCTGGTGAGCAGCGGGCGCGCGGAACTGGCCGACGATGTGGAGCGCGAAGTCGGCAATATGCGCACCCAGGCCGAGGTGCTGGAACACCTGCCGCTGCTGGGCGTCAAGGCCAGCGCCGACTCTAATACCGACGACTTTTCAGCGCTGATGGGTTTGGAAAACACCACGAAGACCGAAACCCAGGACACCGGCGTCGACCTCAAGCGTGAACTCAACAGCCTGCTCACCCGCTACCCCGCCGAACTCAAGCGCACCCGCGAACAGATCCAGCAGCGCACCGACCTCAGCGCCGCCACCCACCTGAAAATCGCCGCGGTGCAGCAGGCCATTGCCGGGCTGGAACCAGTGGTGCGCGCCCAGCACGGCAAGATCCAGGGCGAAGTGCGCCTGATGCAAGGGCTGATGATCGGCCTGATCCTGCTGATTGCGCTGCTGATCGACACCCTGCAACGGCATCTGGCGCGCAAGCTGACCAGCCTGGCACCGGCCCTGTCGACCTGGGCCGAAGGCGACTTCAGTCAGCCGATTGCCCTGGGCAGGACCAACCGCGAACTGCATGACATCGAAGCGTCTCTCAACCGTCTGCGCACGTACCTGGTGGAGCTGGTGAGCACCATTCGTGGCAATGCCGAAGCGGTGGCCGGCACCAGCCGCACCCTGGCCGAGCTGAGCAGCGGCCTGCACGACGGCGCCGAACGCCAGGCCGGGGACACCGCGCAGATTCGCGATTCGCTGGGCGAACTGGAGGCAACCATCCAGCAGGTCGCCGACGATGCCAGCCAGGCCGCCGGCGCCAGTCGCAGCGCCGGCCAGGCGGTGGAACAGGGCCAGCGCGTGATCGGCCTGAGCCTGACCGGGCTGCATGCGCTGGTGGACGAGGTACAGCAGAACGCGCAGATGATCGAGAAACTCGCGGAAGAATCGGCCACCATCGGCGGCGTGCTCACGGTGATCCGCTCGATTGCCGACCAGACCAACCTGCTGGCGCTCAACGCGGCCATCGAAGCCGCGCGCGCGGGTGAGGCGGGGCGCGGGTTTGCCGTGGTCGCCGACGAAGTGCGCTCGCTGGCCCAACGCACCGCCGGCGCCACTGCCGAGATCCAGAGCCTGATTGCCGGCCTGCAGACCGCTGCCCATCAGTCGGTGCAAGGCATGCGCGCGCAGGTCGAACACGCCGAGGCCACCGCCCAGCAAGCCCAGGCGGCGGATGGCGCACTGGATGAGATCGTCGAGGCGATCCAGACCATTTCCGGGACGGCGGTGCGCATTGCCGACGTGACCGCACAGCAAAGTGGCGCGGTGAGCGAGATACGCGACAACAGCGAGCGGATTCACCAACTGGGTGAGGACAATTTGCTGCGTATCGGCCAGGGCCGCAGCCAGGGCGAGCACTTGCTGGTGCTCGGCGGGCAACTGAACACGGCGGTCAAAGCCTTCCGCGTCTAACCTGCCCACTGCAGATCCAAAACCCAATGAAGATCAACAGGTGGGAGGGGGCTTGCCCCCGATTGCAGTGTGTCAGTCTCAGTATCTGTAGCTGATACACCCCTATCGGGGGCAAGCCCCTCCCCCAATGTGATCTCCACAGAATTGGAGACAATGTTACCGATGACTGGAATCAAGCTCTTAGTCACAAATTTTTCGCTATCCTCGCTAATCGTGCTGCCTACTGCATAGAACTGGACAGTCACAAAGGCTTTGCGGCATAGTCGCCGGGTTCTGCCGTACCCACATCAATAACAAGGAACAGCCGATGGCGACCTTTCTGGTTCTTCACGGACCCAACCTGAACCTGCTTGGCACCCGCGAACCGGGCGTCTACGGGGCAGTCACCCTGGACCAGATCAACCTCGACCTGGAACGCAGGGCCCGTGAAGCCGGCCACCATTTGCTCTACCTGCAAAGCAACGCCGAGTACGAACTGATTGATCGCATCCATGCCGCGCGTGGCGAAGGCGTGGATTTTATCCTGATCAATCCCGCCGCTTTTACGCACACAAGTGTTGCATTACGTGACGCGCTGCTGGCGGTGAGCATCCCATTCATCGAAGTGCATTTGTCGAACGTGCACAAACGCGAAGCTTTCCGCCATCACTCCTACTTCTCCGATGTAGCGGTAGGTGTGATCTGCGGCCTTGGCGCCAGCGGTTACCGGCTGGCCCTGGAGGCCGCCCTGGAACAACTTGAACAACCGGCCAAGCGCCCCTGACCGACCCTTGGGAGTTGATGATTCATGGATATCCGTAAAGTCAAGAAACTGATCGAACTGCTGGAAGAATCCGGTATCGACGAGCTGGAAATCAAGGAAGGCGAAGAGTCCGTACGGATCAGCCGTCACAGCAAGACCCCGGCCCAACAGTTCTACGCGCCGCAAATGCAAGCGCCGGCTCCGGCCGCTGCTGCTCCGGCCGCCGCACCTGCTGCCGCTGCGCCTGCCGCACCGGCAGAGCCTGTGCTGAACGGCTTCGTGGTCAAGTCGCCAATGGTCGGTACCTTCTACCGCACCCCGGCACCGACCTCGCCAGCCTTCGTTGAAGTCGGCAAGACCGTGAAAGTGGGCGACACCATCTGCATCGTTGAAGCGATGAAGATGATGAACCACATCACCGCTGAAAAAGCCGGCGTCATTGAATCCATCCTGGTAGAAAACGGTCAGCCGGTTGAGTACGACCAGCCGCTGTTCACCATCGTTTGAACCGCGGAGCGCCTTCGATGTTGAAACCTGCGAAGAAACTGCAAAAAGTCCTGATCGCCAACCGCGGCGAGATCGCGCTGCGTATCCTGCGCGCCTGTAAGGAAGAGGGCATCAAGACCGTCGCTGTTTACTCGACGGCCGATACCGAATTGATGCACGTGAAACTGGCGGACGAAAGCATCTGCATCGGCCCGCCGCTGGCCACGAACTCGTACCTGAAAGTCTCGAACATCATCGCGGCCGCTGAAGTGACCGGCGCTGATGGCATCCACCCGGGCTACGGCTTCCTTGCGGAAAACGCCGACTTCGCCGAACAGGTGGAAAAATCCGGGTTTGCCTTCATTGGCCCGAAAGCCGACACCATTCGCCTGATGGGCGACAAGGTCTCGGCCAAGGACGCGATGATCGCCGCTGGCGTGCCAACCGTTCCAGGCTCCGACGGCCCGCTGCCGGAAGACGAGGAAACCGCCCTGCGCATTGGTCGCGAAGTCGGTTACCCGGTGATCATCAAGGCCGCCGGTGGCGGTGGTGGTCGCGGCATGCGCGTGGTGCACAAGGAAGAAGACCTGATCGAAGCCGCCAAGCAGACCCGCTCCGAAGCAGGCGCCTGGTTCGGCAACCCGATGGTCTACCTGGAGAAGTACCTCACCAACCCACGTCACGTGGAAGTGCAGGTACTGTCCGACGGCCAGGGCCACGCCATCCACCTGGGCGACCGCGATTGCTCGCTGCAACGTCGTCACCAGAAGGTACTGGAAGAAGCCCCGGCACCCGGCCTGGACGAAAAAGCCCGCCAGGAAGTACTGGCTCGCTGCGTCAAGGCGTGCATCGACATCAACTACCGTGGCGCCGGTACTTTCGAGTTCCTCTACGAGAACGGCCGCTTCTACTTCATCGAGATGAACACGCGTGTGCAGGTAGAGCACCCGGTGTCGGAGATGGTCACCGGTATCGATATCGTCAAGGAGATGCTGAGCATCGCCGCCGGCAACGTGCTGTCCTTCACCCAGGACGACGTGAAGATGCACGGTCACTCGCTGGAGTGCCGGATCAACGCCGAAGACCCGAAAACCTTTATCCCAAGCCCTGGCCTGGTCAAGCATTTCCACGCGCCCGGCGGCAACGGCGTACGTGTGGATTCGCACCTGTACAGCGGCTACAAGGTTCCGTCCAACTACGACTCGCTGATCGGCAAGCTGATCACCTGGGGTGCCACCCGCGACGAGGCCATGGCCCGCATGCGTAACGCTCTGGACGAAATCGTGGTCGACGGCATCAAGACCAACATCCCGCTGCATCGGGATCTGGTGCGCGATGAAGGCTTCTGCGAAGGTGGTGTGAACATTCACTACCTGGAACACAAGCTGGCCAACCAGTAAGTGCTCCAACCAACAAAGCCGCCTTCTGGCGGCTTTGTTGTTTTTGAGGGTTGGCAAAATACCTGTGCCGAGCGGGCTTGTTGTAGCGAGCGGGCTTGCCCCGCGTTGGAGTGCGAAGCACTCCCAATAGGGCATTCCCGGTTTGCCTGCCTAACCGAGAGTGCCGATTTCAGGGCCGCTTCGCGCCCCAACGCGGGGCAAGCCCGCTCGCCACAAGCCCGCTGCTCGCGTAAACTTGCGCGCTTTCGCAGCCCCCTCCCCGCTGCACACTCATTTTTCCAAAGGTGCCCGCCATGCCTTGGCTGCAAGTCCGTCTCGCCATCAGCCCAGAACAAGCCGAAACCTACGAAGACGCGTTCCTCGAAGTGGGCGCCGTGTCGGTGACCTTCATGGACGCCGAAGACCAGCCGATCTTCGAACCCGAACTCAATACCACCCCGCTGTGGTCCCACACCCATTTGCTGGCGCTGTTCGAAGACGGCACCGATGCCGCCGCCGTGCTGGCCCATATGCAACTGCTCACCGGCAGCCCGCTGCCCGAGCATCACAGCGAAGTGATCGAGGACCAGGACTGGGAGCGCAGTTGGATGGACAACTTCCAGCCGATGCGCTTCGGCCAGCGCCTGTGGATCGTGCCGAGCTGGCATGCCGCGCCAGAACCCGATGCGGTCAACCTGCTGCTGGATCCGGGTCTGGCATTCGGCACCGGCACCCACCCCACCACCGCGCTGTGCCTGGAATGGCTGGACGGCCAGGACCTGACCGATTGCAATGTGCTGGACTTCGGCTGTGGCTCGGGGATCCTGGCCATTGCCGCACTGTTGCTGGGCGCCAGGGAGGCCGTGGGCACCGATATCGACGTGCAGGCACTGGAAGCGTCGCGCGACAACGCCGGACGCAACCACATTGCCGAAGGCAAATTCCCGCTGTACCTGCCCCAGGACCTGCCGCAGGTGCAGGCCGATGTGCTGGTGGCCAATATCCTCGCCGGGCCGCTGGTTGCCCTGGCGCCGCAGTTGTCGAGCCTGGTCAAACCGGGCGGGCGCCTGGCGCTGTCGGGCATCCTCGCCGAGCAGGGCGAAGACGTTGCCGCCGCCTACGCGAAGGATTTTGAGCTGGATCCGATCGCCAACCGCGATGGCTGGGTACGCATCAGCGGGCGTCGGCGCTAGAATGAGCGCTTGCCTGAATCGGATGGCCGCATGACCGACAGTTTCGTCACCCAGTGCCCGCATTGCCAATCGCGCTTTCGCGTCAACCACGCTCAATTGAGCGCGGCTCGCGGCGTGGTGCGTTGCGGATCGTGCCTTCAGGTCTTCAACGCCCTGCGCCAACTGCTCGAGCAGCGCGCCGAGGCGGGCGACGCCGACCTGCCGGTGGCCGTTGAACCGACGCCCGAATCACCGCGCGCCATCAGCCAGAAACAGTGGAACGCTGAAGAGCTGGACCTGGACAACCTGGACCTGGACGAAGAGCTGGCCAAGCTGGAGCTGCGCGAAAAACCGCTGGGCGCGGAGCGTCGTCACGCCGGCTCCGACCGTCGCCAAAAGGACGATGCCCTCAGCGCCAGCCGCAACACCGTGAAGGCCGAGGAAGAAAAATGGGCCGCCAGCCTGTTCAGCGAGCCGCCGCAGGAACGCGCCCCGGTTGTCGACGAGCCCGCGGAGCCGAGCAGTGGCCGGCAGCGCACCGAACCGTCGATGTCGCGGCGCGCCGAAGCCCTCGACGACGAACCCGCCCTGGATGATGAAAATCCCGACCCACCGTTCACACTCCTGACCCACGCGGCCGAGCCGCAGGAACAACGCCCGCCGCTGCGCCGCAAGCGCCCGCGCGCCGAAACCCGTGTTCACGACGAGCAACTGCTGGACCTGGAAGACGACCCGCTGCACTTGTACGCGCAGAAACGCGCATCGACACCGGGCCGTCGCCTGCTGTGGATTCTGCTGGTGCTGATCGCCGCTGCCGGCCTCGCCGGTCAGTTCATCGCCTACCAGTTCGACGACCTCGCGCGCCAGGACGCCTACCGCCCGTGGTTCCAGCAAGTGTGCCCGGTGCTTGGCTGCAAGGTGCCATCGCGGGTCGATATTGCGCACATCAAGAGCAGCAACCTGGTGGTGCGCAGCCACCCTGAGTTCGCCGGGGCGCTGGTGGTGGATGCGATCATCTACAACCGTGCGGCGTTCTCCCAGCCTTTTCCCTTGCTGGAACTGCGCTTTGCCGACATGAACGGCGGCCTGATCGCCAGTCGTCGCTTCAAGCCCGCCGAATACCTGAGCGGCGAGCTGGCCGGAGTGAGCGAAATGCCATCACAAACGCCGATCCACATCTCGCTGGATATCCTCGACCCCGGCAACAAAGCCGTAAATTACAGCCTGAGCTTTCATTCGCCCGAGTGAAACGGCCCGCTCTGCGGGGCTTTGGTGGCAGATACCTGCCAGAATCGCCGGTTACCGAACTGACGGCGATAAAGAAATAACTGTTCAGATTTTATCCAATTCAGCCTTTATCCAGTCATCGAGAGCGGGTATCATGCCAACCCTTTTTCGAACTCTAATGATCCGGCCCCACAACAGGGAAGTCCTATGTCGGCGGTACGCATCGGCCCATACACATTGCAGAACGGCTTGATCCTCGCCCCGATGGCGGGCGTCACCGACCAGCCCTTTCGTCAGCTGTGCAAACGTTTGGGTGCGGGTCTTGTAGTCTCGGAAATGGTCACCAGCGACATGAGCTTGTGGAACACCCGCAAATCGCGGATGCGCATGATCCACGAAGGTGATCCCGAGCCGCGCTCGGTACAGATCGCCGGTGGCGATGCGCAGATGCTGGCGGACGCGGCCCGGGCCAATGTGGAACTGGGTGCACAGATCATTGATATCAACATGGGCTGCCCGGCCAAGAAGGTCTGCAACAAGGCCGCCGGATCCGCGCTGTTGAAGGACGAGCAGTTGGTTGCCGAGATCCTGCAGGCCGTTGTGGCCGCAGTCGATGTGCCGGTAACGCTGAAGATCCGTACCGGCTGGGACCGGGACAACAAGAACGGCCTGACAGTGGCGAAGATCGCTGAACAGGCAGGCATTACGGCGCTGGCGGTGCATGGTCGCACCCGCGCCGATCTGTACACAGGTGTTGCCGAGTACGACACCATTGCCGCGATCAAGCAGGCGGTGTCGATGCCGGTGTTTGCCAATGGCGATATCGACTCGGCCGAGAAAGCCCGGCGCGTGCTGCACGCCACCGGCGCCGATGGCCTGTTGATTGGCCGGGCCGCCCAGGGGCGGCCATGGATCTTTCGTGAGATCGAGCACTTCCTGCGCACTGGCGAGGTATTGCCGGCACCGGAGTTGCCCGAGGTGGAACGTATTCTGCTAGAGCATCTGGCGGCCCTTCACACGTTTTACGGCGATGTGATGGGCGTGCGTATTGCTCGCAAGCATGTGGGTTGGTATCTCGCAACCCTGCCAGGCGCCAGGGAGTTTCGCGCCGGGTTCAATCGTTTGGATGAAACGCAAGCACAGGTCACCGCCGTTCGTGAGTTCTTTACCGAGCGAGACAAGAGCCTGAGAGCAGGGGACGGAGAATGGGTGGCCGCATGACGATGATGACCGAGACTTTAGTGAGTGGAACAGCACCCGTGAGCGACAACGTCAATTTGAAACAGCACCTGAACACGCCGAGCGAAGAAGGCCAGACCCTTCGCGGGAGTGTGGAGAAGGCGCTGCACAATTATTTCGCCCACCTTGAGGGCGCTTCCGTCACGGACGTGTACAACCTGGTGCTTTCCGAAGTCGAGGCGCCCCTGCTCGAAAGCGTGATGAACTACGTCAAGGGTAACCAGACCAAAGCCAGTGAGCTGCTCGGCCTCAACCGTGGCACCTTGCGCAAAAAGCTCAAGCAGTACGATTTGCTGTAAGCATTCAATCAAACCAGAAAGGCGCCCGCGTAGAACCGGTCGCCTTTTTTGCTGACTCCTTTGCTTTTGATGGAAATTGAAATGACCGACCAGACTACCCGCCTGCCGATCCGCCGCGCCTTGATCAGTGTTTCCGACAAGACCGGGATCCTCGAATTTGCCCGGGAGCTGGAAGCCCTGGGCGTGGAAATCCTCTCCACGGGCGGGACCTTCAAACTGCTGCAGGACAACGGCGTGGCCGCAGTGGAAGTGGCGGAATACACCGGTTTCGCAGAAATGATGGACGGTCGGGTCAAGACCCTGCACCCGAAAATCCACGGCGGCATCCTCGGCCGTCGCGGTATCGACGACGCCATCATGAGCGAGCACGGCATCAAGCCGATCGACCTGGTGGCCGTCAACCTCTACCCGTTCGAAGCCACCATCAACAAGCCCGGCTGCGACCTGCCGACCGCCATCGAAAACATCGACATCGGCGGCCCGACCATGGTCCGCTCGGCGGCCAAGAACCACAAAGACGTGGCCATCGTGGTCAACGCCGGCGACTACGCCCAGGTGCTCGAAGGCCTCAAGGCCGGTGGCCTGACTTACGCCCAGCGCTTCGACCTGATGCTCAAGGCCTTCGAACACACTGCGGCCTACGACGGCATGATCGCCAACTACATGGGCACTGTGAATCAGGCCGCCGACACCCTGAGCACCGAAGACCGCAGTCAATTCCCGCGCACCTTCAACAGCCAGTTCATCAAGGCTCAGGAAATGCGCTACGGCGAGAACCCGCACCAGAGCGCGGCGTTCTACGTGGAAGCCAAGCCTGCCGAAGTCGGCATCGCCACCGCGACCCAACTGCAAGGTAAAGAGCTGTCCTACAACAACGTGGCCGACACCGACGCCGCGCTGGAATGCGTGAAGAGCTTCGTCAAGCCAGCCTGCGTGATCGTCAAGCACGCCAACCCGTGCGGCGTGGCGGTAAGCCCCGACGCGGAAGGCGGGATTCGCCAGGCCTACGAACTGGCCTACGCCACCGACACCGAGTCGGCCTTCGGCGGCATCATTGCCTTCAACCGTGAGCTGGACGCCGAAACCGCCAGGGCCATTGTCGAGCGTCAGTTCGTCGAAGTGATCATCGCCCCAAGCGTCAGCGCAGAAGCCCGCGCCATCGTGGCAGGCAAAGCCAACGTGCGCCTGCTGGCCTGCGGCGAATGGTCGGCCGAGCGTGCCGCTGCCTGGGACTACAAGCGCGTCAATGGCGGCCTGCTGGTACAGAGCCGCGACATCGGCATGATCGGCAGTGACGACCTGAAAGTCGTGACCCAACGCGCGCCGACCGAGCAGGAAATCAACGACCTGATCTTCGCCTGGAAAGTGGCCAAGTACGTTAAATCGAATGCCATCGTCTACGCGAAGAACCGCCAGACCATCGGTGTCGGTGCCGGCCAGATGAGCCGCGTGAACTCGGCGCGCATTGCTGCGATCAAGGCTGAGCACGCCGGTCTGCAGGTGGCGGGTTCGGTGATGGCCTCCGACGCGTTCTTCCCGTTCCGTGATGGCCTGGATAACGCCGCCAAGGCAGGCGTGACCGCCGTGATCCAGCCGGGCGGCTCGATGCGTGATGCTGAAGTGATCGCCGCTGCGGATGAGGCCGGCATTGCCATGGTCTTCACCGGCATGCGCCACTTCCGTCACTGATCCAACTTGATCGAAATGTGGGAGCGGGCTTGTGTGGGAGGGGGCTTGCTCCCGATGGCGGTGCATCAGTCAACTAATGTGCTACTGAACCACCGCTATCGGGGGCAAGCCCCCTCCCACATTTAAAAGCGCTCCTGCAGCGCCTACAGAATTTGAGGTTTTTGAAATGAATGTTTTGATCATTGGCAGCGGTGGCCGTGAACACGCCCTGGCCTGGAAAGTTGCCCAGGACCCACGCGTCCAGAAAGTCTTCGTGGCACCCGGCAACGCCGGTACCGCCATTGAAGCCAAGTGCGAGAACGTCGCCATCGACGTACTGGCCCTTGAGCAGTTGGCCGACTTTGCCGAAAAGAACGTTTCGCTGACCATCGTCGGCCCGGAAGTACCGCTGGTGGCGGGCGTGGTGGATCTGTTCCGCAGCCGTGGCCTGGATTGTTTCGGCCCCACCGCTGGCGCCGCGCAGTTGGAAGGCTCGAAAGCCTTCACCAAGGATTTCCTGGCGCGTCACAAGATCCCCACCGCCGACTACCAGAACTTCACCGAAATCGAGCCGGCCCTGGCTTACCTGCGGGAAAAAGGCGCGCCCATCGTGATCAAGGCCGATGGTCTGGCCGCCGGTAAAGGCGTGATCGTCGCCATGACCCTGCAGGAAGCCGAAGACGCGGTACGCGACATGCTCGCCGGCAATGCCTTTGGTGACGCAGGTTCCAGGGTAGTGATCGAAGAGTTCCTCGACGGCGAAGAAGCCAGCTTTATCGTGATGGTCGACGGCAAGAACGTGCTGCCAATGGCCACCAGCCAGGACCACAAACGCGTCGGCAACGGCGACAGCGGTCCGAATACCGGCGGCATGGGCGCCTACTCCCCTGCCCCCGTGGTCACCAGCGAAGTGCATCAGCGCGTCATGGACCTGGTGATCTGGCCGACCGTGCGCGGCATGGCCGACGAAGGCAACGTCTATACCGGTTTCCTGTACGCGGGCCTGATGATCGACAAGGCCGGCAACCCGAAAGTCATCGAGTTCAACTGCCGCTTCGGCGACCCGGAAACCCAGCCGGTGATGCTGCGCCTGCAGTCCAGCCTGGTGCTGCTGGTGGAAGCCGCCCTGGCCCAGGCGCTGGACAAGGTTGAAGCGCAGTGGGACCCGCGCCCGAGCGTCGGGATTGTGCTGGCCGCCGGGGGTTATCCCGCCGACTATGCCAAGGGCGACGTGATTGGAGGTCTCGAAGACGCTGCTACGCTGGAAGGCAAGGTGTTCCATGCGGGCACCGCGCTCAAGGACGGCAAGGTCGTGACCGCCGGTGGCCGCGTATTGTGCGCCACCGCGATGGGTGCCAGTGTCGACGCCGCGCAGCAACAGGCGTACAAGCTGGCGGCGAAGATCGACTGGAAAGGCTGTTTTTACCGTACGGACATCGGCTACCGCGCCATTGCCCGTGAACGTGGCGAGAACGCGTAACCGCTATCCGTTCGGTTAGGTGAGGGCCTGCGGCCCTTGCCGTACTCATGCCTCCCCGCGCATAGTTCACCCGTGCACCAACCTACGAAGGGATTTCGCCTTGCGCTGGCTCAGGATCGCCATAGGTTTCACTGTCAGCCTGCTGACATTGCTCTGCTTGTTCCCGGCCCAGGCGGCCGCACAAGGCAGTGGTTGGGCGATATTGCTCGACGAACAGGCCGACCTGCAACTGAGCGACATACGGTCCCCGCGCTACACCAATCAATTCAGCCCCACCGAACTGGACCGGATCACCGCTGCTCCGCCGGACGGTGCACTGTGGGTACGCTTCAAGCTGCAACCCGGCAAGCACGAGCAACTGCTGCGGGTGTTCGCCCCTGACCTGTCGCACCTGAGCCTGTACGTGCTGGACGGCGACGCCCTGGTCGAACAGCAGAACACCGGCACCCGCCAGCCGCAATCGGAGCGCCCGCTGCCCAGCAGTGACTTCATGCTGCCGATGCCCCAGAGCCAGAAGCCTCTGGAGGTGTACCTGCGCATGGTGTCGGAACACGAACTGCGCCCCTATATCACCCTGGAGCCGGCGGTACTGGCCGCCGCCAACCAGAACCAGACGCTGATCTACGGCCTGCTGTTCGGCGTACTGGCGATGTTGATCCTGCATAACCTCACGCGTTTCGCCTATCACCGCTCGCGCAGCAGCCTGTGGCTGGCGGCCTGCGAAGTGCTGTTGATGCTCAGCCTGGCGCTGCTGCTCAACCTGGTGGGACCGTGGCTGCCCAACTGGCACGCGATCCAGACCCCCGGCGCCTACCTCGCCCTGCTGCTCACCGCCCCTTGCGGGCTGATGTATGCCTACCGTTTCTTCATGCCGCTGGGCCCGCACCCGCTGAACAAGCTGTTGATGGCCGATATCCTGGTGATCGTGCTCTGCGGTCTGTTGCTGCTGTTCGTCAACACCCTGCCGCTGAACATCATCACCTACGCCCTGGTGGCCCTGGCCGGCCTGAGCATGCTGTTCGTCTCGGCCTATCACTGGCAAAAAGGCTACCGCCCGGCGCGCCTGTTCGTGGCGGCGATGGTGGTGTTCAACATCGGCACACTGATCATCCTGCCCGCCCTGCTCGGCCTGACGCTGGTGGCGCCGCAGGGGCTGATCGTGACATTGCTCGGCTTTATCTGCCTAAGCGGTCTGCTGATGAGCCTGGCGCTGGGCGAACGCCAGCGCGCCATTGTCGAAACCCGTTTCAGTCTCAGCCGCGACCTGGCCGCGAGCAACGCCGAAATCGCCGCCAAGGCCGAGTTCCTAGCAAAGATCAGCCATGAAATCCGTACCCCCATGAACGGCGTGCTGGGCATGACCGAGTTGCTGCTGGGCACGCCGCTGTCGGTCAAGCAGCGCGACTATGTGCAGACCATCCACAGCGCCGGCAACGAACTGCTCACGCTGATCAACGAGATTCTTGACATCTCCAAGCTCGAATCCGGGCAGATCGAGCTCGATGACGTGCAGTTCGACCTCAACGCACTGATCGACGACTGCCTGAGCATCTTCCGCGCCAAGGCCGAACAGCAGAACGTCGAGCTGATCAGCTTTATCCAGCCTCAGGTCCCCCGCGTCATCAGCGGCGACCCCACGCGCCTGCGCCAGGCGATGCTGAGTCTGTTGGAAAACGCCCTGCAGAAAACCGACGAAGGTGAAGTGCTGATCGTGATCGCACTGGAAGACCGCAACACCCAGCCACGCCTGCGCATTGCCGTGCAGGACAGCGGCCTGCCGATGGACGCCGCCGAACGTGACGCCTTGCTGCACAGCGAACTGCACAGCAAGAACTTCGTGTCGGCCACGCGCCTGAGCGGCCACCTGGGCCTGGTGATTGCCCGCCAGTTGATCCTGTTGATGAACGGCGAGTTCGGCATCAAGAGTGGCACGCACCAGGGCAGCACCCTGTGGCTGACCCTGCCGCTGGACCCGCAGCGCCTGCAACACCCGACCTGCGACCTCGACGGCCCGCTGCAGGATGCGCGCGTGCTGGTGGTGGACGACAACGACACCTGCCGCAAAGTGCTGGTGCAGCAATGCAGCGCCTGGGGGCTGAACGTGAGCGCCGTGTCGTCCGGCAAGGAGGCCCTGGCGCTGCTGCGCACCAAGGCGCACCTGCGCGATTACTTCGACGTGGTGCTGCTGGACCAGAACATGCCCGGCATGACCGGCATGCAGCTCGCGGCGAAGATCAAGGAAGACCCGAGCTTGAACCACGACATCCTGCTGATCATGCTCACCGGCATCAGCAACGCGCCGAGCAAGATCATCGCGCGCAACAGCGGGATCAAGCGCATCCTCGCCAAGCCGGTGGCCGGTTATACACTCAAGACCACCCTGGCCGACGAACTGACCCAGCGCAACAAAGGCAACACTCAGCCACGCGCGCAACTCAGCGCACCGGCCGCGATTACCGTGCCAGCCGACTTCCGCATCCTCGTGGCCGAGGACAACAGCATCTCCACCAAAGTGATTCGCGGCATGCTTGGCAAGCTCAACCTCAACCCGGACACCGCCAGCAACGGCGAAGAAGCCCTGCAAGCGATGAAGGCCCAGCGCTACGATCTGGTGTTGATGGACTGCGAAATGCCGATCCTCGATGGCTTCTCCGCCACCCAGCAACTGCGCGCGTGGGAAGTCAGCCACCAGCGCATCCGCACGCCGGTGGTGGCGCTGACTGCGCATATCCTCTCGGAACACAAGGAACGCGCACGCCAGGCCGGAATGGACGGGCACATGGCCAAGCCGGTGGAGTTGTCGCAGTTGCGTGAGCTGGTGGAGTTCTGGGTGGCGCAGCGCCAACAGCGCCCGGAACACACGCCTTCCTGACTTCAACGGGGTTGTCTTGCAGCAAACTCTAGCCGCTGTGGCGAGCGGGCTTGCCCTGATGCCGTTCAGTTAAGCGCAGATTGGGAGCGGCGGTACGACTTGCCAGCGCTTATCAAACACAAAATAGCTTATTGATTTTAAAACCTGAAGTTTCAGACAGCCTCATTCCTGTGGCGAGCGGGCTTGCCCCGCGTTGGGGTGCGAAGCGCCCCCAATCAAGCAAAACGCGGTGTACCTGATACGGCTCAGCGTCTGGTTTTGGGGCTGCTGCGCAGCCCAACGCAGGACAAGCCTGCTCGCCACAGGGAATCTGCGCTTAACTGAACGGCATTAGGGCAAGCCCCTCCCACCGTTGGTCCCACAGGCCTGATAAATGCCTCAGATGCGGTATCTGGCGATAGCCGACTGCACCTTGTCTCCCGCGCTCTCGCGCATCAGCTGGATGGTCTTTTCGTTGACCAGCGAGGTATTGAGCACCAGGCAGGTCTGCCCGCTGAAGGCCTCGAACGAGGAACTGTCCCATTCCAGAAACGGCAGCCCTACCTGTTTGCTCACGCCCTGGCTGCTGTAGGTCACCAGCACCATCATCACTTCGCCGTTGGCTTCGGTGCACGACGCCACGCCAAAGTCTCCGCCCTGACGCAGCGTACTGTTGCGTTTGAACAACTCGAACGAGGCGGGTTGCTGCTTCATGGCCTCCAGCGCATCCGCCGCCAGCTTGGGCAAGGCCGCCAGCACCGGCCCGGCCAGTGCGGTCGAGGCGAGCATCGCGGCAATCATGTTCAGCACCGCCAGTTGCACCGTCAGGCCCTTGCCGCTGCTGGAGACCCGCTCGAAGCTGCTGCGCATCGGCAGCCAGCCCAGGCTGATCATCACCTTGATGAACTCGTCATACCACGCCTCGGTGCCGCGATGAATCTTCAACACATCGCTGACATAACTGCTGGCCAGCAAGTAACTTTTGCGAATGTATTCGCGGCTCAGGCCGGACAGGCCCTCGGCAAACGAGATCACGCTGTTATTGACCACCGCCGCGTTCGAATCGTCGTCGGGGTCGGGCGCCGACAAAGCCTGCGCACCGAACGCCGCCGGAAGCTTGTAGGCCGCAATCAACTTGCGCCTTTTTGTACTGTTGATCCTTCTATGATGTCGCTCCATGTTCAGCTCTCCACAAGTGCCCCACATTGGGGCTGCCTCCACCCTAGTCCAGTGACGGGCGCGCTTGCCAGACGACACTTATCCCTTGCCTGCGCGCACCGCAACACGCCGCCCAGCAATTGCCGGGCGCAGCGTCAGGTCGCGCCTGTTTCATCGATGAAAAAAGAAAAAGCCCCGACCACCCACCGGTATAACCCGAGAATCAATCGGAGCTTTCCCACGGTATCAGGCGTTGGGTTTGTCGCCGTACCAGCGCGGCGTGTACACCCACTCACCGCCACCGGCACGCGGGAATGTGCAGGTGGTGGACGAGCCGATCAGCACCATCGTGCGCATGTCCACCTGCTCGGGCGTGAGTTGCCCCAGGGTGGTGACGCGCAGGGTCTGGCCCGGTCGCCCGATATCGCGGCCGAGCACCACCGGCGTTTCGGGCGTGCGGTGCTGTGCGACGATGTCCAGCGCTCGCCCCAGTTGCCACGGCCGTGCGCGGGAGATCGGGTTGTAGAACGCCAGCGCCAGGTCGGCCTGGGACGCGAGGTCCAGGCGTTTTTCGATGATCGACCAGGGCTTGAGGTTGTCCGACAGCGACATCACGCAGAAGTCATGACCCAGCGGCGCTCCGGCCTGGGCGGCGGTCGCCAGCGAGGCGGACACCCCCGGCAAAATCTGCAGGTCGACCTGATGCCACGCCGGGTCACTGGATTCGTGCAGCGCCTCGAGTACGGCCGCGGCCATGGCAAATACGCCCGGGTCGCCGGACGACACCACCACCACCGAACGGCCTTGCACGGCCAGTTCGAAGGCGTGCCGTGCGCGCTGCATTTCTTCGCGGTTGTCGGTGCAGTGCTGCACCTGATCGTCGCGGAACGGCCCGGCCATGCGCACATAGGTTTCATAGCCCAGCACATCGGTGCAGCGCGCCAGCTCGGCCTTCACCGCCGGCACCATCAACTCGGCGGCGCCGGGGCCAAGGCCGATCACTGCGAGACGACCACGCGCGCGACCGACCAGGGACAGCTCCAGCGGCTGCTCGGCAACATCGATCACGATATCGGCGTCCTCGCTGACGCTGGCGAACCGCAGCGGCACCGCCAACTGCGTTGCGGCTTCGTGCAACGACGCGTCCGCCATCTGCGTGTCACTGGCCAACAGACAGGCCAGCGATTGCAGCGCGATGCCGGCCTGTTGCAGCGCGGTGCGCACCCGCTCGGCCAACTGCGCGCCCGGTTTGCAGGTGACGCTCACATTTTTCGGGTAGATCAGCAGTTCATTGGCCGCAGGCGCGCGCGCGGCGCTGCCCACGTGAATCGCCAGATGAGCCTGCTGATCCTGGGGCAGATTCGCCTCGTTCAACCATGGCGCCGCCCCTTCGATGCGCACACGTTCACCGGCCAGCAGATCGCTGACAAAGCGCTTGCCCAGCGCCAGGTCTCCCAGTTCATAACCCTGGGGCGGGTTGAGCAGGCAGGTGCCGAAACGCAGCTCGCCACTGGTGGTGATCGCCGCCGCCACGTTCAACGCCGCCGCGATCTCGCGCGCCATGACATTCACACCGCCCAGGCCACCGAGCAGCGGCACCACCGCACTGCCGTCCTCGGCCACCGCCAGCACGGCGGGCTCTTCGCCCTTTTCCAACAACAGCGGCGCCAGGGTGCGAATCACAATGCCGGCAGCGCACAGCGCAATCAGCGGCGTGCCCTGCTGGTAGAGCTGGCGCAACGTGGCGCCGAATTCGCTGTAATTTACGTCCGCGCCGTCGACGCGTCCGGCCAGGCCGTGGATCAATGCAGCGGGGTACACCTGCTGGATAGCGCGCGCGGTGGCGAGGCTGCCCTGGCCAAGGATGACAATCGCGGGATCGATCACCCTTGCCACCGTTCACCGGGCACGATGATCAGCGAGAAATACGGCGACGACATCGGCACCACCTGGTCCAGCGGCACGATTTTCTGATTGGCCATGGTTGCGCGCTCCACGTACAGCGCACGCTCAGCGAGCCCGAGCTCTTCCAGCACCTGGCGCACCTTGGGGAAATTGCGGCCCAGCTTCATGATCACCGCCGCGTCGGCATCGGCCAGCCGGCGCTTGAGGTCTTCATGGGGCAATACGCCCGACAGCACCGACAGACTCTGGTTGCGGTACACCAACGGCGCACCGAGCACCGAAGCGCCACCGAGCATCGAGCACACGCCGGGGATGACCTGTGCTTCGTAGCGCTCGGCAAGGCGGTCGTGCAGGTACATGTAGGAGCCGTAGAAGAACGGATCACCCTCGCAGATCACCGCCACATCGCGGCCGGCGTCCAGATGCGCCGCCACGTGCAGGCTGGCGGTGTCATAGAAGTCGCTGATCACCTGTTCGTAGGACAGCGGCGCCGGCAACGCTTCGGTGGTCACCGGGTACACCAGCGGCATCAGGGTCTGCTGGGGCACCAGGTGGTCCTCGATGATGCTGAACGCGTTGCCTTTCTTGCCCTTGGCCACGAAGTACGCCACCACCGGGGATTCGCGCAGCAGGCGCAGGGCCTTCACGGTGATCAGCTCCGGGTCGCCGGGGCCAACGCCCAGTCCGATCAAGCGTCCGCGTGCCGGCATCACTCCACCTCCGTGGCAAGCGCATTGACGGCGGCGGCAGCCATGGCGCTGCCACCGAGGCGACCCTGCATGATCACGAAGGGCACGCCACGGCTGTCGGCGGCAAGCATCGCCTTGGATTCGGCGGCGCCGACGAAGCCGACAGGGAAGCCGAGGATCAGCGCCGGTTTCGGCGCGCCGGCATCGAGCATCTCCAGCAGGTAAAACAGCGCGGTCGGTGCGTTGCCGATCACCACCACACTGCCTTCCAGGTGCGGGCGCCACAGCTCCAGCGCGGCGGCAGAGCGGGTGTTGCCCAAGTCACGCGCCAACTGCGGCACGCTGTCGTCACGCAGGGTGCAGATCACCTGATTGTTGGCCGGCAGGCGCGTGCGGGTCACGCCTTCGGAGACCATCCGCGAGTCACACAGGATCGGCGCGCCGGCCGCCAGCGCATCGCGCCCGGCCTTGCCCGCACCTTCGGAGAACTGCAGGCCGTCGATGGCGCCGACCATGCCGCACGCATGAATCACCCGCACCGCGAGTTTTTCCAGATCGGCCGGGATGCGCTCCAGGTTGGCTTCCGCGCGAATGATGGCGAAGGAGTTGCGATAGATCTCCTGACCGTCGCGGATGTAATCAATCATCGGTGTTGCTCCGTGGACGAGCGCGCAGCACGGCGCCCGCCGCTTCAATGGAAAGGTTGCGCGCGTGCAGCCGGCCGAAACCCGGCTGGGCTGCATCGCGAAAATAGAGGTCGTAGTGGCCGCGGCTCACCGCCAGCAAGGTGACTGGCGCGGTGTGCGCAGCGGCGCAGGAGCGCGAGCAGCCGGACAGGTGCACGTCATGGCCGGGCGGCAGGCCGAGGGCGTCGGCCTTGGTGTCGGCCAGGCCCTTGGCGCAGCCGCTGGAACCGGTGCAGGCGATCACGCGGGCGAGGGGGGCGTCGGCCGAGCAGAGAAAGCCCAGTTGCGTCAAACCTGCAGTCACCGCTTGAGGTTGTGTGAGGTTGGGCAGCAGCACGCCTTGCCAGGGAGTGAAGCGCAAGGTGCCGTCGCCGTGCTCGCTGGCCAGTTGTGCGGCGCCGTTGAGCATCGTCGAATCCAGACGACCCAACGGCGCCACGGCGGCGACATAGCACCGGTTTTTCTGCCGTTGTGGATAACTGCCCAGGTGCAGCAAGGCGCTACTGGCCGCGCGTTTGAAGCCATCTGCCGGCAACAGCGGCAGGCTCAGACGGCTCACAAGGTTATCCACAGCCAGATGACGCATGCGTGTTTGCTGCGGCGTCGCCAGCGCCAGAAACGCTTCCAGCACGGCGACCACCAGGGCATGCCCCTGCTCAAGACGCACGGCCGCCAGTGGCGCATCCAGCCCCGGGCACCCGGCCAGGCCGAACGCCAGCAAGGTATCGCCGCCGCGTTCAAACGCCGACAACCACACGTCGTGCGGGTGCTCGAGCATCGCCAGGGCCTCGCCGCCGTCCAGTTGCACGGCGAATTTGGCCGACAGCTCATGAAAGCGCGGATGGTTTTCCAGCGTGGCGAGGATCTGCGCGGCCAGCGGGCGGGTGTCGAACAGCATCTGCGGGTCGATGCCGGCACTGGGGCTGAGCATCAGGTTACGCACGTCGTCACCCGCCGCATTATTCGGCCCAAGGCCTGCAGCCAGCAGGGCCGCGATCAAGGCGTCCTGCTCGGCGCCGATCCCGCGAATCTGCAGGTTGGCGCGGTTGGTCGCCTCGATCACGCCGCCCGCGTAGGCCCGGGCCGCGTCCGCCACCGCGTGGGCCTGGGTGGCGGTGATCGAACCGCCGGGCAGTTTGATCCGGCAGATGCCGCCATCCAGCGCCTGGACGATACGCAGCAACCCCGGACAAGCCGAGGGGCGCAAGGTGTTCAGGGCGGGCGATGGGTTCACGGGGCTACCGGTTGACGGGTAAAGGCGCGGTATTATGCCTGCTTTGTCCGGCGGCATGAAAAGCCTGCCCGTCGGATGTCGCTCAAGGAATGGATATGTCGCCCTGGCTGACGGTTGTAGGCATCGGTGAAGACGGCTTCAAGGGGCTGGGCAAAAACGCCCGGCACGCCCTGTTGCGCGCTACGCGGATTATAGGTGGTCAGCGCCAGTTGGACCTGCTGCCGGTGTGTATTCGCGGCGAGCGGCACGTGTGGCCGAGCCCGTTTTCTTTGGCGCCCGTTCTGGCACGGCGCGGAGAGCCGGTGTGCGTGCTGGCCAGCGGCGATCCGATGTTCTACGGTGTGGGCGCCAGCTTGGCGCGGCAGGTGCCGGCTGACGAACTGCTGGTGTTGCCGGCGCCGTCGTCCGTCTCGCTGGCGGCGGCGCGGCTGGGTTGGCCGTTGCAGGACGTGGTGACGTTATCCGTGGTCGCCCGGCCGCTGGCGGCGCTCAACGCGCATCTGGCCAGCGGCGTGCGTTTGCTGGTGTTAAGCAACGACGGCAGCAGCCCTGGGTTGATCGCCGCGTTGCTGGCACAGGCCGGATTTGGATCAAGCCGACTGAGCGTGTTTGAACACCTGGGCGGCGCGGATGAGCAGCGCATCGATGGGCTCGCGCAGTCGTGGACGCTGGACCGGGTCGCCGATTTGAACCTGGTCGCCATCGACTGCCAGGCCTGCAGCGACACGCCGGGGCTGTCACGCCTTGCCGGCCTGCCGGATTCGGCGTTCCGGCACGACGGTCAACTGACCAAGCGTGACGTGCGCGCCATGACCCTTGCGCGCCTTGCGCCGCTGCCCGGCGAACTGCTGTGGGACGTGGGCGCGGGCAGTGGCTCCATCGGCATCGAATGGATGCGCACGCACCCAAGCTGCCGCGCGTTGGCGATTGAAGCAGATACTGGTCGCCAGGGCCTGATCGAACTCAACCGTGATGCCCTTGGCGTGCCGGGCCTGCAACTGATTCGCGGCAAGGCACCCGAGGTTCTGGCGGGGCTTGCGGCGCCGGACGCGATCTTCATCGGCGGCGGCGTCACCCGCGAGGGCGTGCTGGAAACCTGCTGGCAGCAATTGCGCCCAGGCGGGCGGCTGGTCGCCAACGCAGTAACTCTGCAAAGCGAAATGACCCTGATGAACTGGCGCGCCCGGCATGGCGGCGAACTCACACGCATCCACGTGGCCCAGGCGCAGCCGTTGGGGGAATTCGATACGTGGCGCCAGGCGCTGCCGATCACCCTGCTGGACATGGTCAAGCCGTCATGAACAGGATTTTGCTGCTGGGCGGCGTGACCGAGGCGCTGGCCATCGCGCGGACGCTGGGGCCGCAGCATATCTACAGCCTGGCGGGGGTTGGGCGCGTGCCCACCGACCTGACCTGCCAGGTGCGCGTGGGCGGTTATGGCGGTGCGGACGGCCTGGCGCAGTTTGTGCGCGCCGAAGGCGTCAGCCTGATTCTCGACGCGACCCACCCGTATGCGGCGCAGATCAGCCACAACGCAGCCCAGGCGGCGCGCGCCTGCGGGGTGCCGTGCTGGGCACTGCGGCGTCCGGCCTGGCAGCCGCAGCCCGGGGACGACTGGCGCGAAGTCAGTGACTGGACGCAGTTGGTTGAAGCGTTGAAACCGTTCAAACGACCGTTGTTCACCCTGGGGCGCGAGCCGTTGCAGCACCTCGACGAAATCCCCGACCACCAGTTCTGGACCCTGCGCGCGCTGGAGGTGTACCCGGGCAATGAGCGCTGCGAAGTGATCGGCGCGCGCGGGCCGTTTCTGCTGGAGGATGAGCGTCAGTTGTTTGCGCGCCAGCGAATTGATGTGCTGATCAGCAAAAACAGTGGCAGCACGGCCACCGAGCCGAAGCTGGAAGTGGCACGGGAGTTGGGGGTGCCGGTGCTGGTGTTGAAGCGGCCAGTGTTGGCAGGAGTGGATCGAGAATTCACAGCGGTGGATGCGGTGCTGCAGGCAATCCACTCTCACTGAGAAATGCGCATCCACTACGGTCCTGGATATCGGGTGTACTTCAAGCGCATAGATGAAGTTATTTACCTGCTGTTGATGGGTGGCGATAAATCAACGCAAAAACGCGATATACAACGCGCGAGACACATCGCAGCTGAATTTGAAAAACCGGAGTGACGCATGACCAGGTTCAAAGATTTCGATATAGCCGAGCACCTCAACACCCCCGAGGATATGGCCGAGTACCTTGAAGCCTCTTTCGAAGAGGATTCCGGTGATGGATTGCTTATTCGCTCAGCCCTTAACAACATCGCCCGCGCCCAAGGCATGACCCAGATAGCCCGCGATACAGGCCTGGGCCGCGAAAGTTTATACAAAACCCTCTCCAGCACTGGCAATCCCGAGTTCGCGACTATCATGAAAGTCATGAAGGCGCTGGGACTCAAGCTTCACGCCACTGCCATCTGATTGCACTGCGCCACCCCACCACACCAGCCCTTTTTACTTATCCACCCCGTTCAGGCTAAATACTCGCCTGATCGCTTACCCCCACGGATTGTCCGCCATGGCCCGTCAACGCTTTGCACTTGCCTGGATCGCCTGCCTTGCAGTGCTGTTCAATGCGTTTGCCATGCCGCTAGCCAATGCGATGCAGCCAGCGCACGATCCGGTCAAGCAGCTGTTCTGGGGCGGGTTCTGTTCGTCCACTGGCGCAAGCCTCAAGACCGTCGCCCTGGGCCAGTTGGAGATCCCGGCGCCGCAGCAGGACGATCACTCCACGATGCAGCATTGCTGGTGCTGCTCGGGCTCGACGCCATGGGTGGCGCTGCCGGGGCATGTGCCGCAGTTGTACGTCGCTCGTTTTGAAGCCTCCCAGGGCCTTTCACCGCCGTCGCCACACGCCCCAAACCCGCGCCGTCAATGGCCGAGCCTCAACCCCCGCGCCTCTCCCACGGTCTGATTTGCTTCGCTCGTGAACTGCGTTCAAAACCGTTCTGGAGAACTGTCATGCTCAAATCTTCCCTGCTGCTGGCCGCATTGCTGATGCCCGTGTTCAGCGCCGCCAATGCCGATGACTACAAGGCCGGCGAGCTGCTGGTCAGCGACCCCTGGTCCCAGGAGCTGCCACCGAATGCGCCCACCGTCGCAGCGTATTTCGTGATCCATAACGACGGCAAAACCCCGGACCGCCTGCTCGGTGTCGAAACCCCCGTGGCCGACAAGGCCGAGTTGCATGAGCATGTGATGCAGGGCGACCTGATGAAGATGCAGCAAGTGACCAGCGTCGCGGTGCCGGCCAACGGCGAGCTGACCTTCGCGCCCATGGCATATCACGTGATGCTGCTGGGCCTCAAGGACCGCAGTTTGTTGGCCGATGGCAAGCACTTCCCGCTGACCCTGACCTTCGAAAAGGCCGGCAGGGTCGAGGTCCAGGTGTCGGTACAAAAGGCACCGCCCCACGCGCATAACCACGCCCAATAGGTCGCTGATCGATGGGCGCCTCTCGCGCCGGGTTGTCTGCACGCCACCGCCTGACACGCGGCGGCTGGGTCAGCCTGTTCGCCATGCTGATGATCTTTATCGGTCCGCTGATTTCCCAGGCGATGCCGATGAATCATCACGTCGGCATGTCCATGGACATGCCGGCACACCACGGCAACTCCCATCACCCTCAAGCCCCCGACGATCATCACGCACTCTGGGCAAAATGCGGCTACTGCGACCTGCTGTTCAGTTGCCCTGCCCTGCCCGGCGGCGTGTCCTGGGTCGCCCTCGACATTCCGCCGCCGATAGCCGCCCTTACCCCCGCTCCGCGCCTGGGCCATGCCCGGCAAAGTACCTTCCCCGGCGCCCGTAGCCGCGCTCCGCCCGCTGCCGCGTAGGCCCTTCACACCCTGTGCTTGTAAAAAGCATCGGGAGCTAGCCCCCTTCGCACCTGTAAATGTGTGGGAGGGGCTTGCTCCCGATGACGGCCCAATCGGCATCCAATATTCATGGCTTGCGGAGCCCCTGATGACCCCCCAAAAAGTATCCTTCTACAACCTCGCCTGGCGCTGGCACTTCTACGCCGGCCTCTTCGTGGCCCCGTTCATGGTGCTGCTGGCCCTCACCGGCATCATCTACCTGTTCAAACCCCAGCTCGACCCGCTGATGTACGCCGACCTGCTCAACGTAAAAAGCGCTGAACACGCCCTCAGCGCCGATGAACAGTTGCAACGCGCCAGGGCCGCCTACCCGCAGGCGACGATCAGCAAGTACCTGCCACCGACCGACGCCACCCGCAGCGCGCAATTCGTCATGCACAACAACGGCCGCGAAATAACCGTGTTCGTCGACCCCTATCGCGGCAACGTGCTTGGCGAGCAGGACGCCAAATACAACCTCCAAGCCATCGCCCGCGCACTGCACGGTGAATTGATGATCGGCACCACCGGCGACCGCCTGGTGGAGCTCGCCGCCGGCTGGGGGGTCATGCTGGTGGTGTCCGGTCTGTACCTGTGGTGGCCGCGTGGCAAGTCATCGGCTGGGGTCTTGTGGCCGCGCCTGAACGCCAGGGGCCGCCTGCTGTGGCGCGACCTGCACGCCGTCGCCGGCTTCTGGGGCGCGGCCTTCCTGCTGGTGATGCTGCTCAGCGGCATGACCTGGACCGGCTTCTGGGGCAAGCAATACGCCGCCCTGTGGAACACCTTCCCGGCGGCGATGTGGAACAACGTGCCGCAGTCCGACCAGCAGGCGCGCATCCTCAACAGCGCCAGCCAGCAGACGGTGCCGTGGGCGATGGAAAACACGCCGATGCCGATGTCCGGCGACCATGCCGAACACGTGAACCACGGCGCCATGCATGCAGGCCCCGCCGCGCCCGGCGTGCGCCTGCAACAGGTGGTCGACCTGGCCACTGCGCGCAAGGTCGAACCCGGCTACAGCATCACCTTCCCCACCACTGCCACGGGCGTGTTCACGGTCTCGGTGTTCGCCGACGACCCGCGCAATGACGCCACCCTGCACGTGGACCAGTACACCGGCAAGGTCCTCGCCGACGTGCGCTGGCAGCATTACAACCTGGCGGCGCGCGCCACCGAGACCGGCGTGATGCTGCACGAGGGCAAGATGTTCGGCTGGGTCAACCAGCTGATCGTACTGCTGATCTGCCTGATGATTCTGCTCAGCGCGGTCAGTGGCGTGGTGATCTGGTGGAAGCGCAGGCCCATGGGCGGGCTGGGCGTTCCGCCGCTGCGCCATGACCTGCCGAAATGGAAAACCGCGATGCTGATCATGCTCGGCCTGGCGATCATTTTCCCGTTGGTGGGCGCTTCGTTGATCGCCGTGTGGGCAGTCGATCGCCTGGTGCTGTCGCGTCTTTTTGCTCAAGGTGAATCCGCCTCAGGTTCTGCGTGAAACCGGCGAGATGCCCACGCCGCAAGGCTTGTGTAGGCTGCGCGGACGTTAGTCACGCAGCCGATAAGTGTTAACTTATAACACTTTGTGCGTTATCGTTGCTCGCCGCACCCTGCGGCGAGCACACCCCAGGAAGACTGATCGACCGATGAACAAGTACCTAGCGTCCGGCCTGTGCCTGCTCGCCTTGCACAACAGCGCCCAGGCCCTGACCCTGCCCGCCAGCCCCGTCACCGCGCCCGCCGTGGATGACGAACGGGTCGACCTGAACACCCCGACCACCGCTGGCTCGCGCCTTAACCTCAGCGCCCTGCAAACCCCGGGCAGCGTCGAAAGCCAGACCGGCACGCAGATTCGCCAGCGTGGCGATGCCAGTGTGCAGGACGCCATCTCCCGTGCCACCGGCATCAGCCGCACCGGCTCGCCGGGCGACGGCGGCACCTCGTTGTCGGCGCGCGGTTTTACCGGCCAGGGTTCGGTGATGCAGCTGTACGACGGCAACCGCATGTACATGGGCATGGGCACCTCGACCTTCCCGGTGGACACCTGGTCGGTGGAGCGCGTCGACGTGCTGCGCGGCCCGGCTTCGGTGCTGTACGGCGAAGGCGCCACCGGCGCGGTGATCAACACGGTGCCGAAAAAACCGTTCGAAGGCGAAATCGAAAACCACGTGCGCCTCGGCTACGGCTCCTACGACCGCCAGCAGCAAGCCCTCGACAGCGGCGGCTCGCTGAGCGACACCTTGAGCTACCGCCTGAACCTCAATCGCCTGCGCAGCAACGGTTTCATCGACCGTGGCGATTCGGCCAGCGACTTCGTCAGCGGCGCCCTGCGCTGGCAAGCGGCGGACACCCTGAGCTTCACCCTCGCCAGCGACTACGGCGACCAGCAACCGCAAAACTACTTCGGCACCCCCTTGATCAACGGCCAGTTGCACAAGGGCCTGCGCGACAAGAACTACAACGTCAGCAACGACACCCAACACTACAACGACCAGTGGACGCGCCTGACCAGCGAGTGGCAGATCAACGACAGCGTCAGCGCCACCAACGAGTTGTTCTACCTGAAAAACCAGCGCCGCTGGCAGAACGCCGAGAACTACAACTTCACCAACGGCCAACTCACCCGCAGCGGTAACTTCGGCATCAAGCACAATCAGCAACAGGTGGGTGATCGCCAGACCTTCACTTTCAAGCACACGCTGTTCGGTCTCGACAGCCAGACCGTGACCGGCATTGAGTACAACCGCATCCGCTTTCGCCTGGCCAGCAACTCGCCGTTTGACGACACCTTTGCCAACGGCCAGCCCATCGACGTGAACCACCCGCAACCGGGGCCGTTTGCCAGCGCCGATCCGTTCGAACCGCTGTTCGCCACCACCACCAAAACCGTCGCAGGTTTTGCCGAAAACCGCCTGCAGCTCACCGACCAGCTCGCACTGGTTACCGGCATTCGCCGCGACTACGCCCATGTCGATCGCGATGATTTGCGCGATGGCAGCCAAACAAGCAGAACGCTGACCGGCAACAACTGGAAGGCCGGGCTGGTGTATGCGATCACGCCGGACACCTCGCTCTATGGCCAGTACGCCACCAGCACCGACGGCGTCGGCGGCCTGATCTCGCTGAGCCCGGGCCAGCAGCAGTTCGACCTGTCCACGGCCAGACAAAGCGAAATCGGCATCAAGCAGGCGTTCTGGAGCGGACGCGGCGACTGGACCCTGGCGGCCTACCACATTGTGAAAAAGAAGCTGCTGACCGACGTTCCGGGCAACCCGAACCTCAAGCAGCAAGTCGGCCAGCAATCCTCCAGTGGCCTGGAAGCCAGCCTCGACCTGCAACTGCCCGATGCCTGGCAGCTGCAAGCCAACGCCGCCCTCGTGCGTGCGCAGTACGACGACTTCCAGCAGGACGTCGGCGGCGTGCAGGTATCGCGCGACGGCAACCGCCCGGTGGACGTGCCGCGCCGCACCGCCAACCTGTGGCTGAGCAAGGCCGTGAGCGATAGCATCCGCGCCGGTGCCGGCGTGCGGTATGTCGACGCGCGCTATGCCGACATGGCCAATCAGAACGAGCTGCCGAGCTACACCGTGGTGGACGCCAGCGTGTCATGGAAGGCCCTGCGCAACACCACCCTGGGCCTGCAACTGAACAACCTGTTTGACCGCACCTACGCCGTCAGCCAGTACAACGACGGCCAACAGTGGATCCTAGGCGAGCCGCGCTCGCTGTTCGTCACGGCGGACTACACCTTCTGACCGGCATTACACACAGCCCCCTCCCACCTTTAGACCCTGCACTGCACCTGAGAAAATTGATGACCGCACTGAGCCTCACCCACCTCACCTGGACCCCACGGGACCACGGCAGCTGTCATCACCAGTTCCACCTGTGTGACGCCAGCCTGCACGTCGCCGCCGGTGAATTCGTGGGGCTGATAGGCCCCAATGGCAGCGGCAAGACCAGCCTGCTGCGCTGCGCTTATCGTTTCAGCAAACCGGACCAGGGCGACGTACTGCTGCAACATCAGAACGTGTGGAAGCAAAGCGCCAAATGGTGCGCGCAACGCATCGCCGTGGTGCTGCAGGAGTTCCCCGATGCCTTCGGCCTGCGCGTGGATGAAGTGGTCGCCATGAGCCGTACGCCCCACAAGGGCCTGTTCGATGGCGACACCGTGCACGACCGGCAGTTGGTGTGCAGCATGCTCGAATCAGTTGGCATGCAAGGCTTCGAAGACCACGCTTTCGCCACCCTCTCAGGCGGCGAAAAGCAGCGTGTGATCCTCGCCCGCGCCCTGGCCCAGGAGCCGCACCTGCTGATCCTCGACGAGCCGACCAATCACCTCGACCCGCGTTACCAACTGGAGCTGCTGCGCCTGGTCAAGCGCCTGCACATCGGCACCCTGGCCAGCATCCACGACCTCAACCTGGCCGCCGCGTTCTGTGATCGCCTGTATGTGATCGACCACGGCCGCATCATCGCCAGCGGCACGCCCCATGAAGTCCTCACTGCCGAACTGCTGTACGACGTGTTTGGCGTGCAGGCACTGATCGACACTCACCCCTTGTCCGGCTACCCCCGAATCACCTGGATAACTCAACCATGATGCTGCGCTCACTGCTGTCTCTCGCCCTGCTGTTCGGCACCGCCCAGGCGTTCGCCGAAGCGACCCATTACCCGGTGACCATCAAAAGCTGCAACCGCAACGTGACCTTCCAGGAAGCGCCGCAACACGCGGTCAGCCATGACATCAACATGACCCAGATGATGCTCGCCCTGGGCCTCAAGTCGCGCATGGCCGGCTACAGCGGCGTCACTGGCTGGAAGTCGGTGACGCCCGAGATGGCCGCGATCCTCGACGGCCTGCCGGAACTGGCGAGCAAGTACCCATCGGTGGAAACCCTGCTCAACGCCAACGTGGATTTCTTCTTCGCCGGCTGGGACTACGGCATGCGCGTGGGCGGCGACCTCACGCCCGCCACCCTGCAACCCTTGGGGATCAATGTGTATGAGCTGACCGAGTCCTGCGCGTTCGTGATGAAGCGCAAGGCCGCGAGCCTGGACGACACTTACAACGACCTGCGCAACCTGGGCAGGATCTTCGACGTGCAGGACCGCGCCAATGTGCTGATCGCGCAGATGCAGGCGCAAGTCGCCGAGGTGCAAAAAGACCTGCCGGCCGACAAGCCTCGCGTGTTCCTCTACGACAGTGGCGAAGACCGCGCCATGACCTCCGGGCGCCTGGGTATGCCGCAGGCGCTGATCGCTGCCGCTGGCGGGCGCAATATCCTCGACGACATCGATGCGAGCTGGACCCGGGTTAACTGGGAAACCGTGGTGGAGCGCAACCCGCAGGTGATCGTGATCGTCGACTACAGCGAAATCACTGCCGACCAAAAAGAGCAATTCCTGCTCAACAACCCCGCGCTGCAAGGGGTGGACGCGATCAAAAACCAGCGCTTTATCGTGATCCCTTATGTGCAGGCCACGCCGGGCATCGACAACGTGCAGGCGGTGGAAACCCTGGCCAAGGGGTTCCACGGCGAATGATCAGTCGTCGCTACGCCCTGTTGCTCGCCGCCCTCGGTGCGCTGTTGCTGGTGTCCTGCGTGATCTCCCTGGGTTTTGGCCCGGCGCGGGTGCCGGTGGACGTGGTGTGGCGCATCCTGCTGCACAAGGCCTTTGGATTCGGCGAGGTGAACTGGCCGGCCGGGCAGGCGCATATTGTCTGGCTGATCCGCGTGCCGCGCATGCTGCTGGGGGCGCTGGTGGGTGCCGGCCTGGCGCTGATCGGCGCGGTGTTGCAGGCGGTCACGCGCAACCCGCTGGCCGACCCGCACCTGCTCGGCGTCACGTCCGGCGCCACCCTCGGCGCGGTGATCGTGGTGCTGCATGTGGGTGAAATCATCGGTTTGCTGACCCTGCCCATCGCCGCATTCATCGGCGCGCTGGCGAGCATGCTGGTGGTGCTGGCGGTGGCCAGTCGCAATGGCCGGCTGGAGAGTGATCGCCTGTTGCTGTGCGGCGTGGCGGTATCGTTCGTGATGATGGCCGCCGCCAACCTGCTGCTGTTCATGGGCGACCATCGCGCGGCGTCGGCGGTGATGTTCTGGATGCTCGGCGGCCTCGGTTTGGCGCGCTGGGAATTACTGACGATCCCCGCCGTCACGGTACTGCTGGGCTTGCTGATTCTGCTGGGCATGGCCCGACCGCTCAACGCATTGATGGCCGGCGAACAGACCGCCGTGACCCTGGGCCTCAACGCGCGCACGGTGCGCCTGAAGGTGTTTCTGGTGGCCTCGCTGATGACTGGCGTGCTGGTGGCCATCAGCGGCTCCATCGGCTTCGTCGGGCTGATGGTGCCGCATATCGCGCGGCGCCTGGTCGGCGCCGAGCATCGTCGTCTGCTGCCGGTGTGCGCGCTGCTGGGCAGCTTGTTCCTGGTGTGGGTCGACGTGGCCGCACGCACCCTGATCGCCCCCGAAGACCTGCCTATTGGCGTGGCCACGGCGGCGATTGGCGGGTTGTTTTTCATCGGGTTGATGCGCAAGCGCTAACGGCTCACAGTTCGTCCTTGTCCGGGACGAAACTGCCATTCACATCCTTGAAATCCGCCTCCACCTTGCCCTGCAGCCTCCAGAAGCGTCCCGGGTGAATCACTTGCAACTCGCCAATGCCTGCCAGCTCGATGACAACCCTGGAAGGGGCTGGTGCATCGGCTGAGTAGCCCTCGTCTTTCGACCACTTGGCGGCAGTGTCGAATAGCGTGGCCTCTTCATTGCTGAACCGCGGCATGTAGCTCAACAACGCACCATCGCGCACCGATAGATAGACTCGGTTTACAGGCAGCCCCTTGCGTTTCAACTCATGAAGGTAGAACCCCAGCTCACGCCAGGAGACGAAGTACTGTCTGTACTCACTTTCACCGACCGCTTCAGGCTGGTCGAGCCCCGCATGAAACACCAGGTGAGCAGCATTCAACTGGTAACCCTGAGGCAACTGCGGCAGCGGGAACGCAAGGGAGGGGCTCGGTCCGCCCGCAAAGCGCGCCTGAGGAAACAATCGCTCGGCCACTGCCGAGGGAAAACCGTCGTCGGGCTGCGCAAGCACTGGCAGGTAGCAAAGACCGTCCTGGCTCGCCAGTTGAGCACCCAGATACTGTTCGCCGCTGAATGTCCCCGCCCGTCCATGGATATAGTGCGCGGCATCTTCGGCATGGGAATGAATCGGTCCCAGCACCAAACGGCTGTCGCGCGGGTCTGCAACGGCTCGTGTATGGCCCAGTTGCCAGTCGTCGCCGACCACGCCAAGCCCTGGCCAATTTGCGCTGGAGCGGAGCACCCGCAGCTCCCCGGCCGACGCCATGCGGCGAATATAATCACGCGGACTCAACAACCCCAGCCTTAAAAAGAGCAGGTCATTGGGCTTGATAAACTGCCTGTCCTGTATCACGAACTTGAGCAACGCACCGTCCGCACAGGAGATATAGAGCGGAAGGGCCGCGCGCGACGCGGTGGCATGCAGAAGCGCAAGCGCACTTTTCAAATCAGCAGGCGAGAACAGCCCCAGGTACCGGCTGGCCCCCGCCACCGACGACCCCGCCGGATGAAAGTCAGCGTGCTGCGGCACGCAAAAATACAGCCCGGCCATTTCATAGCGGTAGGGGTAACCGACGTCGCTGAACACCCGGCGATGAGCAAACCTGGCGCCCCTGTCGGCCACTGGCAACGTCGCGGTGAAGTTGCCGTTTTTCATGGACTTGAGCAGGTAACCGAAACTCAGTTCGGCACGCGTCGTCACTTGCTGGTGTACACACAGTGCGGCGTCGTCCGGTTGGGCGCAGATCGCGCTACAGGACGGATCAGTTTGAGCCATGGGGTAGCCCCGATCGGTACTGGCGGCCGAAGCGAACGGGAGCCACCAGTTCGATACCTGGCCCGGCTCACCCCACATCCCGCTGCCCACCACCACCTGCAATGGGTAGGTCAAGGCTACTAGTTTCACATACTCCAAAGGCGTCAACTCGCCGGAGCGAAGCTTGCGCTCAAGCTCTCCATGCAGCCAATCGTGGCGGCCTTGCGGGTGCAATACCACATTTTGACGGCTGATCAGCCTGGAGCGAGGTGTTATCAGCAGGCTGATCAATGATCCGTCCGCCCCCAATGAATAGTGATGCATGTGATCGGCTACGGCGGCCATGGCCTGGGCCAGGACCCGCGTGGAAAACATGGCGCTGTAGATCACTGCCTGCTCGGCTGTCAGCAGGAACGGCATGTGCCTCGCAGGTTTTGAGTGATACAGCGCAACCACCGAGGTGAGAACAGGATGGAGCCCCAGGTCGGCCAACCTGTCAGGAAAAATCTGCTTGATATCGAACACTTCATTGAGCACCACAACCGGCTCGGTGGCCAGGAACCAGCCATCGTCGCGTCGCAGGATCGCACCGCCGTAGCAAACGCGCGCTGTCACCGGCACACGCCGACGCACATACCGCGCAGCATCGTCCATCGACAGGAAAGCGGGGCTCAACCGGCGACGCTGAATATGCGCGTAGGGCTGCCACTGCCCCGTTACCTTGCCCAGGCGGTCCCAGCAATGACTGTAGCGGATGACCTGCAGGTCACCCGAATTGGCCACCTTGTGGACAAACTCCGGTGCAGAGAGGGTACCGCTATCCAGCTTGGCCTGGACCGTCTCAAACGTATCGCCTTCGCTTTGCGCTTCAAACAAGGCGCTGGTAGAGGGTGAGCGATAGCGTAGCAATACACCTTCGGGCGGTGCGATATACAACGAAGGCTGCCGGGTAGACGGCGACTGGGCGTTACGTAACTGGGTAATCGCAATACTCAAATCCTGCGGCGCGATAAAAAAACGTTCCAGCCATTTCGTCTTGCCTTCATTCGACCATTGCTGGGAGTAGTACACACCACAGCAACCAAAACCTTCAGGCACCGGGTTTGCGGATACGTCCGCGAGGGACAGCAGCGGTGTCTTGCGCGTGGTCGCCACGAGCTCGCTGGCGAGGTACTCCTGTTTTTCTTCGTGCTTGAAAATAAAGGCGAAGTACTGATCGGCATAGCGCTGCTGTTCCCGCTCAGGCCGACGATGGTAGACATCCAGCGCGGCCGCATCCGCCGTTTCGAATAGCCCACCGTAACTCAGCTCGACCGGGCGCTGAAACTCCAGCACGCGAACAAAAGGCCCCCAGTCCACTGCCACTTTCTCGGCCGGCCCCCACAGCGCCGTGCCGGTCATGACCCGCAAGGTGCCCCCCTCGACAAGGGAGCGGACCACGTCGGCTGGCTTGATCTTGCCGTCTTCGAGTTGCCTGGCGATGGGGCTCATCCCGCCGGCTGCATCGGCTTGCCACTGCTGCCGCCAATTGCCTGGGGCGGGACCTGGCTGGAAGCTGATCAAGCTGTCCTGTGTCCCTGACAAATACCCCGGCAACCCGGACTGAACAATCGCCTCGACCTCCTGATCGGTGAACATTTGCCCATACAGTTCGGCTTCCTGGTGCGTCCACTTGAGACGGGCGCTATTGGCCGTCTCCATCGTCGACAGTCCTGGACAGGCGCCGTAGCGCCCTTTCAAGCGATGGCCTGCATGCAGAATAATCATTTTCCCCAACCGGCCCTTTGGGTACCAGCCGTCATGCAACAATCCCCGCACAGGCGTCTCAACAGGTTCTGTGACCACAAAGCGACCGTCACTGCGTTGCAAAACGAGCCCGCCGGACATCTTGTCCCGACGCCCGCCGATACTGGCGTGAGCGTAGCGAACCGCATCGTCGGCCGTCAGAAAACGGCGACTGAGCCCCGGCAACGGAAAATCGGCGTAGGGTTCCCACGTCTCCTCGACCACACCGAGGCGGTCCCACAGCGCACTGGTCTTCTGCACCGACAATTCACCTGCCTGCGCCACCTGGCGCACGAACGCTCGAGTCAACAAGGTGCCGGCCTTGAGTTTGGCCTGGTGCCCGTTGTCATTGACTGTGCCGTCGCTGCCCGCGTCGAACAGCTTCGACTCGGCGGCCGAACCAGAGAAGCGGTAGTACAGGATCGCCTCATCACGTAGCCGGATGAACAGCGAAGCACCGAGGTTTGATTGCACGCTGCGGGCAAAATGTCGGTAGTGGGCGATGTGCCGGGCCAGCTGCATCGGGCTGATGAAGTTTTTGTACAGCCAGTCTTCCAGTTCAGGGTAATTGCCCGGCAACGGTCGCGCCTGCACGTAGAAGCCGCGTACGTAGCAGCCGGCAGGGAGCGGCGGCAGTGGATCGAACAGCGGCTCGACCGCGACGGGTTCGCTGGCGATGTAACGCTCCGAGAGCGTCTGCTGCAGGATCACCACCTGTTGTTGCAACGCGGGCTGGCGCTGAATGCGCTGTTGAGCGTAGTTCAGCGCCAGGTCCTGCGAGGGAAACACCGGCCCGCAGGGCAAGGTCAGCGGTTCGCTGGTGAACGGTCTGAGCGGTTGCCAATCCTGCGGCACCTCGCCGACGGAGCCGCCCCATGACGGGCTGGATACGAGGAACGTCAATTTGCCCACACTGGCGAGCTTTTTGAACGCGCCTTCCAGGGTCCCATCGGGCGCGTCAGGTGAGGTCCAGGGACCCTGCGTCTTCAACCAATTCACATGGCCTTCGGCAGCCTTGACGTCGTGCACCTGATACTTGAGCAAGGCGCCGTCCGGGCCAGACAAATAGGCCAGCCTGAATCGCGCGCGCTCCGTGAAGTTGAAAATAATATCCGGCTCGGAATAGAAACTGAGAAACGCCTTGACCTGCGGCATCGACCACGACGGGTTCAATTGACTGGTGGACTGAACGATGTCCGGGTGGGAATGCAGGCTGGCCACGATCCGGTAGCCGGTCGGGTCAATGAAGTCTGCGGTGGGTCCGGAGCGATCCAGCAGTTGGGTCCAGTCAAACGCGCTGGCGCGGCCAACAACAGGTTGCGAGGCGACAAACAGATCATCGGACAGCCGCTGCAGGATCACGCTGCCGTACTCTTGCTCGGCGGTGCGCGGGATGCGCTCGTGCACGTAGCGTGCAGCATCATCGGCGCTGAGAAAAGCGGGGGTCAGGGTGCCGAGAGTGGCGCGCTTTTCCCGGGAGAGGGGTGCATCCATGACATAAACCTCGAAACGCAATATGGATAAGCGTTTCATCCTCTCCCTTCGCCAACGCCGCGGGCGCTACATAGTTGCTCTCGCTGACACTGTGCGGTTCGTACCCCACGGTGTCCTGCTGCAAACCTGGCTTGAACATAGCTAACGCGCGTCATTTTGGCGCTTGGCAGCGCACCATCAATTGCGCCTGCCCGCTTGTGGTGCGCCATCGCGCCAGGCCCCCTGGCGAAACGACCGACAGGTGCTCTTTTCCGACTAGGCACACCCCTTGCAATGCCTCCTGCATCTGCCCTTACAACACCAACAGGTTCTCGGAGATCGCACCATGAAGCGTCGCAGCTTGATCAAGGCTTTCACTCTTTCCGCCTCCATCGTCGCCATGAGCCTGACCTGGACCGCACAGGCCGCAGAGACCATCAAGGTCGGCATCCTGCATTCGTTGTCCGGCACGATGGCGATCTCCGAAACGTCCCTTAAAGACATGGCGCTGATGACCATCGACGAGATCAACGCCAAGGGTGGTGTGAACGGCAAGATGCTTGAGCCGGTGGTCGTGGACCCGGCGTCGAACTGGCCGCTGTTCGCCGAAAAGGGCCGTCAGTTGCTGACCCAGGACAAGGTCGCCGTGGTGTTCGGTTGCTGGACCTCGGTGTCGCGCAAATCGGTATTGCCGGTGTTCGAAGAGCTCAACGGCCTGCTGTTCTACCCGGTGCAATACGAAGGTGAAGAGATGTCGCCAAACGTGTTCTACACCGGTGCGGCGCCCAACCAGCAGGCGATCCCGGCAGTGGAATACCTGATGAGCGAAGAAGGCGGCAGCGCCAAGCGCTTCTTCCTGCTGGGCACCGACTACGTCTACCCGCGCACCACCAACAAGATTCTGCGTTCGTTCCTGCACTCCAAAGGCGTGGCGGACAAGGATATCGAAGAGGTCTACACCCCCTTCGGCCACGCCGATTACCAGACCATCGTCGCCAACATCAAGAAGTTCTCCGCCGGCGGCAAAACCGCCGTGATCTCCACCGTCAACGGCGACTCCAACGTGCCGTTCTACAAAGAGCTGGCCAACCAGGGCCTGAAAGCCACCGACGTGCCCGTGGTGGCGTTCTCGGTGGGCGAAGAGGAACTGCGCGGCATCGACACCAAGCCGCTGGTGGGCAACCTCGCCGCCTGGAACTACTTCCAGTCGGTGGAGAACCCGGTGAACAAGAAATTCGTCGCCGACTGGAAAGCCTACGCCAAGAAACACAACCTGCCGGGCGCCGACAAAGCGGTGACCAACGACCCGATGGAAGCCACCTACGTGGGCATCCACATGTGGGCGCAGGCAGCGGAAAAAGCCAAGTCCACCGACGTCGACAAAGTGCGTGAAGCCCTGGCCGGCCAGACCTTCGCCGCGCCGTCCGGCTTCACCCTTACCATGGACAAGACCAACCACCACCTGCACAAGCCAGTGATGATCGGCGAGATCCAGGCCGACGGGCAGTTCCAGGTGGTGTGGCAGACCGAAGAGCCGATCCGTGCCCAGCCGTGGAGCCCTTACATTCCGGGCAATGACAAGAAGCCGGACTATGCGGTGAAGAGCAACTAAACCCCCACCACAGGTTAAAAATGTGGGAGGGGGCTTGCCCCCGATGGCGGTGGTTCAGTGACAGAAGTTTCACCTGACACTCCGCTATCGGGGGCAAGCCCCCTCCCACACTGTCCACGCATGATCAGGACATTTGTTTATGCCCTCTGCCCTTTACCGCGTCATCCTCGCCGCTCTGCTGTTGCTGCCCCTCGCCGCACACGCCAGCGACGCCGAAGACTTCATCAACGCCAACCCGATGCAACAAGCCAAGCTGCTCCAGGACTGGGCCGCCCAGCCTGACCCGGCGCGCATCGAGCTGGTGGACGCCCTGCAACAAGGCCAGCTCACACTCAACGGCGAAACCAAAACCGTACGCCTGAACAATCGCCTGCGCAGCCTGATCGATAACGTACAGGCCAGCCAGCAACTGCTTGCCGCCGATCCCAAAGTGCGCCTGGCGGCCGCCCGCACCCTGCAAAAAAGCGCCGTGCCTGCGCAACTCAAATTGCTCGACCAGCAGGTCGCCGCCGAGACCGACGAGGGCGTGCACACTGCCCTCAGCCTGGCCCTGGCCAACCTGCAACTGGTCGACAGCGACCCGCTGGTGCGCCTGGCCGCCGTGCGCCTGCTCGGCGGCACCGGCGATCCGCTGGCCCGCACTCGCCTCGATGCGCTGCTGGCGCCCGGCGTGGAAACCGATGCCGCCGTGCACACCGCCGCCGAGACCAGCCTGGCCCAGGTCAAACGCAAGCTGATGTTTGGCGAGATCCTCGGCCAGGCGTTCAGCGGCATGTCCCTGGGCTCGATCCTGCTGCTGGCCGCGCTGGGCCTGGCGATCACTTTCGGCCTGCTCGGGGTGATCAACATGGCCCACGGCGAAATGCTGATGCTCGGCGCCTACTCCACCTATGTGGTGCAACTGCTGATGCAGCGCTACGTGCCCGCCGCCATCGAGTTTTACCCGCTGATCGCACTGCCGGTGGCGTTCTTCGTGACTGCCTGCATCGGCATGGCGCTGGAACGCACGGTGATTCGTCACCTCTATGGCCGCCCACTGGAAACCCTGCTCGCCACCTGGGGCATCAGCCTGATGCTGATCCAACTGGTGCGCCTGGTGTTCGGCGCGCAGAACGTCGAAGTGGCCAACCCCGCGTGGCTGTCCGGTGGTATTCAAGTGCTGCCCAACCTGGTGCTGCCGTACAACCGCATGGTGATCATCGCCTTCGCGCTGTTCGTGGTGGTGCTGACCTGGCTGCTGCTGAACAAGACGCGCCTGGGCCTCAACGTGCGCGCCGTCACCCAGAACCGCAACATGGCCGCCTGCTGCGGCGTACCCACCGGGCGCGTGGACATGCTCGCCTTTGGCCTCGGCTCCGGCATCGCAGGCCTGGGCGGCGTGGCGCTGAGCCAGATCGGCAACGTCGGCCCGGACCTGGGCCAGAGCTACATCATCGACTCGTTCCTGGTGGTGGTGTTGGGCGGCGTCGGTCAGTTGGCCGGTAGCGTCATGGCCGCGTTCGGGCTGGGCATCGCCAACAAGATTCTGGAGCCGCAGATCGGCGCGGTGCTCGGCAAGATCCTGATCCTCGCGCTGATCATTCTGTTTATCCAGAAACGTCCGCAGGGACTCTTCGCACTGAAAGGACGGGTGATCGACTGATGAACCAGCCATTGATGCTCACGGCCACGCAAAAGGCCGGCCCCAAGGTGACGATTGCGGTGGGCGTGGTGATCCTCGCGGTGCTGCTGGTCCTGCCGCTGCTGTCATTGTTGCCGCCGGAAAACGCCTTTCATGTTTCCGCCTACACCCTGACGCTGGTGGGCAAGATCCTTTGCTATGCGATTGTCGCCCTCGCCCTGGACCTGGTGTGGGGCTATGCAGGGATGCTGTCCCTCGGCCACGGCCTGTTCTTCGCCCTCGGCGGTTATGCCATGGGCATGTACCTGATGCGCCAGGCGTCCGGCGATGAGCTGCCGGCGTTCATGACCTTTTTGTCGTGGACGGAATTGCCCTGGTACTGGGCCGGCACCGACCATTTCCTCTGGGCCCTGTGCCTGGTGGTGCTCGCTCCCGGATTGCTCGCTCTGGTGTTCGGCTTTTTCGCGTTTCGCTCGCGGATCAAGGGCGTGTATTTCTCGATCATGACCCAGGCGCTGACCTTCGCTGGAATGCTGCTGTTCTTTCGCAACGAGACCGGCTTTGGCGGCAATAACGGCTTCACCAATTTCCGCAGCATCCTCGGGTTCGGCATCACCGAGCCCGGCACCCGCGCGGCGCTGTTCATCGCCACCGTGCTGCTGCTGATCGCCAGCCTGTACATCGGCTGGCGCCTGGCGCAAAGCAAGTTCGGCCGAGTGCTCACCGCCCTGCGCGATGCCGAGAACCGCCTGATGTTCTGCGGCTACGACCCGCGCGGTTTCAAGCTGTTCGTGTGGGTGCTGAGCGCGGTGTTGTGCGGCCTGGCCGGGGCCTTGTATGTGCCGCAGGTGGGCATTATCAACCCCAGCGAAATGTCGCCGACCAACTCGATCGAAGCCGCCGTGTGGGTGGCACTGGGCGGACGCGGCACGCTGATCGGGCCGCTGCTCGGCGCCGGCGTGGTCAATGGCATGAAGAGCTGGTTCACCGTGGCCTTCCCGGAATACTGGCTGTTCTTTCTTGGCGCGCTGTTCATCATCGTCACCCTGTACCTGCCCAAGGGCGTGATCGGGCTGCTGAAAAAATGAGGAACGTCATGCTGGAACCTATCTTCGATGCGGGCAGCGGCCGCGATGCCATCGGCCTCGGCCAGGCCGCAGGCAAGGGCCTCAATACGCGCCACGGCACGATCCTGACCCTGGAAGACATCAGCGTCAGTTTCGATGGTTTCAAGGCGCTCAACGACCTGAACCTGTACATCGGCGTCGGCGAACTGCGCTGCATTATCGGCCCCAACGGCGCAGGCAAGACCACGCTGATGGACGTGATCACCGGCAAAACCCGCCCCAGCCACGGCAAGGCCTGGTTCGGCGAAACCCTGGACCTGACCAGCATGAGCGAAGTGCAGATTGCCCAGGCCGGCATCGGTCGCAAGTTCCAGAAGCCCACGGTGTTCGAAGCGCTCAGCGTGTTCGAAAACCTGGAGCTGGCGCAGAAGACCGACAAGTCGGTATGGGCCAGCCTGCGTGCGCGCCTGAGTGGCGAGCAGAAGGACCGCATTGAGGAAGTGCTCGAGACCATTCGCCTGACCGCCTCGGTGCAGCGCCCGGCCGGGTTGCTGTCCCACGGGCAAAAACAGTTTCTGGAAATCGGCATGCTGCTGATGCAGGACCCGCAACTGCTGCTGCTGGATGAACCGGTGGCAGGCATGACCGACGCCGAAACCGAGTTCACCGCCGAGCTGTTCAAGCGCCTGGCGGGTAAGCATTCGCTGATGGTGGTGGAGCACGACATGGGCTTTGTCGGTTCGATTGCCGATCACGTGACCGTGTTGCACCAGGGCAGCGTGCTGGCCGAAGGGTCGCTGGAACAGGTGCAGGAAAACGAGCGGGTGATCGAGGTTTACCTCGGTCGCTGAAAAGTGCGTGGTATGCACACCTGCTTGCCACAGAAGCCAGGCCCCCGCACGATTTGAGGAGTATTTGAACATGCTGCAAGTCGACAAGCTGCACCAGTACTATGGCGGTAGCCACATCCTGCGCGGGCTTTCGTTTGACGTGAAGATCGGCGAAGTCACCTGCCTGCTCGGACGCAACGGCGTGGGCAAGACCACCCTGCTCAAGTGCCTGATGGGCCTGCTGCCGGCCAGGGAAGGCGCAGTGAACTGGGAAGGCAAAGCCATCACCGGCTACAAGCCGCACCAGCGCGTGCACGCCGGCATTGCCTACGTGCCCCAGGGCCGGGAAATTTTCGCTCGATTGACGGTGGAGGAGAACCTGTTGATGGGGTTGTCGCGTTTTCCTGGCGCCGAGGCCAAGGAAGTGCCGGCGTTCATCTACGAGCTGTTCCCGGTGCTGCTGCAGATGAAACATCGACGCGGCGGCGACCTGTCCGGCGGGCAGCAACAGCAATTGGCAATCGGCCGCGCCCTGGCCAGCCGTCCGCGTCTGCTGATTCTTGATGAACCGACCGAAGGCATCCAGCCGTCAGTGATCAAGGAGATCGGCGCGGTGATCAGAAAACTCGCGGCGCGCGGCGACATGGCGATCCTGCTGGTGGAGCAGTTCTACGACTTTGCCGCCGAATTGGCCGACCAGTACCTGGTGATGTCGCGGGGTGAAATCGTGCAGCAGGGCCGTGGCGAAAATATGCAAAGCGAGGGTGTACGCGGCCTCGTAACCATCTAACCTGTGGCGTCCCGACACTAAGCCAGAAACCATGAACCTGCCCGTTTCCCCTGCCCTGTTCACCCCCAGCTGGCACGCCGCGCTGGACCTCGGCTACGCGCGTTTCGGCGATACCACGCGCCCGGTGATGCGCCGGCACAGCGGCCCGCTGCGCGTGCAAAAGCACCTCTACGCCGAAGGCCCCGAGGTGTGCCAGCACATCATCGTGCACCCGCCCGGCGGCATTGCCGGCGGTGATCGGCTGGATATCCGCGCCCACGTTGGCGAAGGGGCGTGGGCACAATTGACCAGCCCCGGCGCCGCCAAGTGGTACCGCGCCAGTGGTCCGGCGTATCAACAGCTCGAACTGACGGTGGAGGCCGGCGCCACGCTGGAGTGGCTGCCCCAGGAAACCATCGTGTTCAGCGCCGCCCAGGCCGAGTTGACCACACGCATTGAGCTGCAGGGCGATGCACGGTTGTTCTACTGGGACGTGGTCGCCCTCGGTCGCCCGGCCAGCGATGAGCGCTTTGACCTGGGCCACTTCCAGTCGCACCTGGATATCCGCCGCGACGGCCAGTTGCTCTGGCATGAGCGCCAGCGCATTGTGGGCGCCGATGGCCTGCTCGACTCACCCATCGGCCTGGACGGGCAACCGGTGTTCGCCACCCTGCTGCTCACCGGCGACATCGATCCTGACTTACTTGAAGCCTGCCGCGCCCTGCCCCATGCGGTGCGCGGCGACCTGACCCAACTGCCCGGGCTGCTGGTGGCCCGCTGCCTGGCCAGTGAAGCGCTGCAGGCGCGGGCCTGGTTGATTGATTTATGGCGTTTGCTGCGCCCGGCGGTGCTGGGACGGGAAGCGGTAGCACCGAGAATCTGGAGCACATGAAGATCAGCACTGTGGGAGCAAGCCCCCTCCCACAGGGATCTCCAGTGTTTTTATGAATGTAGTCTGAAGGACCTTGAACCATGGATCTGACCCCACGGGAAAAAGACAAACTGCTGATCTTCACCGCCGGCCTGGTTGCCGAGCGCCGCCTGGCACGCGGGGTGAAGCTCAACTACCCGGAAACCATCGCCTACATTTCCGCTGCGCTGATGGAAGGCGCGCGCGATGGCCGCACCGTCGCCGACCTGATGCACTACGGCACCACCCTGCTCAGCCGCGAACAGGTGATGGAAGGCATCCCGGAGATGATTCCGGATATCCAGGTGGAAGCCACCTTCCCGGACGGCACCAAGCTGGTCACCGTCCACCAGCCCATCGCGTGAGAGGCCGGCCATGATTCGTGACGCCATTGAAAGCGACCTGTCGGCGATCTGCGCCATCTACAACGATGCGGTGCTCAACACCACGGCGATCTGGAACGAGCAACCGGTGGATCTGGCCAACCGCCAGGCCTGGTTCCAGGCGCGACAGGCCCTGGGCTATCCGATTCTGGTGTCGATCGAAAACGACGAGGTCACCGGCTACGCCTCGTTTGGCGACTGGCGGCCCTTCGAAGGCTTTCGCTACAGCGTCGAACACTCGGTGTACGTGCGCAACGACCAGCGCGGCAAAGGCCTGGGCCCACGGTTGATGGAAACCCTGATCGAACGCGCGCGCACCTGCGGCAAGTACGTGATGGTCGCGGCCATCGAAAGCGGCAACCTGGCCTCGATCCGCCTGCACGAACGCCTGGGGTTCGTCACCACCGGGCAGATGCCGCAAGTGGGCATCAAGTTCGGCCGCTGGCTGGACCTGACCTTCATGCAACTGGCCTTGAACCCGGGCGCCGAACCGCCCAAGGAGTGACATCGATGAGTACTGCGCAACTGCGTCGAGTCAATGCTGAAAGTTTTGCCCACTACCGCCTGGGGTTGATCGAGCTGTTGCTGGACGCGGTACAGCATGGCGCCTCGGTCGGCTTCATGGCCGACTTCGACGAGGCCCAGGCCCGCGCCTACCTGACCGGCGTACAAGCCAGCATCGAAGACCAGAGCCTGCTGCTGTGGGTAGTGGTGCGCGACGAGCAGGTGATTGCCAGCGTGCAATTGGCGCTATGCCAGAAAGCCAACGGGCGCAACCGCGCCGAAGTACAAAAGCTGCTGGTACACAGCAGCGCGCGACGCCATGGCCTGGGCCAGCAGTTGATGAACACGCTGGAACTCGCCGCGCGCCAGCACCGGCGCGGCCTCTTGTATCTGGACACCGAGGCCGGCTCCGGCGCGGAAGCTTTCTACCAATCGCTGCACTACACCAAAGTCGGTGAACTGCCCGACTACTGCCAAAGCCCGGACGGGCGCTACAGCCCGACCGCCATCTACTTCAAGACCCTGGGGCAACCTGCATGATTCCTGGTGAATATCAGATCCAGCCTGGCGAGATCGAACTGAATGTCGGCCGCCGCACCGTCACCCTGAGCGTGGCCAACAGCGGCGACCGGCCGATTCAGGTGGGCTCGCACTATCACTTTTTCGAGACCAACGACGCGCTGACCTTCGACCGCGCGGCAAGCCGGGGCATGCGCCTGAATATTCCGGCGGGCACGGCGGTGCGCTTTGAGCCGGGGCAGAGTCGCGACATCGAGTTGGTGGACTTGAGCGGTGGGCGGCGGGTGTTCGGGTTTGCCGGCCGAATCATGGGTGATCTTTAGGGCCTCATCGGGAGCAAGCCCCCTCCCACAGTTGAAGTACGCTCCCCTGTGGGAGGGGGCTGGCTCCCGATAGCGGTTTCACATTCAACACATTTTTTCAGGGTTCACACACATGAAAATCAGCCGCCAAGCCTACGCCGACATGTACGGCCCCACCGTCGGTGACAAGGTCCGCCTGGCCGACACCGAGCTGTTCGTCGAAGTGGAACAGGACTTCACCGTCTACGGCGAAGAGGTCAAATTCGGCGGCGGCAAGGTGATCCGCGACGGCCAGGGCCAGAGCCAGCTGCTCGCCCACGAAGTGGTCGACACGTTGATCACCAACGCGCTGATCATCGACCACTGGGGCATCGTCAAGGCCGATGTGGGCCTCAAGAATGGCCGCATCCACGCTATCGGCAAAGCCGGCAACCCGGACATTCAACCCGGCGTGACCATGGCCATCGGCGCCAGCACCGAAGTGATCGCCGGCGAAGGCATGATCCTCACCGCCGGCGGCATCGACAGCCACGTGCATTTCATCTGCCCGCAGCAGATCGAAGAGGCGCTGACCAGCGGCGTCACCACCATGATCGGCGGCGGCACCGGGCCGGCTACCGGCACCAACGCCACCACTTGCACCTCCGGCCCCTGGCACCTGGCGCGCATGCTCCAGGCCAGCGATTCGTTCCCGATGAACATCGGCTTCACCGGCAAGGGCAACGCCAGCCTGCCCGAACCGTTGATCGAACAGGTCAAGGCCGGCGCCATCGGTTTGAAGCTGCATGAAGACTGGGGCACCACACCAGCCAGCATCGACAACTGCCTGAGCGTGGCCGACCAATACGACGTGCAGGTGGCGATTCACAGCGACACCCTCAACGAGTCCGGCTTCGTCGAAACCACCCTGGCCGCGCTCAAGGGCCGCACCATTCACACCTACCACACCGAAGGGGCCGGTGGCGGCCACGCGCCGGACATCATCAAGGCCTGCGGTTTCCCCAACGTGCTGCCCAGCTCCACCAACCCGACGCGACCGTTCACGCGCAACACCATCGACGAACACCTGGACATGCTGATGGTCTGCCATCACCTCGACCCGAGCATTGCCGAAGACGTGGCCTTCGCCGAAAGCCGCATCCGCCGCGAGACCATCGCCGCCGAAGACATCCTGCACGACCTCGGCGCGTTCTCGATGATCAGCTCCGACAGCCAGGCCATGGGCCGGGTCGGCGAGGTGATCACACGCACCTGGCAGACCGCCGACAAGATGAAAAAACAGCGCGGCCCGCTGCCCGGCGACGGCCCCGGCAACGACAACTTCCGCGCCAAGCGCTACATCGCCAAGTACACCATCAACCCGGCGATCACCCACGGCGTGAGCCATATTGTCGGTTCGATTGAAGTGGGCAAGTGGGCCGATCTGGTGCTGTGGCGTCCGGCGTTTTTCGGTATCAAGCCGACGCTGATTCTCAAGGGCGGCGCGATTGCCTCAAGCCTGATGGGCGACGCCAACGCGTCGATTCCCACGCCGCAGCCGGTGCACTATCGCCCGATGTTCGCAAGCTTTGGCAGTTCGCTGCACGCCACCAGCCTGACCTTTATCAGCCAGGCGGCGCAGGACGCCGGATTGCCCGAGGCCCTGGGCTTGAAAAAGCAGATTGCGGTGGTCAAGGGCTGCCGTGACGTGCAGAAAACCGACCTGATCCACAACGATTACCTGCCGGACATCGAAGTGGACCCGCAGACCTACCAGGTCAAGGCGGACGGCGTGCTGCTGTGGTGCGAGCCGGCCGAGGTGCTGCCGATGGCGCAGCGGTATTTCCTGTTCTGACTCGGCCTTGGCGACCCTGAATACCAGGCGGTGTTCAGGGCCGATGCCTCACGCAAATTTGTTCTTGATCATGTTTTCGGTGTAACCGTAATCCATCCGCAGTTCCACACCTGCCGGGATATCTTGCGTGGCAAACATCGTATTCAACCGATAGGTCGTTCTCTTGCCTGGCGCGCTGGTGGCGTGCTCGGCTTCCACCTGGAACGGCACGCACTCTACGTTGTACCCGCCGGTGGCCTGGCGTACCGGCGTGCCTTGAGCATCGTATTCGAAGTTCGTGTTGATCCTGGAGGTGATGGTGTCGCCGATGATAAAGATCGGATCGGCGCGAAACGCGCCGGCGTCCGGGAGCATTTTATAGGCAACGACCATGCCGAACGTGCTCTCCGAGCGCACCGACATGTCGTAGGGGATCACCACCCCGCCGTACAGGCCGATGATTTCGCCCTTGGCGATCCGCCGGTTGGCCACCACCATGGACTGCCCGATCAAGGCTTTTTCTCCGGGCACTTTCACGTCATCGGCGGTGAACGTGCGCCATTGCAGTTTCTCTTCATACAAGGCCGCCACGCGCTCATACCCTTCAAAGCGGATGTAGGGTTTGATCTGGGTCGAGGCATAGGTCGTCCCGGCGTCCATCCGGGCCTCTCGCTCCAGGCTGCGGATACGAATCGGCCGACCTTGCAGGTCCCTGAGAGGATACTTGCCGTTGTTGGCCCGGTTGTAGCGCCCCAGCACGTTCTTCTGAGCCGAAAAGTGCACGGCCTGACGCATGAAGGCGAGTTCGTCAGCGCTGTAGGGCGTGACCGGCATGGACTCCGACGCAGACTCGTACTCGTCCTCGGAAACGCCCCCGCCTTTGAGGCCCCTGCGCTTCCACACCCCCGCCGCATCCGGCTTGGCGATGATGCCGCTGTTGGCCAGTTCATAAGGGTTGTCCGAGCGCTGCACGCGCAACAGATAATGCTGCCCATCCCCGGCGTCCGGCAGGCTTGCGATGAAATACTGTTTGCCCTCGAATTCGATGGCCTGGGCGTTCGAAAACTGCAAGGTGAGCTGACTGAACACCGGTTCGTTCAAGGTTTGAAGCGGCTCCCTGGGGAGCAGGTGCGCGGCGATCTCCTGGCGGGTCAGGGTGTCGATCAGCGCGGCATCATCAATCGCCAGTTGGGCTTGCAGCGCCCTGGCCTGCGTGTCGTAGGCCGCTTCGGCCAGGGTGCCGTCAGAAAACCTGTCGTGCAAAGCCTCCATCCGGTCCTGATACGGTTTGCTCTGTGCCTCGAACCGGGGCCGATATTTCTGCGTCACGTAGTCCTGCCAGAATTCCCGGGCCAGCAAGGCCTGGAACATCTGCGCCGAATTATCCAGTGCCACAACGCGGGTGTAGGCAGCGTCCAGCATGGCCGGGGTTACGTTGCCCAACTGGGTGAACTTGACGTCCAGGGGTTGCCCAGGCAGTTGCAGGCGGTCCTTGAGGCCGTAGCGATAGGCCAACCTGATTTCAACCTCCTCCAATAGCGCCAGGCGCGTGTATTTTTCGGCCGCCGTCAACGCCGGGTCGGCATTGATCGTGGCGCGACGTTGATCAATATCGCGCAGGGCAATCCGCTCAACCTCGTCCAGGCGCAGCAATCCCCTGGACAAGCTCGACAGCGCCACGCCCTGGGTCGCGTCCAACGCCTGGAGCCGGGCCTTGTCGACCAGCGACATGACTTCCAGGTTACTGAACGACAACGCCGCCCGGTCGCAGCATGCCGCCCTGCCCGCCCACTCGAACATTTGCGCGCGCAGGCTTTCCGACTGGGTGGAGTTGGCCGTGATGGAATCGATCACCGCCCAGACGCGGCGCTGCAGGTCTTCCTGCCCGTCGACAGTGGTTTGCAGGTCCCGGAGCATGTCGAAGAACCCTTGCGAGCCGGTCTGCCCACGCAGGCCTTGCCACTGGATCTGGCGGGCGGCCGCCTCGGTTTCGGACAGGCCGACGGCCCAACGCCGAAAGACCGCATCGTTGCCCCCACCCCACGCCACTCGCCCCGTGCTGCGTGGCGCTGTAGCGACCAGCCGGTTCGGGCGCTCCGGCGAAGCCAGGCCCGCGCGTTCAAGCCGCTCGCCGTAAGCGCGCGTGGCCTGCAAGGTCGCGTCGGTCCAGGGGTTGTCGCTCGCATCCGTCACGTTGTTGACCTGCGCGGTGGTTGCCAGTTGTTCGTCGGAGGGCGCGATGATCGAGGCGGGAATGGTCGTCAGCCGGTTGCCTGAAAGGTTTATCCCTTCGAGCAAGGGTTGCTCAAGCAAACCCGCCGGCCAGGTCTCCAGACCGGTGTGCGCCAGGTTGAGGGAGCGCATATCGGTGATTTGAGTGAAGTCGGGGGTCAAGCCCAGGTCGTTGTAGCTCAGGTCCAGGGCGCGCAAGGTGACGCGCTCAGACAGAATGCCGGCCGCCTCGGGACTCAGGCGAATACTGTTGAATTGCAGGAACAAGCGCGTCAAGCCGTGCATTTGGCCCAGGGCTGGCGGTAGTTCTCGCAGGTGGTTGCCCGACAAATCCAGCCAGCGCACCCCGCGATAGCGCGAGAGAAAGCCCTCCGGGGAGGTGGTCAGGTTCATGTTGTTCAACTTGAGCGAGCCCACATGGCCAAGGTCCGCTTCCAGGTCAGGCAGGCTTGGCAGGTTCAGGCCGCTGAGGTCCAACTCCAGGCCAATTGGCGTGCCATCGGTGGCCAGCATCTGCGGGGTTTCCTTGCGCCAGCAGCGCAAAATGCGTTCCCGGGCTTCGTAGCGTCCACTGTGCACCGCCATAGTCATTTGCCATTGCTGCGGCCTGACATAACGCTGCTGCGCGCCCACACCCGAGAACGTCCAGGCGTCCAGTTGAGATTCGAGCAGATTGAACTCGCGCTCCAGCGCGATCAACTCGGTGCCTGCGCCGGTCCCCAGCTTCCAGATAAAGTCCCTGATCTGCTGGGCGCTGTAGTTCGGGTAGAGCCTGCGCATGATCGACTTGCCCGTGCCCATGCCGCTATCGAAAGCGTCGTGCAGTGCACCGGCGGCCAAGTCGGGACGGGACTCACCCAGACGCTTCCAGTAAGCATCGAAGACTCGCCAGTAGTCCCCGGGAAATGGGTTGCCGTCCAGCAACGTGACACGGTTGATCCTTGCCATGGTTTCGACCTGTTCAGGCGGCGGGTTCACGTGTGCCTCGGGAACCTGGCGCAGGTTATTGTTGCGCAGGTCCAGAAGTTCCAGCGAGGGCGACAAGCCGGTTGGCCACCGCTCCATCTGCGTAGCATTGAGCGTGACGCGCTTGAGCGCGGGCATCGTACTGAAATCGAGAGGTACGCCCAGCGGATTATGGCCCAGGTTGAGCGTTTCCAGGCTGGTGAGCGAGTTCAGCGCCGTCGCGCTTTGCGGGGTAAGGCGAATGTCATTGCCCTCCAGTTCCAGCGAGGTCAGGGCCTTCATGTCGGCGACGGCCAAAGGGACATCAGCCAGAGCACCGCTCACCTTCAAATGCTTGAGATGAGTGAAGTTTTTGAGAAACGTGTCTACACCGCCACCTGCGCCCACGTTATAGAGATCGAGCGTCTGGACATGGCTGAAGTCGCCGCTGATGGCCGGCAACTTTGCTGCTCGTGTGTTGAGGCTTAGATGCTCTGTCCTCCATCCCCGGCGCCAGCAATACAAAATATCCGAGGCCTCGCCAGTGATTAATGAAACCACAGAGGCAAAACCGCTGCCTGTGGGTTGCGGTGTATTTTCCTTGACCCAACGCTTCAACGTGCGCTCAAGCGTGTCCAGCTCAAGCTCGCGCCGAGCCAGGCTACTCGATACATCGCTACCCAGCGACTGAATGAATTCGGTGACCATCGCCTCACTGAACGTTGGAAACAGCCGGCGCACCCTCGCCTCGGGAGAACGCAGCACCTGCGCCGTCCTTGTGAGCAGTTGCCGGAAACCCGGGCCACCGCCGAGCAAGTGCAAACCACGATGGTAGGCCGGTTTGCGCACCGGATGTTTCAACAGGACCTGGCGCAGGGGCTCACGCGGCAACGGCGATTGCTGGATCGCTAGCTTGAGTTGCGAGGCATCGCTCAACCCCATCTGTTGCCACTGGGCAGGCGGCAATACCTCCCATGCCGCGCTGTAGAAATCCACGCCCAGCGGCGCTGAAAACAGTCCGTCGTCCTGCAATACCAACGCCTTGCCCAGCGGCGCGTCTGCGGCGCCGATGGCATCCAGCAGCGGCCCATCAGTCCGATAATGGCGCAGTTCCACACGCGTGCCGCTCGACCATCCTGGCACGGTTTGGAGCGTATGCAATGCCAGGCGATGGCTGTCGATCACGTTCAGCGTGTCCAGATGCAGCCCTTCGTAGGCGCGGGACACACGGGTTTCCTGTGCGCACCAGCGCATCTGCTCGGCGAGGGTGCCGGACAGCCGGCCGGTGGCGTGAAAGTGTTCCAGGGCAGCGGCGTCCAGGCCTTCGAGCATGTGCGCAGCCATTGGGGCGGAAAGCCCCGGGTAATCGGCCTGCACGCGTTGAACATTGGGATCGCTTGAGCGGGTGGAAGCTGCGTAGCGCTCGTCCATCAGGTTACCTTTGAGCTCGCCGACCGTGCGGGCAATGAACCTGCGCAACAGGCGCGCGCGCACCGACAACGGATCTTGAGGGGTACCGGGTATTTCCAGCAGTGACGGGTCAACACCTTGCAAGGTGTAGAGCACCCCGTCGAGCAGTTGGCCGCTGTCGAGCTCGGCCTGGCTGATCGGCGCAATGCGACGTTCGGCGGACGCTGGAGCGCTGCTTTCCCAGAGCACTTTGCCGCTTGGGTCGAGCACCCGCAGGGATGAGCTTTGCGGCAGCATGCCGCGCCGCTGCATGATGTCGAGCTGCAGCGCCGGGTCTGCCTGTGCGTAGACCAGGGGATCGCTGCTGCTCATCTGCTCTACAAAGGTGCTGAGTTGCTGATGGATTTGGAAACGCTGGATCGTCTCGTCCAGCACCATCGGCAACGGCTCTTGGCTCATAAAGGTTTCGCGCAGGGTGGGCGCTTCGACGCCGCTGATGCGCACCTGATCCACGTAATGCTCCAGTCCAAGGCGCCGGTACAGCGTGTGCTCATCCCAGGTCAAGGGTTCTTCAACTTCATGGCTCCAGCCGCCCTGAGGGTGACGTGCGACTTTTGGCGTGTAGGCCTTGGGCCGCTTCGGGTGCTGGATGCGGTACTCGCCGGTCTGCGCGTCCGGGCTTACCTGATAGGACTTGCCCTCAATGGACAGCAACGTCTTGCCCTCGTGCACGTGCAGGCCAAGCGCATCGGGTTTGACGTCGGGTGCCGGTTTGATCGGTGACTCATAGGGTTCAAGGTCGGCCTTCCACAACATCCGCTTGCCCTTGGGCATCGTGACCGGTTTGTAGCGGTCCAGCACATTCACGTACTGGACATGGGGCAGCACTTTGGCGCCGCCAGCAAAGAACGCCGCATTCAGAGCCACCGAGGAAAAGTGTGCCCACATCTCGCGAACTTCGCCCTGCTCCGCCGCTTCGATGCCTTCGAAGACCTCACCGCACATTTGCGCAGCACCCACGGCCAGCATCACCGGGCCCAGCCCTGGCACAACGAAAGCCGCCAGGTTCAAGAAGCTGACCACCGCATCCAGATAGCTCTCCAGGCGTTCGTTGCGCGCCTTGATGTCTTCGTCGCCTGTCGGCACGGCAACCGCCCGGGCATCGCTGAGCGTCTTGTCGACAAACGCGTTGGCCTGGTGCGCCCACAGTGTTCCGGTAACGACCGCCTCGCCCAGGCGCAAGCGTTCCGAATCGGGCTGGTGCGGGAAGTCGAGGGACGCGGCGCTGTTATCGGCAGGTTGGTACAGTTTGTTGAATTGTTTAAAAAATGCCCCTTGGTCGCGCTTGGGTATAAAGCTGCTGAAAAAGCGCCGATAGGAAGCACTGTGCAGGCGCGTACGCAGGTCGGCCATGAAATCGGCGCTGGACGCATATTCCTTGAGGGGTTGCTGCGGGTCGTTGGGGATAAACACCAGCACCCGTTCACCACGGTCGCTGTGCAGGCGATCCGGGCCGATCAGAATGGGGCCGACCAGTCGGATATCGAAGACTTTCAAGGCGGCGAACGTCACCGGGCGGCCGTCCAGGTTGGCGCCGGGCGTCTCGGACAGCACGCGCTTGAGCATTTGGTAGGCTTCGTCACTCACGCCTGAATCGATTTCGCCGTTGCCTGGTACGCTGGCCACTTGCAGGTGCGCCATCTCAACGCTCACGGCCAGTTGTTGGCGGTAGTAATCCTGCAGGCGCTGCTGCACTTTATCGCGCTCGTACGTGACCGATGGGCGCAGCACGCTGTTGAGGTGCTCCAGATAACGCTCGCCCAGGTCAAGCGTGCGGCACAGTTTGGCGAAGGCATGCGGGGTGATGGGCACGGCCTGGCGCTGGAGTGCCTCGAACGATGGACTGGCCTCGCCATCAAACCCGCTGTAGCGGGTAATAATGTGGCAATCGTCGCAGGCTGCAGGGATTTCTTCGTCGGGTTCGAAGTTGGCCAGCGCCGCTTCCAGCAATGAAACACCACGGTAGCGGTAGCCAAGCGCGGGGTCGTCCTGGCGCTCAAGGGTGAATGCACCAAACAGGTCGGTACGCCCGGTTGCATAGGCGTACTTCCTGGCGAAGTAGACGTTCTTGACATCCAGATCGAGGTTGAAGGTGCGCTTGATCGCCGCTGTCAGGGCCTCTTCGGCGAAGGCCTGGATATCGGTGATGTCGCCCAGCGTCTGCTCAAGCGCATTGAGCGCCTCGCGGTAGCGGGTGTGGTTGGCCTCCAGCACGCGCCGGGCCTGGGGCAGTGCCGCCTGATACCAACTGGGTAACTGGTGCAGTTCGTGGCTGGCGAGTTCTTGCTGGCGCCGGGTGCTGGCTTGGTTGAACCAATCGGGTACTCGCGCCTTGAGAAAGTCGTAGTGCGCGCCGCGCAGGTCGACATTGAAGACGCCATGGGTGGGGAGTGTGACAAGCTGAGGTGACATAAAGGGCCATCCTTGAAGGCTGTGAAAAAACAGCCTATCGAATGGCCCTGGCGGGAAAGCCTACCTATTTATCGGCGCTCAGAAATGCTCTCGCGGGTTGAACGCCGCTTTTTTGGCCAGCTCCTGCCACAACGCCTTGACCTCTTCGTCGCTGCTCTTTGGCATCACGGCCTTGAGCTGCACAAACAGATAGCCACGCTCGCCGGCCTTGTTCAGCAAGCCATGCCCCCTGGCGCGCATGCGCTGGCCGTTCTGGCTGCCGGCCGGCACCTTGAGGTTGATTTTGCCGGTGAGGGTCGGCACCGCCACTTCCGTGCCCAGTGCCAGTTCCCACGGCGCCAGCGGCAGGTTGATGATCAGGTCGTTGCCATCCACTTCAAATTTTGGATGCGGCGCAAACCGGATGATCAGGTACAGGTCGCCATTGGCACCGCCACCGATGCCGGGCGCGCCCTGGGCCTTGAGGCGAATGCGCTCGCCGTCGGCCACGCCGGCGGGGATCTTCACGTTGAGGCTCTTGGTGGTGTTGCTGACGTGGCGACCGGAGGCGTCGTATTGCGGCACCTGGAAGCTGATCTGCTTGGACTCGGTGGCCAGTGTCTCTTCCAGCGAGACCGTCAGCTGCATCTCCACGTCCTGGCCCTTGCGTCCGGCAGGACGACGCTGACCGCCGCCAAAACCGTCGCCGCGATTGCCGAAGATCGAGCTGAAGAAGTCGGAGAAATCCTCCGTGCCCGCGCCGCCACCGCCAAAGCCGCCACGGCTCTGCCAGCCCGGCGGGCCCTGGAACGGCTGGCCGTGCTGGCCATATTTGCGCAGCTCGTCGTATTCGGCGCGTTTGTCGGCGCTCTTGAGCGCTTCATAGGCTTCGGACGCGTCCTTGAATTTGGCTTCGGCGTCTTTTTCCTTGCTCACATCCGGGTGATATTTGCGTGCGAGCTTGCGATAGGCGGCCTTGATTTCCTTGTCATCGGCGCTCGGCTCGACACCCAGTATCTTGTAGTAGTCTTTGAAATCCATCGGCGGTTCACCTTCCTTAAATCGAGATCGCACCGCCGGCTCCACACCGTGCGATGGTTTGCACATGTCGAGTGGTGTGGCCGGGGGTGCGTCAAAGTGTTATCGGCGCGTGCCGTATGCAGCAGATGTGGGGGCGAATCGCGCCGTTTCAAGCACTATTTAACGGATGGTCGGCCTACGCATCCGCCCCCGACTGGCATACACTGCGCGGCCGTTTTGCAACCGGAACCCGATAGACATGAAAAACCCAGCCCCAGCCCGTGCCTGCGGTATCGACTTCGGCACGTCCAACTCCACCGTCGGCTGGATCCGCCCCGGCGAGGAGACGCTCATTGCGCTGGAGGACGACAAGATCACCTTGCCGTCGGTGGTGTTCTTCAACTTCGAGGAGCGTCGCCCGGTATACGGCCGCCTGGCCCTGCACGAATACCTGGAAAACTACGAAGGCCGGCTGATGCGCTCGCTCAAGAGCCTGCTGGGTTCCAAGCTGATCAAGCACGACACCAGCGTGCTCGGCACCGCGATGCCGTTCACCGACCTGTTGGCGCTGTTTATCGGCCAGCTCAAGAGCCGCGCCGAAGCCACCGCTGGCCGCGAGTTCGAGGAAGTGGTGCTGGGCCGCCCGGTGTTCTTCGTCGACGACGACCCGATGGCCGACCAGGAAGCGGAAAACACCCTGGTGGACGTGGCGCGCGCCATCGGTTTCAAGGACATCTCGTTCCAGTACGAGCCGATTGCGGCGGCGTTTGACTACGAGTCGACCATCCAGAAGGAAGAGCTGGTGCTGATCGTCGACATCGGCGGCGGTACGTCGGACTTCTCGCTGGTACGCCTTTCGCCGGACCGCCGCCACAACGACAACCGCCAGAGCGACATCCTCGCCACCGGCGGCGTGCACATCGGCGGCACCGACTTCGACAAACAGCTCAGCCTGCAAGGGATGATGCCGCTGTTCGGCTACGGCAGCCGCATGAAAAGCGGCGCCTATATGCCCACCAGTCACCACATGAACCTGGCCACCTGGCACACCATCAACTCGGTGTACTCGCAAAAATCCCAGCTGGCATTGGGCAGCATGCGTTACGACATTGAAGACACCGGCGGCATTGACCGCCTGTTCAAGTTGATCGAACAACGCGCCGGGCACTGGCTGGCGATGGAAGTGGAAGAAACCAAGATCCAGCTGACCCATGAAGACAGCCGCCATGTGGCGCTGGACCGCATCGAAAAAGGCCTGAGCGTGGACTTGAGCCGGGCTCTGTTCGAGTCGTCCATCGACAATTTGCTGGAACGTGTGCGCGGCAGTGTCACGCAGTTGCTCAATGACGCCTCGGTGAGCGTCGAGCAGGTGGACACGGTGTTCTTCACCGGCGGCTCCAGCGGCATCCCGGCGCTGCGCCACAGCATCTCCGCGATGCTGCCGAATGCACGGCATGTGGAAGGGAACATCTTCGGCAGTATCGGCAGTGGTTTGGCGATTGAGGCGAGCAAGCGCTACGGCAGCTGATGTCCCAAACGTTGCGGATAGGCAGGTGGGAGGGGGCTTGCTGCCGATAGCGGCAGGTCAGTGCCAGAGGCGCTGACTGACACACCTCCGTCGAGGGCAAGCCCCCTCCCACATTTTGGTCCTGTCGAGAGACTGCTCAGCGCGGATAAAACATCCAGAGTCTCAAAACCGTCAGGCACCAGACAGCGATACCCGACACGATCACCAGGTAATTCCACGCATTGAAGCGGTCATTGCTCTGCCCGTCGGGATCGCCCGCAGCGAAGTTGATCACTCATCGCTGGCCGTCCCCTAATTCCCTTTAAAGTCCAAGAAGCAAATGCGCCTGGGTTATTGCCTCAGACCATCCCACCCAGCTTCAGCTCACTCTTGAGGTACGCATAGTAAATCGGCCCCGCCACCACACCTGGCAAGCCGAACGCGGCTTCAAACACCAGCATCGCCAGCAGCAATTCCCACGATTTGGCACTGATCTGCCCGCCGACGATGCGGGCATTGAGAAAATATTCGACCTTGTGGATCACGATCAGGTAGCCCAGCGCGGCCAATGCCACCCAGATCGACAGCGACAGCGCGACGATGGTGATCAGGGTGTTGGACATGAGGTTGCCGATCACCGGCAGCAGGCCGAGCAGGAAGGTCAGCACGATCAGGGTTTTGGTCAGGGGCAGGTGGATGCCGCACAGCGGCAGCACCACGGCCAGGAAGATCGCGGTGAAAGCGGTGTTGAGCGCAGCGATCTTGATCTGCGCGAAAACGATGTTGCGAAAGGCCTGCACCAGCAGGTGCAGGCGGTCGAACAGCGCGGCGGCCAGGGGTTTGCGTTTGGTCAGGTCGGGCACGCGCTGCAGGGCAATGATGGCGCCGAGTACCATGCCGATCAGCAGGGTGACAAACATGTGCGCAGCGTCTTTGCCCACCAGTTGCAGTTCGCTCAGGTGCTTGCTCAACCAGTCGCCGATGGCCACGCGAAATTCGGCGGCGCTGGCGGGCAGGTAGGCGTCGAGGAACGGCGGCAACTGGCCGCGTGCGCGGTCAACCACGCCCATGAATTTGTCGAGAGAGGCGCCGGGATTTTCCGCTTCGTGCAGCAGAAAGCTGATGGCGCCGGCGAAGATCAGCGCCAGCACGCTGACGATCAGCGTGCCGAGCAACGCCACCGCCAGCCAGCGCGCGCGGCGACCCTCTATCAGCCGCTGCAGTTGGGGGGTGAGCATGTTGACCAGTTCATAGACCAACAGGCCTGCCAGCAGGCTGGGCAGCAACTTCAGCGGCAGCACCAGCAGCAACCCGCCGAGAATAATGATGTAGCTGGCCAGCAATATCACGTGACGCTGAGAAAACGTTGGCATACAGCCTCAGAACGAACGGCGATAAAAGGATGGGCAGTCTGCCAGCCTTGAGGGAATCAAGCGAGGGGGATGCGATCAAGTGTGGGAGGGGGCTTGCTCCCGATGGCGGTCAGTCAGCCAGCACATCTTTTACCTGACATCCCGCTATCGGGGGCAAGCCCCCTCCCACACTCGATTGCCAGTGGCTACAAAAGCGTCGTCAGCCCTTGAGGCAGGTGCTCATGTAGGCCTTGCGCGCATCGCCGGCCAGCGCCTTGGTTTTTGCTGAAGCGTTGCAGTCCTTCATCTTTTGCTGCTGCGGCGTGACAGCCTTGGCGTCATTGGCGGCCGGGGCCGACAGGCAGGTCTTCATAAAGGCCTTGCGCTCGTCGCCCTTGAGGGTCTTGGTAGTGGCTTCGGCGTTGCAGGTGGTCATCTTGTTTTGCTGGGCAGTGGCGGCAAAGCCTTGGGAACACAGCAACAGTCCCATCATCAGCAAAGGAATACGCAGCATCTTCATGGAGTTTTCTCCCGGTTACCGCGCCGACGGGCACGGCCTTGGCAGAGTGTAGTCAAACCCTGTTACACCTTCCTGCGCGGACGGTGGATAATCCTCGCCCATCCATCTATACGGCGATGTTCATGCAATACGCGTATCCCCTGCTGGCCATTTTTATCTGGGCCGGCAACACCGTGATCAACAAATTGGCGGTGGGCTCGATCTTCCCGGCCGAAATCGGCTTTTACCGCTGGTTGCTGGCGGCGCTGCTGTTCACCCCGTTCATGCTTAAACCGGTGATTGCCCACTGGCCGTTAATCCGCCCTAACCTGGGCAAGGTCTTCGTGCTGGGCGTGCTGGGCATGGCGGTGTATCAGAGCCTGGCCTATTACGCAGCGACGCTGACCTCGGCGACCAACATGGGCATCATCCTGTCGCTGATGCCGTTGATGGCGCTGACTGCCGCGATTATCAGCCTGGGCCAGCGCCTCACGTACGGCGCGCTTGCCGGGGCGATGCTGTCGTTTGCCGGCGTGGTCGTGGTGGTGTCGTCCGGCAGCCTGGGCGCGCTGCTGCAACACGGGGTCAACCTGGGCGACGGCATGATGCTGGTGGCCACCCTGGCCTACGCGGTCTACAGCACCCTGCTGAAAAAATGGCAACTGCGCCTGCCGCCTTTGGTGTTGTTGTACTTGCAGGTGCTGGTGGCGGTGGTGGTGCTGTTTCCGCTGTTCCTGTTCTCGCCCAAAACAGGGTTGGGCTGGGCGAACATTCCACTGGTGCTGTACGCCTGTTTGCTGGCCTCGATGCTGGCGCCGCTGGCGTGGATGCATTCGGTGAAGACCCTGGGCCCGAGCCGCACAACGCTGTTTTTCAACCTGCTGCCGTTGATCACCGCGCTGATTGCAGCGGTGGTGCTGAAAGAGGAACTGGCGCTGTATCACTTGCTGGGCGGCTTGCTGACCCTGGGCGGGGTGATCCTGTCGGAGCGCTGGACGACACCGGTGAGCCAGAACCGTCAGCCAGGCCCTCGTGACACATCCGGTAAAATCCGATAAAACTTTTTGCCCTGGCCGCGACTCACAACCTGTAGCGATCACGCCGACAGAGCGTGGCGTACAACCGGATTAGCACCAGGAGATTGAGATGACCGAAGCAAACTTGACTGACGTTGCGACCCTGCGCAGCCGCGCCCGCCAGAACGTCGAAAACGGTGCCGTGACCGAAGGCTACAACGCCGACCGCGAAGAGATCATTCGCCTGCTCAACACATCGCTGGCCACTGAGCTGGTGTGCGTGCTGCGCTACAAGCGTCACTACTTCATGGCCAGCGGCATCAAGGCCTCCGTCGCCGCCGATGAATTCCTCGAGCACGCGACCCAGGAAGCCGAACACGCCGACAAACTTGCCGAGCGCATCGTGCAACTGGGCGGCGAGCCGGAGTTCAACCCTGACCTGCTGTCGAAAAACTCCCACGCGCAGTACGTGGCGGGTAATTCGCTGAAGGAAATGGTCTACGAAGACCTGGTGGCCGAGCGTATCGCCGTGGACAGCTACCGCGAAATCATCCAGTACATCGGCGACAAGGATCCAACCACCCGCCGTCTGTTTGAAGAGATTCTGGCTCAGGAAGAAGAGCACGCCGACGACATGGCGGACATTCTCGAAAGCCTGTAAGTCGTCGCACGAAAAAGTCGCACAAAAAAGAGGGGGGAGAGCCGGTTAAACGGCTCTCCCCTCTTTTTTGCCACACCGAAAATAAACGGTGGGAGGGGGCTTGCTCCCTCCCCCATCGGACCATGCGCCGTCAGTTATTTAACGGTCTTGGGCGCCTTGCCTTCCTTCATCTGCTGCAGCAACGGCGCACACTCGTTGGGCTCGCCGCCGCTCGGCGCCACCAGCGCGAGCAGGCCGGCGGCCGGACCTGCGATGACGCCCAATGCCACCATCCCCGCGCCACGCAGGGCCAGCGGGATGGCTTTGACGCCAGCGTTAGGCTTGATAAACGGCCCGTTCACGTACAGCGGCGAGCGCAGCGAGAACAGACGGAAACCCTTGGATTCCGGGGTGATCGTGAGATCAAGCTGCTCGGTGGCCATGTTCGCGGTGCCATCGATGTAGATGATGGCGTTCTCGGTATCGAACACGAACAGCCGGGTGGTCGCCAGGCCCGTCTTGATGCCGAAGTCCGCCGCCGCACAGTTGATCTTCACTTCCTTGTCGCCGAACAGGCGGCCAACCACGTAGTTACCCACGTTGAGCCCGGCGATCTCCATCAGCCCACGGCTGATGGCGCCGTCGTTGATCAGCATCTTCAGGTCACCGTTGGAACTGCCCAGCAAGGCTGCGACCGAGTTGCCGCGCCCAGCGATGTCGGCATCGCCGTTGAGTTCGCCAAAGCTGGTTTTCATCGGTTCAAAGGTCGGGAACAGCTGCTTGAGCTTGAAGTTGCGCGCGCTGAGTTTCGCGCGGCCTTCCATCGGCGTGATGCGGCCGTTGAGGCGAATCTGCGCATCGAGCTTGCCGCCGGCCACGCCGAAACGCAGCGGCTCCAGGCTCAGTTCGCCATCGTTGAGCACCACATGGGTGTAAAGGTCGGTGAAGGGCAGGTCGGCGCTGTGCACGATGCGCTTGCCGGTGAATTCCACATCGGCATCCATTTCACGCCAGCGCTGGGTACGGAACTCTTCCACTGGCAGCACCCGGGTGGCCGGCTGCTTGCTCGCACCGCCACGGGCCTTTTGCTTGGCGTTGGAGTCGGCGCCGATCAGCGGCGCAAGGTCGGTCATCAGCAACTGGTTGGACACCAGGGTGCCGCTGAGCTTGGGCCGTGGCTGGCTGGCGACGTAGGCCAGGTCGCCGTGGATATCGCTGTTGCCGATCTTGCCGTTGAAGTTTTCATAGCGGAACGACGCACCGCTGGCTTCATGCAGCTTGGCGATCAGGTGACCGTCGGTGGAATAGGCCGGCGAATCCGGCAGGGTCACGCCGGTGAGCGGGTAGAGGTTGCCCAGGCTCGCGCCAGCGAGTTTGAGGCGCAGGTCAAGCGCACCGAGGTTGAGCGGGTCGGTCAGGGTACCGGCCACGGCAATGCTGGTGTCGCCGATCTTGACCTGGGCTTGCAGGGGAAACGGTTTGGCCGCGTCCTGCAGGGCCAGCAGGCCGCCGATCTTGCCGCTGCCATCGAGTTTCTGCCCATGGTATTGGCCTTTGACCTTGAGGCCGAACGCGTAATCCTGCGGCGCAGCGCCTTTTTCCAGGGCCTTTTTGGCATCGGCGTCGCCGACGATTTCGGCGAAGGGAATCGGCTGGCCCAGCGGGTCAATGATCACATCGAGCTGGGTGTTGAGGGTCTGGTCGTCGAGGGTCACGTGGCCCTTGTCGAACTTGATGGCGCCGATGTCGACCACCCAGTTGGACGGCTCGGCGTCCGGGTCCTTGGGGTCGAACGTAAAGGTCCAGTTGGCGCGGCCATCGGCCAGGCGCTGCAACTGGGCACTCGGTTCGGTGAGGTCGATACGCGGAATCGCTACGCGCTGCGCCAGCAAGGCCAGCGGCGAAATGCGCAGCTCGACTTTTTTCAAGGTGACCATCTGCGGCTGCTTCGACCAGTCCGGGTTACCCAGGGTCAGGTCCTCGGCGATCACATGGGGCCACGGCACCCAGGCGCGCCAACCGCCTTCCTCGGGTTCGCGCTGCCACACCACCGCGAGGTTGCCATTAATGGCGAACGGACGATGAAGCTCTTCGGAGACTTTGGCATTGAGCGGCGGTTTGATGCGGTTCCAGTCGAAAAACACCAGGAACACCACCACCACGGCGATCAATACGGCGAAGCCGGCGCAGCACCAGGCGACGATTTTACGAGTGCGCGTCATTGCACAGAACTCCTGAACACGGATAGCTGGAATACAGCTCATAAGGGTACGACTGGCAAACCTCAGCAGGGTTTAACCCATTGATGGATTTAACCGCAGAACGCTTTTTTTCTGACCGGACCGACAGATTTCGCCTGCTCGCCTGCACCATTGCTACCCACCATTGTGTCGAAAATACCCACTTGGGTGCAAAACCGCGTGCTTGAGAGGCCCGATCTAGAGCCCTCCGCTTGAACCATCAATTGTGTTGATTATTACCATTGCGTTTATGAACTTTTATATCGATATATCGAGAGTAGCATGAGTCCTGTACCCACTTTATCGCCCTCCCAAGGAGCAACCATCATGAAACGCCAAGTACTCGCTACCGTCCTGTTGTCTGTCCTGGCTTCCAGTGCCTTCGCCCTGCCAGCCGCCGAGCAGACTATCCCGCAACACCAGGCTCAGGCCGTTCAGTCCAGTCAGACTCTGGCCCGCAGCGGCTCGCAAGAAGATGAGAACCGCGACTACGCCAAAGGCGTTGCCGAAAACGGTTCGGAGCAAGCCAACAAACGCGCTTACACCGAAGGCCTGAGCGAAAACGGCCGTCACCGCCTGGAAGAAAAAGGCCTGGTTGAAGGCGGCGCCGAGCAAGCCAACGAGCGTGCCTACACTGAAGGTGTTGCCGAAGGTGGTGCTGATCGCCTGCAAGACCTGCATCAAGCACAGAGCTGAGCCTGTGGTGGCCCAGACAGCTCGCTCCGACATCCGTAGGAGCGAGCCTGCTCGCCAACGTCACTAACGTCTGCCCCCTGATTTCACGCAACGCCCTCGCTTCATACCGCCAAGTTCGACGCCGGCAAAGCGCTTTTGCTAGAGTGCGTCGCTGTACTTGCCGACAAAGCTCACCCGCCATGCTGCCCCGTGCCGAACAGAAGCAACAGACCCGCCTCGCCCTGATGGACGCAGCCCGCCATCTGATGGAGTGCGGCCGTGGGTTCGGCAGCCTGAGCCTGCGCGAAGTGGCCAAAACCGCCGGGATCGTGCCTACAGGTTTCTATCGGCACTTTGCCGATATGGATCAGCTCGGGCTCGTGCTGGTCAGCGAGGTCGGCCAGACCTTTCGCGCCACCATTCGCCTGGTACGCCACAACGAATTCGTGATGGGCGGCATCATCGATGCCTCGGTGCGGATCTTTCTCGACGTGGTATCGGCCAACCGTTCGCAATTCCTGTTCCTGGCCCGCGAGCAATACGGCGGCTGCCTCGCCGTGCGTCAGGCCATCGCGGCCCTGCGCGAAGACATCACCCGCGACCTCGCCGCCGACCTCACCCGCATGCCCAAGCTGGCGCACCTGCAGGCCGACGGTTTGCACGTGATGGCCGACCTGATCGTCAAGAGCGTGTTCGCCACCCTGCCCGATATCATCGACCCGCCCGCCCACGCCCTGCCTGAACACCTCACGCCCCAGGCGAAAATCACCCAGCAGTTGCGCTTTATCTTTATTGGTCTCAAGCACTGGCAAGGCCTGGGCAGCACCGAATAGGCCGCCAGGCAAAAACGCCCTCATCCAGTGCCCTAGCACACGCAATGCACCACATTGAGTCACGACCTGAACAAGCCGCCGCCCTATTCGGAGGCACAACGGCGCGCGCCGACAGGCAATTCCTACAACCCGCCCTGGGTTGGCAAGCCCCTTGCTCTAGCTCCGTTATCGCTCATAGCTGGAAGCCCTCTGATGCTGGTGATCCACCGCCGAATCGCCCCCCAGGCCCAATGGGCCGCCGAGCTGCGGCTCAACTTCGAAGCCCGCAGCAAAAGCCGTCTGCGCTGTTTCAGTGCCGACGGCGAAGACGTCGGCCTGTTTCTGGAGCGTGGCCAGCCACCGCTGCATGACGGCGAATACCTGCAGGCTGAAGACGGCCGGGTGGTACGCGTGTGCGCACGGCCAGAACAGCTGCTGCACGTTACCTGCAGCAGCGCGTTTGAACTGACACGCGCCGCCTACCACCTGGGCAACCGCCACGTGGCCCTGCAAGTCGGCGATGGCTGGTTGCGCCTGCTCGATGACTACGTGCTCAAGGCCATGCTTGAACAGTTGGGCGCGCAGGCCGAAACCATCGAGGCGCCGTTCCAGCCGGAACACGGTGCCTACGGCGGCGGCCATCATCACTCGCGCCATGGCGATGAAGACTTCAACTACCCGCCCAAACTGCATCAATTCGGCGTGCGTACATGAATCCAGCCTGGGCATTGCTGCGCCTGGCCAGTCCGCAATTGCCGATTGGCGGCTACAGCTATTCCCAGGGCCTGGAAATGGCCGTGGACAACGGCCGCGTGCCGGATGCCGCCAGCGCACGCCGCTGGATCAGCGACCAGTTGCTGCTTAACCTGGCGCGCTTCGAAGCGCCGCTGCTGCTCGCCCACTGCCGTGCCGCCGCTGTTGATGACTGGTCGCAACTGGCGCACCTGTGCGAAGAGCACCGCGCCAGCCGTGAGACCCGCGAGCTGTACCAGGAGAGCCGGCAGATGGGCTACTCGCTGCAGCAACTGCTCAATGGCTTGCCCGAACTGGATGACGCGGCCCGAGACTTTCTCGCTCTGCGCGCCGAACCTCACCTGGCCCTGGGCTGGGCCCTGGCCGCGCGCGCCTGGCACATCAGCCCCGACGACGCCCTCGCCGCCTGGCTGTGGAGCTGGCTGGAAAACCAGTTGGCGGTGCTGATGAAAACCCTGCCCCTGGGCCAGCAAGCCGCGCAGCGCCTGACCAGTGAACTGCTGCCGCTGCTGCAGCAGGCCCAGCAGGACGCCGCGCGCATCGACCCCAACTCAACAGGCAGCGCCGCGTTCGGCCTGTCTCTGGCGTGCATGGCCCACGAGCGCCAATACAGCCGCCTGTTCCGTTCCTAAATTCCCTTGATGTGGAGAAGCACATGAACTCACAACCCCTGCGTGTCGGCATCGGCGGCCCGGTGGGCTCCGGCAAGACCGCCCTCACCCTGGCCCTGTGCCTGGCGCTGCGCGATCGCTACAACCTGGCCGTGGTCACCAACGATATTTATACCCGCGAAGACGCCGACTTTCTGGTGCGCAACCAGGCCCTGGCGCCGGAGCGCATCATCGGTGTGGAAACCGGCGGCTGCCCACACACGGCGATCCGCGAAGACGCCTCGATCAACCTCGAAGCGGTCGACCAGCTCAACCGGCGCTTTCCCGGCCTGGACCTGATCCTGGTGGAGTCCGGCGGCGACAACCTGTCGGCCACCTTCAGCCCGGAACTGTCAGACCTGACTATCTACGTGATCGATGTGTCGGCCGGCGACAAGCTGCCGCGCAAGGGCGGGCCCGGTATTTGCAAATCCGACCTGCTGGTGATCAACAAGATCGACCTGGCGCCACTGGTGGGCGCCTCGCTGGAGCTGATGAACAGCGACACCCAGCGCATGCGCAACGGTAAACCTTTTGTGTTCAGCAACCAGAAAACCGGCGTCGGCCTGGACGAGATCGTCGCCTTCATCGAACGCCAGGGCCTGCTGACCGCCGCCTGATCAACCCTTTACGGAGCCTGTTTATGAGCCTCAACAAACTGTTCGCCGCCGCCGCACTGCTGCTGGCCCCTGCCCTGGCCTTCGCCCATCCGGGCCATGGCGACAACGGCCTGGTGGCCGGCATCAGCCATCCTCTGGGCGGCATCGACCACTTGCTGGCCATGCTCGCGGTGGGCCTGTGGGCCGCCCAGCAAAAAGGCGCGGCACGCTGGGCGCTGCCGTGCACCTTCGTCGGCACCATGCTGATCGGCGGCGTGCTGGGGTTTGAAGGCCTGGCATTGCCGGCGCTGGAAAGCGGCATCGCCGCCTCGGTGCTTGCACTGGGCCTGGCGGTGGCGCTGGCGGTGCGTCCGCCGCTGTTTGTGGCAGTGGGCGCGACGGCGCTGTTTGCGCTGTTCCACGGCGTGGCGCATGGCCTGGAACTGCCGGAGATGTCCAGCCCCTGGGCGTACGCGGCGGGGTTTGTCGGTGCGACGGCCATGTTGCATGCCGCCGGTTATGCCGTGGTGCGCGTGCTGCCGGCAGCGGCGGCGCCGTTGGTGCGGGTGGCTGGGGCGGCTTCGGCGGCGACTGGCGTGTGGTTGCTCGCGGGCTGATTTCGGCACCTGTGCCGGCCCCATCGCAGGCAAGCCAGCGCCCACATTTGAGCGGATTCGCCATTCAAAAATGTGGCAGCGGGCTTGCCCGCGATAACGGTGGCGCAGACACCACCGCACCCAAGCCTGCTACCATGCGCGCCTACACCCCTGCCGTGACGACGCCAGCCGATGCCCAGCGCTTCCCAACCGCTTTTGAATACCGTGCTCAACCATTTCCATGATCTGATCGTGCCACTCTGGCAAGGCCCGGGCTGGAATGCCGAGCTGGCGCTGCCTTACGAGGCACTGGACGCCGATCACCAGCCCTTGCCGCCCCAGCGCTACCGCGCCATGGCCTGCGCCCGTCAGTTGTACCTGTTTGCCAGCCTGATCGGCGAGCCCGAGGCCGATTTTGCGCACGCGCGCGCAGCTGCGCTGTTCCGCTCCCTGCAACAGCACTTCCATGACGCCGAACACGGCGGCTGGTTCTACAGCATCGACCCGGCGGGCCAACCGCTGGATACGCGCAAAGACCTCTACACCCATGCCTTCATCATCTTCGCCTGCGCCCATTACTGGGCCAAGGTGCGCGAGCCGCTGGTGGCGTCGGTCCTCAATGCCGCGCTCGAAGTGGTTGCCCAGCGGTTCGCCAGCGGTGACGGCCTGTACGACGCGGTGCTGGAGCGCGACTGGTCGTCACTCTCGTCCGGCCCGCTGCAAAACCCGTTGATGCACCTGGCCGAAGCGTTCCTCGCCACCCTGGCGGTGCGTGAGGACGCACACGTGCAAACCGCCCTGCTGAACCTGGCGACGGCCATGCAGCAGCGCTTCATCGACCCGGGGCACGGCGTGATGCTGGAAAAGCCGCTGGGCGCTGTGGACAACTGGTTCGAGCCGGGCCATCAGTTCGAATGGTTCTTCCTGCTCGACTCATCCGAGGTGCTGCGCGGCACGCCGCTGCATGCATCGCTCAGCCGGGCGTTTGTCTACGCCGAGCAAAAGGGTGTGGATAAGCTGAGCGGCGCCGTGAGCGGCATGCTCGACCTAGACGGCAATGTGCGTGACGGCACTCAGCGTATCTGGGCCCAGGCCGAATACCTGCGCGCGCTGACGTTGCGGCCGGGCAGCGAAGCGGTGTTGCAGCGCCAATTGCTGGCGCTGCAAGACCATTTCCTGCATGCAAAAGGCTGGCATGAATGCCTGGATGCCAAGGGTGTCGTGAGCCGACGGGATATGCCGTCGACCACCCCTTATCATTTGGCGACTTGCTATCAGGGGCTGATCAAGCATCTGCGCTGACCTTTCGGGCCTCATCGGGGGCAAGCCCTAATGCCAGTCAGTTAAGCGCAGCTCCCCTGTGGGAGCGTCGGTGCGACGATTCGACTTGCCCGCGAAAGCGGTGGGTCAGTCAACATCAATGTTTGCTGGGCCGACGCCATCGGGAGCAAGCCCCCTCCCACATTTTGTACAGCGTTCGGCAGACCATTTCGGTCGGCTCTCAGGCCGCCGCGCTCTTGATCTTGATCTTAGGCGCCCCGTCAAACACGCTGGCTTAACTGAACGGCATTAGGGCAAGCCCCCTCTCACACTTGACTGTGCTGAATGTGGGAGCTGGCTTGCCTGCGATTGCCTCACCGCGGTCTAACCGGCCTCATGCAATCCACTTGCGATCCCCGGTAAAGCTGATCGTCAGCCAACGCGCCGCATCCGGCGTGCCGAGCCCTGTGGATATCTCTTCGCGCAGCCTGTCGAAGGTGGCCACGTTCTCCACCGGGTAATCCGCCGGCAACACCACATGAATTTCGATAAACCGCGCGCGCCCGTGCTTCTGCACGTAGGACACGTAGTCGTCGAAGCCATGTCTGGCCTGGGCCGCGTCCATCACTTCACGCACCTTGTCGTCCAGGTGATCCGGAGCGATCCCCAGCACCTCGCGCAACGCCGGACGCAGGATCTTGAAGGCCGGCGCCAGCATGCTCAGGGCCAGCAGGATCAGGATGGCCGGGTCGACATACACGGCCCACTCGCCATAGCCCCGGGACTTGAGCAACAGCGCGGCGAGGAAACTGAACAGCAAGCCTATCGACAGCATCGCGTCCACCAGCCAGCTGATGTTGTCGAACTGGATCAGCGATGATTTGAGCGTGCGATTGCGGTAGCGCACATAGAAGAAGTAAGCGAACTCGACGACGGTAAACACCGCTGCATAGATGATCACCAGCCCCAACTCGATCTCGCGCCCGCCGTTGATAATGCCGAACACCCCGTTGAGGAATGCATAGAGGGCGATCAGCAGCAGGAAACTGCCTTCGATCAACAACACCATCGGCTCCAGGTGCCAATAGCCGAACTGGAAACGCTCGTTGCTTTTCCTGGCGATCAGCTTGGCCGTGATCAGCATCAACACCTTGATGGCGGTGGCGATCAGCGAGAAGAAGCCGTCGAACAGAATGGACTGGGCGCCGGATATCACACCCGTGACAATCCCGGCGATCGCGACCGCGAACATCAGAATCGTCGATTGTTTGAGCAGTGCCTGCTCACCTCGGTTACTCACATTTCCTCCCGTCAAAACCTTTGAACCGCCGGGTGCGGTGGGGTTTTCAGGGTGGGAGTGTACCTTATGGCCTGTTTTGGCCGATTTGACGCCATCGGGGGCAAGCCCGCTCCCACAGGGGACTGAGTTCTCACATTCAGACGTGTGAACACCGTCAAGTGTGGGAGGGGGGCTTGCTCCCGATGGCAACGACCCGGTTTAAAGCCTTACTTACCGCCCCGTTCAATCGCAAACCCAGCCCAGGTCTGGCTCACCGGCATCAGCTCCAGGCGGTTGATGTTGACGTGCGCCGGGGTGTTCATCACCCAGAAGATCGTGTCGGCGATGTCCTGCGGCTGGATCGGCTCGGCGCCGGCGTAGGTGGCGTCATAGCGCGCCTGGTCACCACCGAAGCGCACCAGCGAAAACTCGCTCTCACACAAGCCCGGCTCGATGTTGGTCACGCGCACGCCGGTGCCCTGCAGGTCGCAACGCAGGTTCAGCGAGAACTGCTTCACGAACGCCTTGGACGCGCCATACACGTGGCTGCCCGGGTAAGGGTAGTTGCCGGCGATGGAGCCCAGGTTGATGATGCCCGCGCCTCGCCCATGGGCAATCAGGCGCGGCAGCAGCAGGTTGGTGGTGGTCAGCAGGCCCTTGATGTTGGTGTCGACCATGGTCTCCCAATCGTCGAGGCTGCACTTGGGCGCAGGGTCGGTGCCCACGGCCAGGCCGGCGTTGTTGATCAGCCCGCGCAGGGTCGCGAACGACGGCGGCAGGTTGGCGATGGCCTCTTCCATGCCCTCGCGGTCACGCACGTCCACCACCAGGCCGTGTACTTCGGTCTGCTTGGAAAGCTCTTCGACCAGCGCATTCAAGCGTTCGGCACGGCGACCGGTGAGCACCAGTTTCCAGCCGGCCTCGGCAAAACGACGGGCACAGGCTTCGCCGAAACCTGAGGTGGCGCCAGTAATAAACAACGTGTCGGACATGGTGGTCTCCTTGCGAACATCGGGAAAAAGTTGCCAGCAGAATGCCCGTACACGGCGCTTGCGGCAACCGCCAGGCAGACCAACTGATCATTTTTTGATCAATTGATTCAACGCCTTATGAACCGTGGCTTGCAGCCATATGCGCGCAGGTTATCCACAACTGCGCCCACAGTCTTTGGGGGCAAGTCGAAAAGGCTCCAGGCCGCTGTACACAAGGCCCGCAGGCGATTTTAGAAAGTTTTTTGCTTGACCTGGACCGGGCCGTATGTAGGCCTGGGTGAAAAGGCAAAAACCGAACGATGGCTCCAGGCCAGTTAATCCGGCCCCTACGGAGGTCTTTCCAGAGTTTAGTCACAGACTTATCCACAGGCTGATCCGACATCAATCGGTCATATACCTGTGTCTTTAAACAGGTTGACAAACCCCTCGACAGGCCACGAAAAAACCGCTGATCAATAAACGACCACCGCGCTGAAAGCCACGGCGTTAAAGGCTTTCAGCCAGCTACACCCACGTTACCCACAGCCGGTTCCACAGCGAATGGGGACAAGTCAAAACTGTGACAAAACAGGGATTTGCGGCGGCTATATGTCGCGGTTTGGAGGGCGGCTGGATTTGTTTTCCACAATTTCGAAAGGGGTCTTGCGGACCACACAAAACCCGTGTGGGAGGGAGCAAGCCCCTCCCACAGCGATCAGTGCCCGCCGAGGTAGGCGCTGCGCACGTCCTCGTTCACCAGCAACTCCTTGCCGGTGCCCGTCAGGCGAATCTCGCCGTTGACCATCACATACGCGCGGTCGGACAGGCGCAGCGCGTGGTTGGCGTTCTGTTCCACCAGAAAGATGGTCATGCCGGTGGCCGCCAGCTCGCGCAGCGTGGAGAAGATCTGCTTCACCACAATCGGTGCCAGGCCCAGGCTCGGTTCGTCCAGCAGCAGCAGCTTGGGCCGGCTCATCAGCGCACGGGCGATGGCGAGCATTTGCTGCTCGCCGCCGGACATGGTCATGGCGCGCTGGTTGCGCCGCTCCTTGAGCCGTGGGAACAGCTCGAACATGCGCTGCATGTCTTCCTGCGCGAACTTGTCGCCGATGGGGATGGTGCCCATCAACAGGTTTTCCTCGACCGTCATGTCGGGGAACACCCGCCGCCCTTCCGGCGACTGTGCGATGCCATTGGAGGCGATGTAGTGGGACGACTTGTGGGTAATGTCGACGCCGTTGTACAGAATCTGTCCGGATTCTGCCCGTGGCTGGCCGAAGATCGACATCAGCAGCGTGGACTTACCCGCGCCGTTGGAGCCGATCAGGCTCACGGTTTCGCCTTCGTTGATGTGCAGCGAGACTTTTTTCAGGGCCTGGATCGGGCCGTAGAACACATCCAGGTCCTTCATTTCGAGGATAGGCCCACTCATACCAGCTCCTCTTCGTCGGCGCCCAGGTAGGCGGCAATCACTTTCGGGTCGTTGCGGATCGCTTCCGGCCCGCCTTCAGCGATCACGTTGCCGTGGTCGAGCACCACGATGTGGTCGGAAATACTCATCACCATGCCCATGTCGTGTTCGATCAGCACCACCGTGAGGTCGTGTTCGTCGCGCAGCAGGCGAATCATCGCGCTGAGGGCTTCGGTTTCCTGCGGGTTAAGGCCGGCGGCCGGTTCGTCCAGGCAGATGATCTGCGGCCGCGTGCACATGGCGCGGGCGATCTCCAGGCGGCGCTGCTGGCCATAGGAGAGTTCGCCGGCGAGGCGATTGGCGCAGTCCACCAGGTCGACCACTTCCAGCCAGTAGAAGGCGTGGTCGAGCGCATCGCTTTCGGCCTTGCGGTAGCCCCTGGTGTTGAGGATGCCCGCGAGCATGTTGCGGTTGACCCACATGTGCTGGGCCACCAGCAGGTTCTCCAGCACCGACATTTCCTTGAACAGGCGAATGTTCTGGAACGTACGGGCCAGGCCTGCGCGGTTGACCAGGTGGGTGCCGCCGAACATCTTGTAATACACACGGCTGAAGAAGCTTTTCGGCGACACGAAGTCGACGGCCTTGAAGCGTTCGCCGAGCAGTTGGATCACGTTGGTCTGCTTGCCGCGGATGTTGAGCTGGATCTTGCCGCCACTGGCCTTGTAGAAGCCGGTGAGGCAGTTGAACACGGTGGTCTTGCCGGCGCCATTGGGGCCGATCAGGGCGAAGATCGAGTTGCGTTCGACCTTGAGGCTCACATCGCTCAAGGCCTTGATGCCACCGAAGTGCATCATCAGGTGTTCCACGGACAGAACGACTTCCTTGCTCATGGCGCCACTCCTTTGCGTGGGGTCACACCGGTTCGGCTGATGCGGATCAACCCGCGTGGTCGCCAGATCATCATCACCACCATCAACACGCCAAACAGCAGCACGCGGTATTCCGAGAAGCTGCGCAGCAACTCAGGCGCCACGGTCAATACGAACGCCGCGATCACCACGCCCACCGTCGAACCCATGCCGCCCAGTACCACGATGGCGAGGATCAGCGCCGACTCGAAGAAGGTGAACGACGACGGGTTCACAAAACCCTGATAGCTGGCAAAGAACACCCCGGCCAGGCCGGCAGTCGATGCACCGATGGTGAACGCCGAAAGCTTGACCAGCACATGGTTCAGGCCCATGGAGCGGCAGGCGATCTCATCTTCACGCAGGGCTTCCCAGGCGCGGCCGACCGGCATGCGGGTCAGGCGGTGCTTGATGTAGAGCACGGCCAGCACCACCAGGAACAGCACGATGTAGATGAACAGGAATTTGATGTTTGGGTTGTAGTCAATGCCAAAAAATTCGTGGAAGGGTATCCCGCCGTCCTTCGCGCGCCGGCCGAACTCCAGGCCCAGGAAGGTCGGCGACGGCACGGGCATGCCGTTCGGCCCGCCGGTGAACGACAGCCAGTTGTTGAGCACCAGGCGGATGATTTCACCGAAGCCAAGCGTCACGATGGCCAGGTAGTCACCGTGCATTCGCAGCACCGGGAAGCCGAGTATGCACCCCGCTAACGCCGCCGCGATGGCTGCCAACGGCAGCACCGTCCAGAAGCCCAGGCCGAGGTATTGATAACCCAATGCCAGGCCGTAGGCACCGATGGCGTAGAACGCCACGTAACCGAGGTCGAGCAGACCGGCCAGGCCGACCACAATGTTCAGGCCCAGGCCGAGCAGCACGTAGATCAGTCCGAGGATCACCACGGTGAGCAGGTACTTGTTGGCGAAGATCGGGAACACGATGGCGATCACGATCAGCGCCGGGATGATCCAGCGCAGCCGCGATTTATAGTCCGGCGCCCGCACGTGCACGCCGGAGCCGCTGCTTTCGAAGCCCTGCAGGATCTTCAGGCCCCTGGGGGTTTGCAGGAACAGGCTCATGGCAAAGCGGCCGACCATCACGATGGCCACCAGCAGGCCCACGCGGGCCGGTTCCAGATTGAAGCTGTAGCCGTCGAGGACCACGCCGACGATCGGACCGAACACGATCAACGAAATCAGCCCGGCAAGGATCGTATCGACCACACTTTTCTTGATATCGATAGGTTTGGCAGCAGACATGTTTACACCTTAGCCACGAGTGGGCGACCCAGCAGGCCCTGGGGACGGAAAATCAGAATCACCACCAGCAGGGAGAAACTGAACACGTCTTTGTAGTCGGAGTTGATCAACCCGGAGAACAGCGACTCGGAAATCCCCAGGATGATCCCGCCGAGCATCGCCCCAGGCAGGGAGCCGATGCCGCCGAGCACCGCTGCGGTAAATGCCTTGATGCCGATGATGAAGCCGGCATAGAAGTCGAAGGTGCCGTAGTTGAGGGTGATCAGCACGCCGGCCAACGCAGCCATGGCGGCACCGATGACGAAGACATAGGAGATCACGCGGTCGGTGTTGATACCGAGGATCGAGGCCATCTTGCGGTCTTGCTGCGTCGCGCGGCACATGCGGCCCAGCTTGGTGTACTTGATGATGTAGGTGAGCAGGGCCATGCCGGCAAACGCCGCCACGAGAATGAACACTTTGGTGTAGGTGAGTTGCACGAACCCGCTGCCGATATCGACGCGCCAGGCGCCGGCCAGCAGGGTCGGGATGCCTTGTTGCTTGGCGCCCTGGGCGATCTGTGCGTAGTTCTGCAGGATCAGCGAAATCCCGATGGCGCTGATCAGCGGGGCCAGTCGGGTGGAGTTGCGCAGCGGTTTGTAGGCAACCCGTTCGATCACCCAGCCGTACACGCCGGTGACGACCACGGTGAAGATCAGGGTGCCGAGAATGAGCAGCGGGAAGGATTCGATGCCGAAGTAAGCCAGCAGTGCCAGACTGATCGCCGCGAGGTACGCGGAGATCATATAAACCTCGCCGTGGGCGAAGTTGATCATGCCAATGATGCCGTAGACCATTGTGTAGCCGATGGCGATCAGGCCGTAGACCGACCCGAGGGTCAGGCCGTTGACCAGTTGCTGCAGGAAAATACCATCCATAACGCAAATCTCACGCGGTGAGCACCTGCACACCGGGTGGGTGTGCGGCGCTTCTGGAGGAAAAAACAGATCTCGATAACAGCCCCGTCTCCTGTGGGAGGGGGCTTGCTCCCGATGACGGTGGGTCAGTCATGCAGGTGTTGCCTGACATACCGCTATCGGGAGTAAGCCCCCTCCCACAGTGGAGCTGTGGTGCTCAGGCTTACTTCTGTTTTTCCAGCTGGTGGTATTTGCCGTCTTTATCCCACTGGTAAACCACGTAGTCGGAGATTTTCAGGTCGCCCTTGGAATCCCAGGCTTTTTCGCCCATGACGGTTTTTACCGGGTGAGCCTTGAGCCACTTGGCAGCGTCTTCGCCCTTGTTGGACTTGGCGCCATTGAAGCCGGCCGCCAGCGCCTGGACCGATGCGTAGGCGTACAGGGTGTAGCCTTCCGGCTCGTAGCCGCTCTTCTGGAACTCTTCCACGACGGTCTTGCTGTCCGGCAGTTTGCGCGGGTCGGCACCGAAGGTCATGTACACACCGTCCACGTACTGCTTGCCGCCGGCGGTGGCGACCAGTTCGTCGGTGACGATGCCGTCATCGGACATGAACTTGACGTCCTTGAGGCCCGCTTCACGGATCTGGCGCACCAGAGGGCCGGCTTCGGGGTGCAGGCCGCCGAAGTACACGACGTCGGCGCCGGTGGAGCGAATTTTGGTGACCAGGGCGCTGAAGTCTTTCTCGCCACGGGTGAGGCCTTCTTCCAGCACCGGCTTGACGCCGCGCTTGGTCAACTGGGCAGCGGTGGCGTCGGCCAGGCCTTTGCCGTAGGTGTCCTTGTCGTTGATGACCGCGACTTTCTTGCCCTTGAGCACATCGACGATGTAGTCGCCGGCGACGACGCCCTGCTGGTCGTCACGCCCGCACATGCGGAACATCGCGCCCAGGCCACGTTCGGTGACTTGCGGGTTGGTGGAGCCCGGCGTGATCGCAATGATGCCGGCCTCGTCATACACCTCGGACGCCGGGATGGTGTTGGAGGAGCAGAAGTGCCCGACCACGCCGATCACTTTGTCCTGGTCGGCCAGGCGGTTGGCCACGGCCACGGCCTGTTTGGGCTCACACGCATCATCGCCAGCCACCAGCACGATTTTTTCGCCGTTGATGCCGCCGGCCTTGTTGATCACATCGGCCGCCGCCTGGGCACCTTTCATGTACTGCTCACCGAAAGCGGCGTTGGCGCCCGTCATCGGGCCCGCCACGCCGATTTTCACATCAGCTTGAACAAACGTAGAAACACCCAGCGCCGCTGCAACGGCGAGGGCCAGAAAACCTTTCTTGTAAAACGTCTGGGACATGAGTGGTGCTCCGTATTTTTGATTTTAGGCACGACGACTTGCATTCCATCCTTTCACCGAAAGCTCAGAGCAAGCCGCGTGCCATTACTTTTTTATTCTTCAAAAAGACACCGTGTCATTGTTATTGCAGGCGTTTCGGCGCCGCTTGCCAGTACGTGCAACCCTCTGGCAGGCATAGGTGCAACCAGCAGGCAAAAAAAGTACAACCCGACCCGGTGGCACCTGCAACCGGACCCGCAAACGACAGCGCCTGCACCTGTAACAACAGGCGTAACGGAACTGCACATTTACAGTGCGCGATTGCTACGACTTGCACCAATACAGATGGGAAGCCTGCCAGGAAGAGGCAGGCTTTTACACGCCAGGTCGCTGTTCAGATCACGATTCGCAGGCATTGCCCGGCGTGATACAGCGAGAATCCCGCTTCATACAGACAACTGCGCACGCCCACACCAGCCAGCGGCTGCATCGGCGCAAACGGTATCGGCAAGGCCTGGGGATTCTGGTGACACAGGTAATCGGCAAACGCCTTGCCGACCACACTGCCGGTGGTGACGCCGCGCCCGTTATAGCCGGTGACGGCGACCAGGCCCGGCGCCGGTTCGAACAGGCGCATCAGGTGATCCGGGGTAAACGCGATGCAGCCGGTCCAGGTGTATTCCCACTGCACCGATTTGAGGTACGGGAAGTAATGCTGTTGCACCCGATCAGCCCACGCCTTGAGGAACCAGCCCGGCTTCTGATTGCCGTTGCCCAGGCTACCGAGCAACAGGCGGCCATCGGCATCGCGGCGAATGCTGCTGAGCACCTGACGGGTGTCCCATGACCCCTGGCCACCGGGGAGGATTTGCCGGGCGGCATCATCGGTGAGCGGCGCAGAGGCGACCTGATAGTAATAACCGGGGAAAAAATTGCGCCGCAACTCAGTCCATTCGCCTTCGGTGTAGGCATTGGAGGCGATCACCACCTGGGCCGCCTGTACCGAACCCTGGGCCGTCTGCACCGACCAGTTCGCGCCCTGGCGCTCCAATTGTGTCACCGGGGAATGGTCGAACATCTGCCCGCCCAGGCCGGCCGCGGCATTCGCCAGCCCCGTGGTGTACGCCATCGGGTTCAACGTGCCGGCGCGCTTGTCGAGCAGGGCGGCGGAAATTTTGCGGGTGCCGGTGGCCTGTTCACAGGCCTGACCGGTCAGCAGCTCGACCGGCGCGCCACGGCGCTTCCATTGTTCCTCACGACTGCGCAAATCCGCCTCGCCCCGGGCGTTGTGCGCCATGTGCAAGGTGCCCTCGCGGCGCAATTGGCAATCGATGTTGTATGTGTCGACCAGGCTGAACACCAGCGACGGCGCCGCACCCAGCATACGGTTGAGCTGGCTGCCCACCGCTTCGCCAAAACCGGCTTCGATCTCGTCCGGCGGGATCCACAGGCCCGCATTCACCAGCCCGACGTTACGCCCAGAGCCGCCGTGGCCGGTGCGATGGGCTTCGAGCACGGCGACGCTTTTGCCCTGCTCCAGCAGGTGAATGGCTGCCGACAACCCGGTGATGCCTGCGCCGATCACGCACACATCCACCTTGACCTCGCCCTTGAGCGCGGCGCGGTCGGGCCGGCCGGGGGTGAGGTGTTCCCACAAACATGCTTCGCGCAGTGCCATTGCCAGACTCCGATGAGACCCAACAAACAACCATTCTTGATGTGCAAATGCGATCAACTGTGGGAGCAAGCCCCCTCCCACATTGACCGCGCTCCGCCTTGGGGAATCAGTCGAAGGTGATGCCCTGCGCCAGCGGCAGCTCCAGCGAGTAGTTCACGGTGTTGGTCTGGCGACGCATGTACCCGCGCCAGGCATCCGAACCCGATTCACGCCCGCCGCCCGTTTCTTTCTCGCCGCCGAACGCGCCGCCGATCTCCGCGCCGCTCGGGCCGATGTTGACGTTGGCGATGCCGCAGTCGCTGCCCACCGCCGACATGAATTGCTCGGCTTCGCGCACATCAAGGGTGAAGATGCACGACGACAGGCCCTGGGGCACGGCGTTGTTCAGGCGCAGGGCTTCGGCAAAGTCACTGTAGCCGACCACATAAAGGATCGGCGCGAAGGTTTCGGTGCACACCACGTCGCTCTGCTCAGGCATTTCCACAATGGCCGGGGACACGTAGTACGCATTGGGGAATTTGTCCTGCAACTGGCGCTGGCCGCCGAACACCTTGCCGCCTTCGCTCAACGCCTGTTCCAGGGCGTCCTGCATGGCGTCGAAACCGTGTTTGTCGATCAGCGGGCCGATCAGGTTGCCTTCCAGCGGGTGGCCGATGCGCACCTTGGAATAGGCGGCCTTGAGGCGGGTGACGATTTCCTCCTTGACCGACTCATGGGCGATCAGGCGGCGCAGGGTGGTGCAACGCTGGCCGGCGGTGCCGACGGCACTGAACAGGATGGCGCGCACCGCCATGTCCAGGTCGGCGCTGGGGCCGAGGATCATCGCGTTGTTGCCGCCCAGCTCGAGGATGCTGCGGGCAAAGCGTGCGGCGACTTTCGGCGCCACTTCGCGGCCCATGCGGGTGCTGCCGGTGGCGCTGATCAGCGCCACGCGTGGGTCATCCACCAGCGCGGCGCCCGCATCGCGACCACCGATGATCACCTGGCAGAGGTACTCCGGAGCGCCGTCGAAGGTCTTCAGCACGCGCTCGAACAATGCCTGGCAGGCCAGGGCGGTGAGCGGGGTCTTTTCCGACGGTTTCCAGATCACCGCATTGCCGCACATCAGCGCCAGGGCGGTGTTCCACGCCCACACGGCCACCGGAAAGTTGAACGCACTGATCACGCCGACCACGCCCAGCGGGTGCCAGGTTTCACGCATGTGGTGGCCGGGACGCTCGGAGGCGATGGTCAGCCCGTAGAGCTGACGCGAAAGGCCGACGGCGAAGTCGCAGATGTCGATCATCTCCTGCACTTCGCCCAGGCCTTCCTGGGTGATCTTGCCGGCTTCCCAGGACACGAGTTCGCCGAGGTCGGCCTTGTATTGGCGCAGCACATCACCAAACTGGCGCACCAGTTCGCCGCGACGCGGTGCCGGCACGTTGCGCCAGGCGTCGAATGCATGCTCGGCGCGACTGACCTGTTGCTCCACCTCGGCGGCACCTTCCCAGTGCACACTGCCGATCACGCTGCCATCAATCGGCGAATGCACGGGCTGTTTACCCGCCTGGTACAGCGCCGGGCTCACCCCGAGACGATCAAGCAATGCGGCAACCATGGGTCACTCCTTCAATCTGCACACAAAAAATCGCGCCGCCACACGCACGGCAATTCAGGGCCTATTTGTAGCTGGCCCAAGACTTGCCAACAAACGACGATTAGGCGAGATATCATTCCGTTTATTCATGCAAAGAATAAAAAGAGGCGTGCCGTGCTGAACAAACGCTATTTGCCCTCGATCACCGCCCTGCAGTGCTTCGAAGCGGCCACCCGCCACCTGAGCTTCACCCGCGCCGCCGAGGAACTCAACCTCACGCAAAGCGCGGTGAGCAAGCAGGTGGCGCAGCTGGAAGAGTTGCTGCAACACCTGTTGTTTCGCCGGGTGCGGCGCCGCCTGCAGATGACCCCGGCGGGTGATCTGTACCTGGTGGAAGTGCGCAAGATCCTCACGCAGGTGGAGATGTCCACCCATTACCTGCGCTCCTACGGCGGCGAGACCGAAGTGCTGCGCGTGTCCACGCCCTACACGTTCGGCGCGCGCTGGCTGGTGCCGCGCCTCAAGGGCTGGCGTTTGCGTCACCCGCAGATTCATCTGGACCTGTGCAACGAGCAGGAACCGGACGAACTGCTGCAAGGCAAGGCCGATATGGCTTTCTACTTCGGCCAGGGCTCGCGGCCCGGCACCGAGAGCCTGAAGCTGTTCAGCGAGGAACTGGTGCCGGTGTGCGCCCCGGAAAGCCTGCCCGCGACGCCGTTCACCGACCCCACACAATTGAGCGACCTGGTGCTGCTGCAAAACGCCTCACGCCCGCAGGGCTGGCATGACTGGTTCGCCGATCAGGGGCTTCATACCGAACACAGCTACCACGGGCCACGTTTTGACACCTTCTACATGTGCATTCGCGCCGCGCAGGTGGGGTGCGGTGTGGCGCTGTTGCCGAGGTTTCTGGTGGAAGAGGAACTGGCCGAGGGCAAGCTGGTAATTCCCTGGCAGCATGCGATGCCCAGCCAGGATGCGTATTACCTGGCGTATCCGGAGCATTCGGCAGAGGTGCCCAAGGTGCGGGAATTTGTGAAGTGGATGATGGAGCAAGTCATTTAGTGCGTGGAATACCGCTATCGGGAGCAAGCCCCCTCCCACAGTTGACCGTGTACTCATGTGCCAACCCGGTCAAGTGTGGGAGGGGGCTTGCTCCCGATAGCGCCAGTGGCCTCAGCAAAAAAAATCGCTGGCAAAACCCTACAGGTCTATGCGCCACTAGCTCTTTCCTCAATTATGCGTAAAGGCCGGCGCCCATCGCCGACCCGTCTGGAGATTCCCGTTATGAGCGAGAGTGTGTTTGCCGATCGCATCGTGCAGAACCTGCTCGACACCGACTTCTACAAGCTGACCATGATGCAGGCGGTGCTGCACAACTACCCGAACGTGGACGTTGAATGGGAGTTTCGTTGCCGCAACAGCGAAGACCTGCGTCCGTACCTGGCGGAAATCCGCTACCAGATCGAGCGCCTCGCCGAACTGAGCCTGAGCCCCGACCAACTGGGCTTTCTGGAACGCATCAGTTTCATGAAGCCGGACTTTTTGCGCTTCCTCGGGCTGTTCCGCTTCAACCTGCGCTACGTGCAGACCGGTATCGAAAACGGCGAGTTGTTTATCCGCCTGCGCGGGCCGTGGCTGCATGTGATCCTGTTTGAAGTGCCGATGCTGGCGATTGTCAGCGAAGTGCGTAACCGCTACCGCTACCAGAGCGTGATCCTCGAACAGGCGCGCGAGCAGCTGTATCGCAAATTCGACTGGCTGACCGCCCATGCGAGCAGCGAGGAGCTGGCGGAGCTGCAAGTGGCGGATTTCGGCACGCGCCGACGCTTTTCCTACCGCGTGCAGGAAGAAGTGGTGAGCGTGCTCAAGCACGATTTCCCCGGGCGCTTCGTGGGCACCAGCAACGTGCACCTGGCCCGCGAATTCGACATGAAGCCGCTGGGCACCATGGCCCACGAGTGGATCATGGCCCACCAGCAACTCGGCCCGCGCCTGATCGACAGCCAGATCGCCGCGCTCGACTGCTGGGTGCGCGAATACCGTGGCCTGCTCGGCATCGCCCTGACCGACTGCATCACCACCGACGCGTTCCTCGGCGACTTCGATCTGTACTTCGCCAAACTCTTCGACGGCTTGCGCCACGACTCCGGCGACCCGGTGCAATGGGCCGAAAAAGCCATCGCCCACTATCACAAACTGGGCATCGAGCCGATGAGCAAGACCCTGGTGTTCTCCGACAGCCTGACGTTGCCCAAGGCGCTGGAGATATTCCGTGCGCTGCGCGGTCGCATCAATGTGAGCTTTGGTATCGGCACCAACCTGACCTGCGACATTCCAGGGGTGGAGCCGATGAGCATCGTGCTTAAAATGACCGCCTGCAATGGCCAGCCGGTCGCGAAGATTTCCGATGAAGCGGGCAAGACCCACTGCACCGACCCCAATTTCGTCGCCTATTTGCGTCACGTTTTCAAAGTACCTGCCCTATCCAGCAAGGAGTGAACCATGCAAGCCGTACAGCGTGAAATTGCGCAGCAGCTCAAGGTCCAGGCGCCGTTCAACGACCAGGCGGCCCTTGAGGCCGAAGTGGTCAGGCGCATAACGTTTATCCAGGACTGCCTGCGCAATTCCGGACTCAAGGCCCTGGTGCTGGGCATCAGCGGCGGCGTCGACTCCCTCACCGCAGGCCTTTTGGCCCAGCGCGCGATGCAGGAACTGCGCGCCAGCAGCGGCGACGAGGCCTATCGCTTTATCGCGGTGCGCCTGCCCTACGAAACCCAGTTCGACGAACTCGATGCCCAGGCTTCGGTCGACTTCATCAACCCGCACGAGCGCCACACCGTGAACATCGGCCCGGCGGTGAAAGCCCTGGCCACTGAAGTGTCGGCGTTTGAAGACAAGCCCGCCGCGTCCCGCGACTTTGTGCTGGGCAACACCAAGGCGCGCATGCGCATGGTGGCGCAGTACACCATCGCCGGCGCGGCCGGTGGCCTGGTGATCGGCACTGACCATGCGGCAGAAGCGGTGATGGGTTTCTTCACCAAGTTCGGCGATGGCGCCTGCGACCTGGCCCCCTTGAGCGGGCTGGTGAAAAACCAGGTGCGCGCGATTGCGCGTTACTTCGGCGCGCCGGAGTCGCTGGTGGAGAAAGTGCCGACGGCGGACCTGGAAGATTTGTCGCCGGGCAAGCCGGATGAAGCGTCACATGGCGTGACCTATGCCGAGATCGATGCGTTCCTGCACGGTGAGCCGGTGCGCGAAGAGGCGTTCCGGATTATCTGCGAGACGTATCGCAAGACCGAGCACAAGCGGGTGATGCCGTTTGCGCCGTGAGGTGAGTCAGGTAGTTTTGTGTTGACTGTCAGATAGTCATCGGGGGCAAGCCCCCTCCCACACTTGGAATGCGGTCGAATGTGGGAGGGGGCTTGCCCCCGATGAACGATAACGCGGTGTTACTTGACCACCACCGTACCTTTCATCATCGAGATGTGCCCCGGGAACGAGCAGAAAAACGCGTAGTCAGTACCCGCAGCCAGCTTCGACACATCAAAAGTCACCGAATCCTTCTCACCGGCACCGATGATCTTGGTGTGCGCGATGATGCGCGCATCACCCTCTTTCAGGTAGCTCTTGTCGATGCCAGCAGCCATGCCTTCGCTGGCGACCGGTTGCATATCGGCCGCGCTGGTCAGCACCCAGTTGTGACCCATAACGTTTTTCGGCAGGTTGCCGGAGTGAGTCAGCTCGACGGTGAATGTCTTGCAGCTCTTGTCGATGGTGATTTCCTGGGTGTTGAAGGACATCTGATCGGTGGAATCAACAGTGACCGCGCACTCTGCTGCAAGCAACTGGCCGCTGGCCAGAGTCAGCAGGGAAACAGCAACGATTTTGGCAAACATGTGAATCTCCATGGCAAGGTTTTAAAACGCGTAATACCGCAAAGGGCGCCTCAGACGGGCTTGAATTCTTATGATCTGCACCGGCAGATTGTATACAACTTTAGGCTATCAGCCTGCTCAGCACAATCTGCCAGCCGCCAACCGCGCCGCTAAGCTGCTACCATAGCGACCCAAAGGCAGCTGCGCGCCGCCCCCCTCCCCTTCGACCCTAGAGGATCGCCCATGGCCAAACCTAATTACTCCTTCGCCAAACGTCAGAGAGACTTGGCCAAGGAACAGAAGAAAGAGGAAAAACTGCAACGCAAAAAAGCCGCTGCAGACGAAGAAGCCGGTGGCGAGACCCCGGATGCAGATGCTGAAGTAACGAGCGACGAGAGCGAAACACCAAAAGATCCGGCTGAATAAGTATTCCCCACACTGTGGCAAGCGCGCTTGCCACAGTTATTCCAGCGGCATCACCGTCACCCGCACCTCCGGGTCATGGCTCCCCCCTCCCAGAATCACCCCCCGCAACGGCGACACATCGGAGAAATCCCGGCCCCAGGCCAGGGTGATGTGCTCCAGTGCCGGCTGCACGTTATTCGTCGGATCAAAATCGACCCAGCCCGACACCGGGCAAAACACCGAAACCCACGCGTGGGACGCGTCGGCGCCGATCAGCCGTGGCTGGCCGGGCGGCGGCTGGGTGAGCAGGTAGCCGCTGATGTAGCGCGCCGGCAGGCCACGCGAGCGCAGGCAGGCGAGCATCAGGTGGGCGAAGTCCTGGCACACGCCGCGTCGACGTTCCAGCACTTCCACCAGCGGCGTGGCGACCTGGGTGGCCTCGGCATCGAAGGTGAACTCGCTGAAGATCTTTTCCATCAATGCCTGCGTGCCTACCAGCAACGGCGCGCCGGGCGGGAAACAGCTGGCGGAGAACTCGACGAACGTTTGTTTGAGGTGCACGTAAGGCGATTCGAACCGGTAGCGACAGGCTTCGATCCGCTCTGGCGACAGCGGCTGGCTGCTGTAGGCCAGGCTGTCACGGGTGCGGTCCCAGGCCGGCGACTGCCGAAAATCCAGCGCCGGCCGCGCCAGCACTTCCACGCTCAGGCTGGCATTGACCAGCAATTCATCGTGAGGCCGCTCGAACGCCAGGCGGGTGATCGGGTTGCCGAACACATCCAGTTCATCGCGCCGCGAGGACGGCTCGGGGCTGATGTCCAGTTGCTGCGAGCTGCAACGTTGCCAGGCGCAAGGCCGGGGCCACAGGTGGGCCAACTGCTGGGCCAGGGACACCGGGCTGTCGTAGTGGTAGTGGGTATCGTGAAAAATCTGATAGCGCGCGCTCATTACACCGACACCGTTTGCTGGCTGACATCATCTACATGGGCAAAATGGCGCAGGGCCAGGCGATCCGAGACTTGCCCGCTCTCATCGGCGACCGCCTGCAACAGGTCGGCCAGACCGTTCAGTGCGGCGCGCACACCGGGCTCGCCGAACAGCGGGTTCTCCAGGCACGCCAGGTCGAAACGCGCCAGACGCTCCACCAACGGCGCCAGGCCGGTTTCGCGCGGCACGCCGAAGTCGTCGTTCAAGCGGCGCAAGGTACGGCTCACCAGTTTGAGCTGGAACAGCACCGCATGGGGGTTCTGCTCATCGAGCAGCAACAGGTCGAGCACCGGGATCAACTGCGGCACTGCCAGGTAGCGCGAGCGGTAGGTGATGCTGCTGTTGCCCAGCTCCAGCAACCACTCAAGCCCGGCCTGATCGAACACCGCCACGCCGCGCAGGAACGCTGCCAGGCTGCTGCTCAGGAACTGCAGGCGCTCGATGCGCCGCCCCATCATCAGAAAGCGCCAGCCTTCGTCGCGGGTCATGTCGTCCAGGGCAAAGCCGGACAGCGCCGCCAGGGACATCACCAGGCGGTTGAGGAAGTCCAGCAGCTCGCCCACATCCGCAGCGTCGCGCTCCAACTCCATGGCTTCGCGCTGCAGCTCCACCAGCGCCTGCCAGTTTTCGCGGGACAACTTGCCGCGCACCTGGGACGCCGCCCACTGCAAGCGTTGCAGGTTGGCGCGCAGGCTCGACGGCCAGTCATCTCCCAGCAAGGCCGCGAGCAGGCGCTCCGGCAACTCGCCCTCCTCCGGCAGCAGCCGCAGGTTTTCTCCCAGCTCCACCGCCGCCTGCAAGGCCAGCGGGTCGTCGCCGTCGACATAGCGCGCGAGCACGATACGCAACCAGCGCGCGCTGTTATCGCAGCGCTCGCAATAGCGGCCGAACCAGAACAGGTTCTCCACCACGCGCGAGGGCAGATAAGGGTCTCGGCGCACCAGGTCATGGGCGCCAATTGTGCGTTGTGCACGCCACAGCTCACCAGCGGCGGCGCGCTCGCCGAGCACCCAGGTGTCCTTGCTCGCGCCGCCGCGCTGCATCGACACCACTTCAGCGTCGGCATCGGCCGCCACGCGGGTCAGGCCGCCGGGCAGCACGCGATAACCGTCCTCACTGGCCACGGCGTACACGCGCATGCCGATGGCGCGGTGTTGCAGGTGGTCGTCGACGGTGTGCCACACCGGCGCCTGGGACAATTGCGCCAGCTCCTGGGCGACGTAGGCGTAGGGCCGCGCGCGCATGCGCTCGGCCAGGGCCTGGCGTTGTTCGGGGTTGAGGTCGCGGCCGAATACCGGGGCGAAACTCTGCGAGGGAAACGCCGGTTTGATCAGCAACTCGGGCAGTTTCTCCAAGGCTTTGGCCAGCACCGGCGCCTCGCCGCACCACCAGGTGGCAATCGACGGCAGGATCAGTGTTTCGCCGAACAGGAACTCGTTGATCTTCGGCAAAAAGCCGAGCAGCCCAGGGGACTCCAGCACACCGCTGCCCAGGGCATTGGCCACCAGCACATTGCCCTGGCGCACGGCGTCGAGCAGGCCGGGCACGCCGAGCGCCGAGTCGGTGCGCAGCTCCAGCGGGTCGCAGAAGTCATCGTCCAGGCGGCGCATGATCGCGTGCACCCGACGCAGGCCGCTGAGGGTTTTGAGAAACACGGTGCTGTCGCGCACGGTCAGGTCGCCGCCTTCCACCAGCGGGTAGCCGAGCTGGCGGGCCAGGTACAGGTGTTCGAAATAGCTTTCGTTGAAGCGCCCCGGGGTGAGCAGCACAATCAGTGGCGGCTGGTTGTCGCCCGGTGCCTGGCGCGCCAGGGTTTCCTGGAGTGTGCGAAAAAAACCGGTGAGGTGCTGCACTTGCAGGTCGCGGTACAGGTCCGGGAAGGCGCGGGACACAATGGTGCGGTTTTCCAGGGCGTAGCCGGCGCCCGAGGGGGCCTGGGTGCGGTCGGCCGTCACCCACCAGCGACCATCCGGCGTACGCGCCAGGTCCACCGCGTACAGGTGCAGAAACGCGCCGTCCGGCGGCTGGATGCCCTGGCACGGCCACAGGAAGTTGTTATGCCCGAACACCAGCTCGGCCGGCAGCAGGCCTTCGGCAATCAGGCGTTGCGGACCGTACAGGTCGGCGAGCACGGCGTTGAGCAGGCGCGCACGCTGGGCGATACCGGCCGCCAGGTGCTGCCATTCATCGGCAGCCAGCACATGGGGCAGCAGGTCCAGCTCCCACGGGCGGTCGGCGCCCTTGGGGTCGGCGTAGACGTTGTAGGTCACGCCGTTTTCCTGGATCTGCCGGGTCAGCAGCGCCTGGCGCTGGGCCAACTGGTTGGGCGTGCTGCGTTGCAGGTGGTCGAGCAGGCGCTGCCAATGGGCACGCACGGCACCGCTGTCATCCAGCAGTTCGTGGTAGGTGCCCGCGGTCAGCGGGTAACGGTCGAGCAAATCGGACATGGAACGCTCGGCAGGGCAAAGGGGGGTCAGTGTAATTCAAACTTGCCGCAATCCAATGTAGGAGGGGGCTTGCTCCCGACGGCGGCGGATCAGTCACTTATGTATCGGCTGATATACCGCGATCGGGAGCAAGCCCCCTCCCACAGGTTGAATTGCATTCAGTCATTTTTATTGGGGAAGCGGCGCAGATCGAGCGTCATCGGCAGTTCATCGTTGAGCACCACCGTGGGCACGGTGAGCTTCCCAGGGCTGTGCCCCAGACGGAAAAACCGCGCCATGCGCCGGCTCTCGGCCTCATTGGCATTCACCGGCAGGCTGTCGTAGTTGCGCCCGCCTGGATGGGCGACGTGGTACTGGCAACCGCCCAGCGAGCGTTGCATCCAGGTGTCGAGCAGGTCGAACACCAGCGGCGCATGCACCGCGATAGTCGGTTGCAGGCAGTTGGCCGGTTGCCACGCGCGATACCGCACGCCGGCGACGAACTCGCCAACGCGGCCGGTGGGCTGCAGCGGCACGGGAATGCCGTTGCAGGTCAGCAGGTAGCGCTGCGGCGCCAGGCCGGTCAGCTTCACTTGCAGGCGTTCCAGCGACGAGTCCACATAACGCACCGTGCCGCCCACCGCGCCCTCTTCGCCCAGCACATGCCAGGGCTCCAGGGCCTGGCGCAACTCCAGCTCGATGCCGCTGACGGCGTAGTCGCCGACTTTGGGGAAACGGAACTCCAGGTGCGCGGCAAACCACTCGGCGCGCAGCGGGTAGCCAGCCGTGTTGAGCTCGTCGATCACGTCGGCAAAATCCTGCGCGATAAAATGCGGCAACAGGAAGCGGTCATGCAGCTCGGTGCCCCAGCGCGCCAGTTTCGCCGGCGCGTAAGGCTCACGCCAGAAACGCGCGACCAGGGCGCGCAGCAGCAATTGCTGGGTCAGGCTCATGCGCGCATGGGGCGGCATCTCGAACGCGCGCAGCTCCAGCAGGCCCAGGCGTCCGGTGGCGCCGTCCGGAGAGTAAAGTTTGTCGATGCAGAATTCGGCGCGGTGGGTGTTGCCCGTCACGTCGATCAGCAGGTTGCGCAGCAGACGGTCGACCAGCCACGGCGGGCATTCTTCGCCCGGTTCGGGCATTTGCGCAAAGGCGATTTCCAGCTCATACAACGCGTCGTTGCGCGCTTCGTCCACCCGTGGCGCCTGGGAGGTCGGGCCGATGAACAGCCCGGAAAACAGGTACGACAACGATGGGTGATTGTGCCAATAGCTGATCAGGCTGCGCAGCAGGTCGGGCCGGCGCAGGAATGGCGAGTCCTTGGGTGTCGCGCCGCCGAGCACGAAGTGGTTGCCGCCTCCGGTGCCGGTGTGGCGCCCGTCGATCATGAACTTTTCCGTGGTCAGGCGGGTTTGCCGCGCCTCTTCGTAGAGAAATTCGGTGCGCTCCACCAACTCGTTCCAGGTGGCGGACGGCTGTACGTTGACCTCGATCACCCCTGGATCGGGTGTGACGCGGAAGTTGCTCAGGCGCGTATCGGCCGGCGGCTCGTAACCTTCGAGCAGCACCGGGCACTGCAACTCCTCGGCGGTGGCTTCGATGGCGGCCACCAGCTCCAGGTAATCCTCGAGCCGTTCCAGCGGCGGCATGAACAGGTACAGCCGCCCTTCCCGGGCTTCGGCGCACAGCGCGGTGCGGGTCAGCCAGTCGGCGGACTCGTCCACCTCGGGCACGCGCTCATCGCTTGGCGCGGGTTCGCCGTGATGGTGCAGTTGGGCGGTGGTGGGTAACGCCGGCAGATCCTGATTGGGGTCTGTGGGGTGCACGAACGGGTACTCGGCTGCCGTCACCCAGGGTTGCGAGGCAAGCGGCAGGCGGTAACCCAATGGCGAATCACCCGGCACCAGGCGGCAGTGGTTGTCGCGCAGGTACCAGCGCCCGCTCTGCCAGCGATCATTGGCGGCGGTGCGCGCCAGCGGCAGCACCTGGCCGATAACTTTATCCAGGCCCTGGGCGAACACTTTGCGCAGGCGTTCGCGTTCCAGCTCATCGCTCAAGCGCGGGTCCTGGGCGGTGACGTTCTGCGGCAACGCCCCTTCACGCCACAGGTAGTAGAAGTTGTCTTCGAAGGCCGGGAACACGAAGCGCGCCGGCAATTTCAGACGTTCGGCCACACTGGCCAGTAAGCGCCCGGCCAGCTCGCCGTCGGCGCCATAGTCCTGCTGCTCATCGGCGATCAGCGCGCTGTTGTGCCAGATCGGCACGCCATCGCGGCGCCAGTAGGCATTGAGCGACCAGCGCGGCAATTGCTCGCCGGGGTACCACTTGCCCTGACCGAAGTGCACCAGGCCCTGCGGCGCATAGTGCTGGCGCATGCGCTGGAACAGTTCGGCGGACAGGCGCCGTTTGTCCGGGCCCAGGGCGGCGGTGTTCCACTCGGCGCCGTCGGGGTCGTCGATGGACACGAAGGTCGGCTCACCGCCCATGGTCAGGCGCACGTCGTGCTTGAGCAGGTCGCTATCGATCTGTTGGCCCAGGGCCTGGATCTCCTGCCACTGTGCTTCGGTGTAGGGTTTGGTCACCCGTGGGGCTTCCCAGATCCGCTCTACCGACATCTCGTGGGTGAATTCGCAGCCGCACGGTTCCACCAGGCCACTGATCGGCGCGGCGGACGATGGATCGGGACTGCAGGCCAAGGGGATGTGGCCTTCACCGGCGAACAGGCCGGACGTCGCATCCAGACCGATCCAGCCGGCGCCGGGCAGATACACCTCGCACCAGGCGTGCAGGTCGGTGAAGTCCACCTCGGTGCCGGACGGGCCGTCGAGGGCCTTGACGTCCGCGGTGAGCTGGATCAGGTAGCCGGACACGAAGCGCGCGGCCAGCCCGAGGTTGCGCAGCAACTGCACCAGCAGCCAGGCCGAATCGCGGCAGGAGCCGGAGGCGTTCTGCAGGGTGAATTCCGGGGTCTGCACCCCCGGTTCCATGCGGATCAGGTAACCGATATCGGCGGCCAGACGCTGGTTGAGGCCCACCAGAAAATCCACCGCTGGCAAGGGCGTGCGGTCGATACCGGCCAGGTAGGCGGCAAACGTTGGCGTCAGCGGTAGGGTTTCCAGGTACGGCGCCAGCTCGCGCTGCTCATCGGCGGCGTAGCTGAAGGGGATGTTCTCGGCGTAGGGCTCAAGGAAAAAGTCGAACGGATTGAACACCGCAATCTCGGCGACCAGGTCGACCTCGATGCGCAGCTCGGCGGTCTTTTCCGGAAACACCAGGCGCGCCAGGTAATTGCCCTGGGGGTCCTGCTGCCAATTGATGAAGTGCTGCTCGGGCTGCACGTTGAGCGCGTAAGACAGAATCCGCGTGCGGCTGTGGGGCGTGGGGCGCAAACGCACGATCTGCGGGCCGAGTTCGACAGCGCGGTCGTAGCGGTAATGCGTAACGTGGTGCAACGCGACATGAATCGACACGGCGGCCTCCTGCGAGCCAAAGCATGGGAACAACGCGCGCAAGACTTATGCCAGCGCGGCGGTCATTGCGCTTTCTCAATGGACCCGGTGCAGTACAGCACCAAAACGGCGCCAACGGGTGGGTAGTGGTGCGAGCGTTGCACGTATTTGTGGCGCCCGTGTGGCGATCAGTGGCGAATCTACCCAACTAGCGAGCTTTGCGGGTGGCGATGATGGCTTGCCGCAGCCGCCGTACTTCGACCAGTTTGCGGCGCATTACACGGTGACGCTTGCTGTTGAGCAGCAGCAATCCCAGCAGGGGAAACAGCAGGCTCAAGCCAAACGAAAGCCAATGTGGACCGCAAGCGATCGTGGGCAGCACCGCCAACATGCAGAGTACCAGCAGCGTCGCCAGCGGCCGTACCCACTGCGGCCGACCGCGCGCGATCATGAAGTTGCACTGCACCACACCCCACGTCAGCGCCAGGCCGCCGAAAAAGCAATACCGGAGGTTGTCCTCCAGCGGCAGGCGCGGGAAATAGCTGTCGACCACCAGCGGGACCGTGAACAAGGGGGTTGCCCATGGGGTGATCTTCCTTCAAATGGGCGATTCGTTGCACGCGCTGCACATACTTATGGCGCGCGTGCGAGGCTGGGGGGGGTGAATCTACCCATTCAGCGAGCTTTGTGCTTGGCGCTCTTGGCTTCACGCAGGTGACGGATTTCCCGTAGCTGACGGCGCATTGCCCGATGACGCTTACTGTTGAGCAACAGCAGTCCCAGCATTGGAAACAGCAACCCAATGACATAGGCAGCCATATGGGGCCGATAGCCATAGGTTGGTAATACGATCAAAAAACACACCGCGTAGAAGGCGACGATGGCCCAAACGCCCCAGGCTCTCCCCCGAATCATGAAGAAGTGACTGACCGCCAAGAGCAGCCCCAAGACTACCGCCGCCACAAAGGAGTAACGCGCTCGCTCTGGTTCACCCCGGAAAAAGGTACTGGATGCCAATGAAATGGCAGCGGACAGGGAAAAACAGGCAAGGAAAAATGCACAAATAAACGCAGGGAAGTAGTCAGCCAAAAAAGCTTTTAACGAGACTTGGCGCACCATCACTCAAGCTCCTCGTACAACCCTACTGCGATGGTTCGAATGTTGCCGGACACTGCACTGCCGGTGAAACCAATAGCGGCACCGAGGGAGTCCCTGATCTGCGTAATAGTCGCGTGATTGATCTCGGTCGCCGAATAGCGCTTCACCAACTCACCGGAGCGCTGGCGCAACTTCAGCAGCTTATTGCTCAGGCTTGGGTCTTTCAGGCTTAGCAACTCTTTGGTGAGCGCCTTACGTTGCTGGCGGGTCAAACCCTTGGACAGCTCATACCAGCTTCTACCGGTCGTTGCTTTTCGAGCCTGCAACAGTCGAACAGTCGTCAGGGTAGAGGCGCCGGCGCCCAACAGCGAGGCCGCGTCCAATACCGGCATCGCATAGCGATACCATTCCTCGTTGTCCATATCGTCGTTGGCGGTCGGGTCGTTGAGTTCGTTGAACGTTCTCATGCCTCCCACCACGCACTGCGCGGTACTGGCCGCGGCAGCGGTGGCGCCCAGGCCCGCCACCACCAAGCTCGCGCCACCCGTGAACGGTACGGCGACAGTGCCGCTGAACACCACAATCCAACCCAGAATCGCGCCGGCACATGACAATGTCGTATTGACGGCCTCCCCCACGAGTCGAGACTCACGCGGATTGTTGGTTACCTGATCGGCAAACTGCGCGGGGGCTATGTACTTCTGCGCCTCACGCAAAATGATGCGCTTGGGCTTGATGCTGCAGATGGGCTTGAATTCGCGCAGCGTCACGACATTAAAATCAGCGTCGATGTACACGACACCCGCGCCGACGATGCCGGGGTCGCCATCGATGGCCGCAAACAGGCGGGGCAGATTGAGTTGGCTTTCGATGCGCTGGCGGGCCAGGAACTGGGAGCGGTTGAAGTCCATGCCGATGCCGGCCAGGGGGTTGCCCATGGGGGTGCTCTTCCTTGAAGGGGGGTGACTGAACTGACGCTATCGGGAGCAAGCCCCCTCCCACAGTCTGAACGGTGAATACATTCAAACGGTGGGAGGGGCTCGCCCCCGATAGCGATCCAATGCCCGCCACCTTATCAAACAGACTACCCAGCGCCTAGAAAGCAAAACGCCAGCCCTTAAGGCTGGCGTTTTGTATTTCAGGCTGCGATCAACGCGGCACTACCGGCTTGCGCGTTGGCTTGCCGCCTTTGCCCTTCGCCGCATCCGTGCGTTCCTTGGCCGCCTGTTTGTTGCGCGCTTGCGCGGCAGCCTTGGCCTGTTCGCGCTTGTCCCAGGGGTTGCTGCCGTCGCTGCCACGCGGCGGCAGGCCGGTGTGCTGGGTGAGGATTTTGGTAGTGGTTTCCTTGGCAACCTTGTGGCTGCCGGCCGGCGTCGAGTTCTTGCGCCGGGCGCTCTGGTAGCTGTCGGTGCTCGGCTGGTGCAACGGAATCAATTGTTCCTTGCCCGGCCCGATCAAGTCGGCGCGGCCCATGCGGGTCAAGGCTTCACGCAGCATCGGCCAGCCCTTCGGGTCGTGGTAGCGCAGGAAGGCCTTGTGCAGACGGCGTTGCTCTTCGCTCTTGACGATGGTCACCGCGTCGCTCTTGTAGGTGACCTTGCGCAGCGGGTTCTTGCCCGAGTGGTACATCGCGGTGGCGGTGGCCATCGGCGAGGGGTAGAACGCCTGCACCTGGTCGGCACGGAAGCCGTTGCCCTTGAGCCACAGGGCGAGGTTCATCATGTCTTCATCGGTGGTGCCGGGGTGGGCGGCGATGAAGTACGGGATCAGGTACTGCTCCTTGCCCGCTTCCTTGGTGTACTTCTCGAACATGCGCTTGAACTTGTCATAGCTGCCGATGCCCGGTTTCATCATCTGGTTGAGCGGACCTTCCTCGGTGTGTTCCGGGGCGATCTTGAGGTAGCCACCGACGTGATGGGTAACCAGCTCTTTTACGTATTCCGGCGACTCGACGGCCAGGTCGTAGCGCAGGCCGGAAGCGATCAGGATCTTTTTCACACCCGGCAACGCACGGGCGCTGCGGTACAGCTGGATCAAGGAGGAGTGGTCGGTGTTCAGGTTCGGGCAGATACCGGGAAACACGCAGGACGGCTTGCGGCATGCGGATTCGATCTCCGGGCTCTTGCAGGCGATGCGGTACATGTTCGCGGTGGGGCCGCCGAGGTCGGAGATCACGCCGGTAAAGCCCGGCACTTTGTCGCGGATCTCTTCGATCTCGCGAATGATCGACTCTTCGGAGCGGTTCTGGATGATGCGGCCTTCGTGCTCGGTGATCGAGCAGAAGGTACAGCCACCGAAGCAGCCGCGCATGATGTTCACCGAGAAGCGGATCATGTCGTAGGCCGGGATCTTTTCTTTGCCGTACGCCGGGTGCGGCACGCGCGCGTAAGGCATGCCGAACACGTAGTCCATTTCTTCGGTGGTCATCGGGATGGGCGGCGGGTTGAACCACACGTCCACTTCACCGTGCTTTTGCACCAGGGCGCGGGCGTTGCCTGGGTTGGTTTCCAGGTGCAGCACGCGGTTGGCGTGAGCGTAGAGCACCGCGTCGCCACGGACTTTTTCCACCGAGGGCAGGCGGATCACGGTCTTGTCGCGGGTCATGCGCGGGCTGGCCAGGATCTGTACGACCTTGGCCTCTTCCGGGTCTTCAACCGGCCCCTTTTCCTGCTCGATAGCGCAGGCCTGGGTGTCCTGGGTGTTGACGTACGGGTTGATGATCTTGTCGACCTTGCCCGGGCGATCGATACGCGTGGAGTCCACTTCGTACCAGCCCGCCGGGGTATCGCGGCGAATGAACGCGGTGCCGCGCACATCGGTGATGTCTTCGATCTTGTGGCCCCACGACAGGCGCTGAGCCACTTCGACGATGGCCCGCTCGGCGTTGCCATACAGCAGGATATCGGCGGCGGCGTCGATCAGGATCGAGTTGCGCACGCGGTCCTGCCAGTAGTCGTAGTGGGCGATGCGGCGCAGGGAGGCTTCGATGCCGCCGAGCACGATCGGTACGTGCTTGTAGGCTTCCTTGCAGCGCTGGCTGTACACCAGACTCGCACGGTCCGGGCGTTTGCCGGCCATCCCGCCGGGGGTGTAGGCGTCGTCGGAACGGATTTTCTTGTCGGCGGTGTAGCGGTTGATCATGGAGTCCATGTTGCCGGCCGCGACGCCGAAGAACAGGTTCGGCTCGCCGAGCTTCATGAAGTCGTCTTTGGACTGCCAGTTCGGCTGGGCAATGATCCCCACGCGAAAGCCCTGGGACTCCAGCAGCCGGCCAATGATCGCCATGCCGAAGGACGGGTGGTCCACGTACGCATCACCCGTGACGATGATGATGTCGCACGAATCCCAGCCAAGCTGATCCATCTCCTCCCTGCTCATCGGCAGGAATGGCGCTGGACCGAAACATTCGGCCCAGTACTTGGGATAGTCAAATAACGGCTTGGCTGTTTGCATGACGATAACCGGTGTTGAGATGAAAAATCGCGGGCGCGGAATATAGCACAAATTTTGACCAATTCCGACGACAGTGGTCGGCTTTTCCATGAACACCCAACTGGGGCTAACGGGCTAGGGCCCCGTCAAAAAAATCATGGATAGCCTGAAAGCGACCAACCACAGCCCATGAGGGCTCGATCCATGCCCCAACACGTTTCGGCAATGCACACACCCGCCTCGCCCCTGACGCCCCACCTGGACTTCATCAAGAATCAGTTGCCCTCCTGGCTGAGCGAAGCGCCGGAGCAGTTGCGCCGGAGTTTTCGCAGCAGCCTGATCAGCAGCAACCAGGCCAGGCACGACCTTGACGCCCTGCTCGATGCAATACAAAGCCCGGAAGCGTTTGCACGCAAGTTGTTGCGCGAGAAAATCCGATCCTGGTTCTTTGGCCTCGTTACGAACGAAGACGCCGTCCTGTCCCGCGAGTGGAAGAATAATCACCTGCTGGGTCTGATCAAGAACCACGCAAAAACCACCCGGCAGACACTCCTGGAGGCTGCACTGCAGAACTTCGAAGCCTCGGAGGCAGAGGCGGGAGGCATGGAAATCGGCACGGCGATTTTCAATCCGACTGACTCGGGAGAGGTGCCGAGTGCGGTTTGCGCGACCGCGTTCGCACGCTTTTGTCGCAAGCTGGATATCGGCGGCCAGTATCTAAAACACATCAGCGATGTCCTTGAGCCTGCGTCTGCCGACAAGGTCCGGGGGCTATTCAGGGCCCAGGCGCGGCATGCCTTCGGTGTTGCACTGCACAGCAGCAACATGCGCCAGAAGATAATGGCTCGCCAGCATTTGCAATTGCAGGTCCTCCAGGAAGCGGGAAAACACCTGGAGATAACCTGCAACCACCTGACCCTCAATGAGGTGGTACTGCCCAGTGTTTTGGTGATCAAGGCCGAGAGCATCGGTATCCCGTTCCTGCTCTACACCCCCGAGGACCCGCACGCAGCGCTGCGTCAACACGCCTCCCTGGCTGAGCTTGTGGCAGAGCTGGCGACGCGCCTGCTTAAACCGGATTACCAGGCCTTCTTCAAACACTTGGTGCCGTTGCAGCATCAAGGCAATCTGCTGGAAGTGACTGCGGCCCGCCTTCGCCATCCCGAGGCGCCAGCCCTGCAGAAAAAGCTGCCAGCCACACTCAAGGCGGCCATTAGCCTCACGGCAGTTGAAGGCGACCTTTTCAAAGCCATTGCCCGGCAGCGAATCGACCAGATCAAAAGCGATGCACGCATCGTGGCTGTGCCCACCGCCGACGTCGACCTGATCAGCCGGCAAAAACGTCTGCAGGGCTGGCTCGACCTGGGCAAGTCCGCGCTGTTTTTTGCAGCGTCTTTCATTCCCGTGGTGGGCGAAGTGTTGTTGGTCGTCACCGCTGCACAGGTGATCGGCACCGTGTATGAAGGGTTCGCGGCCTGGAGCCGCGGCGACAGCGATGAAGCCTTGAATGACTTGCTCGACCTGGTGGACAGCGCCGCTCTGGCGGTGGCCACGGCGGGCGCGGTGCGCACCGTCGGCTTCAGCACCCGGCTGGTCAAGGTCAAGGTGCGCAACAAAGGCTGGCGTTTGTGGAACACCGACCTCAAACCCTACCGCCATCACGAAGCATTGCCCAGCCATGTGGTGGCCGATAAACAGGGAATTTACAAGGATGGGCAGCAGCACTACCTGAAACTGGACGATCACGCCCATGCCATACAACGCGCCGCCGATGGTCAGCAATGGGAGCTTTCACACCCCACCGATCCGGATGCCTACCAACCCGCTCTCCTGAGCAATGGAGCCGGCGGTTGGCGCCACGCCCATGAAACGCCACACGACTGGGACGAGCTTAAACTGATCAAGCGCCTGGGGCCTGACGCCGCAACTATCACCCTGCCCAAGGTTGAGCCCATCCTCCTGCTCAGCGGCCTGGACAAGACCCAGCTGCGTGAAGTCCACCAGGATATGCAGCGCCCGCCGCCCCTGCTGCTCGATACGGTCAGGGACTTCAACCTGGACCAGGAGCTGACCGACTTCAACCTGGAGCGCGCCGAAGGCACAGCGGTGACGCCCTGTTCACCACAAATTCAATTCCACCTGCTTACATCGCTGCCTGAATGGCCAGCCAACCATGTGCTGAAAATTGTCGGCGAACAACAACAGGTCGTGATGAGCCACGGCACCGGAACAGTCGAAATAAAAATCAGCGAAGCGCGCTTCAGAAAGGGCGAGCTGCTGCATGCGCTGGAAGAGCAGATGCCACAGCTCGAATTCAACAAGCTGCTACCCAGGTTCTATGTCGATTATTTAACCAAAATCGAAAATCTGGCAGTACGGCTGGCGGATGACGTTCCGCGTAAAAAGCAGCGACTGCTTTCCTTGCTCGACGAGTCCGGTGAAACAGCGGTCACGACGATGGAAAAACGCTTGCCGCCGCCCCTGCAAATGGAGGTAAAGGCCACCAGTGACGCTGCGCAGGCTGCCCGTTTGCAGGCCGGTATTTTTCTCGAGGCCAGGCGCAGCCCCGAGAGCGTGCCATTGGTTCTCTATGCCCTGGAGCAAACGCCCGGCTGGCCGAAGGCACGAAAAATCAGCGTACACGACGCCAGTCCCGACGGCCCGTTGCTGGGCAGCATCGGCGATCCAGATAGCATCACCAGCCACGTACTGGTTCGTGAAGGTGAGCTGTACGCAGAACAACCTGCTGCACCGACCGACCTGCTTGGCGCTATCGAGGGCACGCTCACCGACTCCGAACGCACTGCGCTCTTGACCCGGGCAAACGCCACTTCCTTCGAAGCCGCGCTGCACAAGACCGGCGCGTCGCTGATCGCCGAGCCTGCCGCGGCCTATCGGGGCCAAATGCTCTTGAGGCACGCGCCAACAGAGCCAGGGTTGCCACTTGATCCATCATTTGCACAAACAAGCCCCCCGACCGGGCTGACGTTGCGCGCGGACGGCCTTCATCAAAGCCGTCCCGCTTCAGACGGCAGTTATCGCTACTACCTTCAGGACCAGCAAAGGTATTACGAAGTCAAAGCTGACCCGCAGGGATGGCGACTGATCGATGCCCGCAATCGTTTCCGCGCCTATCAGCCCTACGTTCGTCAAAAAACCGGGGGAGGCTGGGAAACTGATCAAGCCACTGGGTCACTGCTCGGCGGCGGAACATCACCTGCACCGTCACTTCAAGGCATGGAGTCCAGCGACGAGTTTGAGTCGACGCAGTCTTCCAGCGATTACGGATCAGCCGAAGGGGACAGCGTGCAGCCGGCTTACACCGCACAGGAACTGACCAGCATGCGCAGCGAACGGGGCTATCAGCACAGCTGGAACTACCGGTGCATCTACGACCGAGCCAACAACGGTCGATATCCGTTACGTGACCAGACAGGTCAGCCCATGCGGATCCGGCATCTGCAAATCCAGGGGAAGTCGTTAACGTCCGACGTGGTATACGCAAGCGCGTCGATCCGGCCTTACATCCAGTGGGAAGGTTATGAAAACGTCGCGCGCCTTTACGAGGACAAGCTCGAAGTAACGCCTTTCACAGCGGCGCATCAGAAGTTTGCGCAGGAATCTGCGCTGATCGGGCAGGCCACCGTCATTACCCGCAAACCGCTCAGGAAAGGCGAAGCCTTGGGCGTGTATGGCGGGGAAGTGCTGCCTTTGTACGTTGCACACGCTCGGCATGACCCGTATCTGATGGCCATTAAAGAAGTCCGGCCCGCCTCCCCTTACGCCGTCAACACTCAACCGATCCTGTCGGGCGACAACGCGTTGTCGAGGATAAACACGATTTTCGAATACGAGGCAGGCCATCCGGTGCGGCAGGCCAGTACGGGCTACAACGTCGAAGCCGCGCACTTTCGGGTGAATACCCAGGTCGGCGATGCGCCACAGGAACAAATGATTCTGACCGGCATGTTTGCCAGCGAGGATGTCCCCGCAGGCGCCGAACTACGCTGGAACTATCAATACAGTGAAGCCACCGTCAGGCAACTGTTCCCATTGCCGCCGGGGTGATTACTCGTCGTCGAAGTTGTAACTGCCAGGCGCAAGGTTTTCGAAGCGCGTGTATTTACCGATAAAGGCCAGCCGCGTCGTACCGATAGGGCCGTTACGCTGCTTGCCGATGATGATTTCGGCGATGCCCTTGTGTTCGGTTTCCGGGTGATACACCTCATCGCGGTAGACGAACATGATCACGTCGGCATCCTGCTCGATCGCTCCGGATTCACGCAGGTCGGAGTTGATCGGGCGTTTGTTCGGACGTTGTTCCAGGGAGCGGTTGAGCTGGGACAGCGCCACCACCGGGCAATTGAATTCCTTGGCCAGGGCTTTCAGGGAGCGGGAAATCTCGGAGATCTCGTTGGTACGGTTGTCGCCGCCGGAGCCCGGGATCTGCATGAGCTGCAGGTAGTCGATCATGATCAGCGCCACGTCGCCGTGCTCACGCACCAGGCGTCGGGTGCGCGCACGCATTTCCGAGGGGCTGATGCCGGCGGTGTCATCGATGAACAGTTTGCGGTCATTGAGCAGGTTGACCGCCGACGTCAGGCGCGGCCAGTCGTCGTCCTCCAGGCGGCCGGCACGCACCTTGGTCTGGTCGATACGACCGAGGGACGAGAGCATCCGCATGATCAGCGATTCGCCTGGCATCTCCAGGGAGTACACCAGCACGCTCTTGTCACTGCGCAGCACGGCGTTTTCCACCAGGTTCATGGCGAAGGTGGTCTTACCCATGGACGGACGGCCGGCCACGATGATCAAGTCCGCCGGCTGCAGGCCGCTGGTCATGCCGTCAAGGTCGGTGTAGCCAGTGGAGAGGCCGGTGATGGCGTTGTCGGTGTTGAACAGGGTGTCGATACGGTCGATGGCCTTGGTCAACAACTCGTTGACGCCCACCGGGCCGCCGGTCTTGGGGCGCGCTTCGGCGATCTGGAAGATCTGCCGTTCGGCCTCGTCGAGGATTTCTTCGGCGGTGCGGCCTTCGGGGTTGAAGGCGCTGTCGGCGATCTCGGTGGCGATGCCGATCAACTGGCGCAAGGTGGCCCGGGCGCGAACGATCTGCGCATAGGCCTTGATGTTGGCGACGGACGGCGTGTTTTTCGCCAGCTCACCGAGGTAGCCCAGGCCGCCAACCTGGGAGGTCTGGCCCTCCTTGTCGAGTTGCTCGGCCAGGGTCACCACGTCGATCGGTGAGTTCAGGTCGGCCAGCTTGGCGATGGCACGGAAGATCAGGCGGTGGTCATGCCGATAGAAATCGCCGTCCGAGACTTGATCCAGCACGCGTTCCCAGGCGTTGTTGTCCAGCATCAGGCCACCGAGCACGGCCTGTTCGGCCTCGATGGAATGCGGCGGCACCTTCAGGGCAGCGGTTTGCAGATCGTATTGCTCGGGAGCTGAAATATCGTTCATGGCCACTTGGAATTTGGGGAGTGTAGAAAAACAAAAGGCACGACCTGTAAACAGGATCGTGCCCGATGTTAACCGGCTGGCACGCGAGGTGCCACCCAGTTAGGTGCTGCTTAAGCTGCTACCACGACAACGCGTACGGTGGCTTCAACTTCGGCGTGCAGGTGCACGGCTACGTCGAATTCGCCTACGTTGCGGATGGTGCCGTTCGGCAGACGAACTTCGCTCTTCTGCACTTCAACGCCGGAGGCGGTCAGTGCATCAGCGATGTCGTGGGTGCCGATCGAACCGAACAGCTTGCCTTCGTCACCGGCAGTGGCAGTAATAGTCACTTCCAGCTCAGCCAGTTGGGCAGCGCGAGTTTCGGCCGAGGCTTTTTTGTCTGCTGCGGCTTTTTCCAGCTCAGCACGACGCTCTTCAAACGCAGCCAGGTTGGCAGCGGTTGCAGCGGTGGCTTTGCCGTATGGCAGCAGGTAGTTACGACCGTAACCGGCCTTAACATTTACTTTGTCGCCCAGGTTGCCCAGGTTGGCGACTTTTTCCAGAAGGATCAGTTGCATGTGAAAATCCTCTAACTTTTAACCTTCACCGTTCGCGTTGTCGGCGTCTTTCGGCGCCAGACGACCGCGAAAATCAATCAGGCCGTCGACAATGGCCAAAACCACGAGTAACGGATAAATCAGCTGCATGAACAGCACCAGCGTCACGTACAACCCCACCAGCCAGAACCTGGCCAGGCGCTTCTGCGCCACCAGCCCATGAATCAGAGCCAGCCCGGAAAACACCAGCGGTACGCTGCAAAACAGCAACAACAGGGCGGCCTGTGGACCGAAGTTCGGTCCGACCACCATGCATGCCAGCAGCAACATCGCCGGGCCCGCAGGGATTCTGATGCTGCGAAACTCGCGACCAAAACCACCCGGGTTGTACAACAACGCCTGCCAATAACGCCCAAGCATCAGGCTCAGCAGGCTGACGACCTGCAACACCACCGCCATCAGGCCGATCAGGGCCGGTGCTATCAATGCTGCGAGACGCGCTCGCTCGTCTACCGACAATTGCTGGTAGAGCTCCCCGAGAGCCGACGGCAGGACCTTGACGATCTCTTGCGCCAGCGCCTCGATTTGCGGGTGGAAAGCCGCGCCGAGCAACACTGAATACACCAACCCCACTGCCACGCTGACCAGCAGCGTGCGGACCCAGGACTCACTTGCGCGCAAAACCAACGCAAGGCTCGACGAACCCAACAGCACCATAAGCACCTTGGGTTCGCCCAATTGCAGCCACCAGACAAGGCCGGCCAACAATCCCAGGGCCAGGACGCCAATGGCATCCTGTAAACCGCGCCGCAGGAGCACAAGGCATCCGGCGGCAGCACCCAACCAATACAACAGCGGCAATGCCGCACAGCCGGCCACTACCAGAGTGGCCTGCATACGACCGCGCATGATGAACTCAGCTAAGGCGCGCATGCATTTAATCCCTTACTACTTGTCGACTGCCCGGTCTCAGCGGCCGTGGCTGTCGGTGTAGGCCAGCAGGGCCAGGAAGCGGGCGCGCTTGATAGCGGTGGCCAGCTGACGCTGATAACGTGCTTTGGTACCGGTGATACGGCTTGGAACGATTTTGCCGGTCTCGGATACGTAGGCTTTCAGAGTGTTGAGATCTTTGTAATCGATCTCTTTCACGTCTTCAGCGGTGAAGCGGCAGAATTTACGACGACGGAAGAAACGTGCCATTTGATAGGCTCCTTAAAAGGTCCGTGGATTACTCGTCAGCGTTATCGCTGTTGTCGCTGTCATCACTGTCAGCGCTATCAGCGCCTTCGTGCTCAGGACGGTCGCGACGCTCACGGCGCTCACTGCGGTTTTCTTCAGCCTTGAGCATCTCGGATTGGCCGGTAACGGCTTCTTCGCGACGGATGACCAGGTTACGGATCACTGCATCGTTGTAGCGGAAGTTGTCTTCCAGCTCGGCCAGGGCCTTGCCGGTGCATTCAACGTTCAGCATCACGTAGTGAGCCTTGTGAACATTGTTGATTGCATAGGCCAGTTGACGACGGCCCCAATCTTCCAGACGGTGGATTTTGCCGCCGTCTTCTTCGATCAGCTTGGTGTAACGCTCAACCATGCCGCCGACTTGCTCGCTTTGATCCGGGTGGACCAAAAAGATGATTTCGTAATGACGCATGAATGCTCCTTACGGGTTGTAGCCTGCCGCTCAAAAACGGTCAGACAAGGAGTGAATGACACTTATGGATCTTGCCGCAGGGGAGGCACATGCGTGCCTGCCGGGTGGGCAAGGGGCGCAATTGTAGAGAAGGGGAGGAACAGGCGCAAGGTGATTGGTGATTATTTGAACAATCTCCCAATCGCCGCAAAACAACTGTGGGAGGTGGCTTGCTCCCGATTGCGGTGGATCAGCAACATTATCTGTTACTGACTTACTGCTATCGGGAGCAAGCCCCCTCCCACATTTGCATCTATGCCAGGCCAAAAATTACTTTTTGGTCTTGGCCTTGGCGCCACGCTGACGCCGCGCTTCGAACAGGCATACACCGGTCGCGACCGACACATTGAGACTGCTGACACTACCGGCCATCGGCAGGTGCACCAGGTAATCGCAATGCTCACGCGTCAAGCGACGCATGCCTTTGCCTTCAGCGCCCATGATCAGGATGGTCGGGCCGGTGAGGTCCTGGTCATAGATACTGACCTCGGCCTCCCCCGCCGTGCCCACGACCCACAGGCCGCGCTGCTGGAGTTTTTCCAGGGTGCGCGCCAGGTTGGTCACGGCCACCAGCGGAATCACTTCCGCCGCGCCGCAGGCAACCTTGCGCACCACAGGCGTCAGGGTGGCCGACTTGTCCTTGGGCACAATCACCGCCAGGGCGCCGGCGGCATCTGCCGAGCGCAGACAGGCGCCGAGGTTGTGCGGGTCGGTCACGCCGTCCAGCACCAGCAGGAGCGGCGCACCTTCGGTACGGTCGAGCAGCTCGTCGAGCATGGCCTCGCCCCACACCTGGCTCGGGCTGACGTCAGCAACCACGCCCTGATGCACACCTTCGACCCACACATCCATTTCACGGCGCTCGGCCTGGCCGATGGCGACTTTATTCTGGGTCGCCAGCTCGACCAGCGCCTGCACGCGTGGCTCGCTGCGCCCTTCGGCCAGCCATACCTGCTTGACGCGCTTGGGATGGTGACGCAGCAGCGCTTCTACGGCGTGGACGCCGTAGATTTTTTCCAGACTCATGACTTGGCCTTAGGTTTGCGCGACCCGCTGCTTTTGGCAGGGGTCGAACCCGTCTTGGACGGGCCTTTACGGTGTTTACTGGTCTTGCTCGAGGTTTTTTCCGCCGCTTGGGACTTTCCCCCAGACGCCGCTTTACCACCGCTTTTGGCTTCGTTGAGCAACTGCTGCTTCAACTCGCGGCTCTTGCGCAGCTCGGCGTTTTTCGCCGCGGCATCGCTCGGGCGATAGGCTTCCGGGGCCTTATCCTTGGCAGAGGAACGACGGCCCGACTTGGCAGGCGCAGACTCTGTCGCCGCGGTTGTGGCAGCCGCTTTGCCTTTCGAGGTCGGCGCTGTGGTGTCGCTGCCGCGTTTTTTACGGCCGGTCGGCTCGGTCGGCTTGTCAGGCATGCCGAAGTCGATCTTGCGCTCATCGAGGTCGACGCGCATGACCTGCACTTCCACCGTGTCGCCCAAACGGAAGCTGCGACCGGTGCGCTCGCCCGCCAGGCGGTGATGCACAGGATCGAAGTGGTAATAGTCGCCCGGCAAGGCGGTGACGTGCACCAGGCCCTCGACGTAGATGTCGGTCAGCTCGACAAACAGGCCAAAGCCGGTCACGGCGGTGATCACACCCGGGAACGACTCGCCCACGCGGTCCTTCATAAACTCGCACTTGAGCCAGTTCACCACATCGCGTGTGGCCTCATCGGCGCGGCGCTCGCTCATGGAGCACTGCTCGCCGAGCTGTTCCAGGGCGGCTTCGTCGTACGGATAAATCCGCGCTTTCGGAATGCTCATGGCACCGGCGCGCTTGACGTGCGGGGTGTCCTGTCTGGAATGGATCACGCTGCGAATCGCCCGGTGCGTGAGCAGGTCCGGGTAACGGCGGATCGGCGACGTGAAGTGGGTGTACGCTTCGTAATTGAGGCCGAAGTGGCCCTGGTTATCGGCGCTGTACACCGCCTGGCTCAGGGAACGCAACATCACGGTCTGGATCACGTGGTAATCCGGACGGTCCTTGATGCTGGCCAACAGTGCCTGGTAGTCCTTCGGCGTCGGGCCGTCCTTGCCTTTGTGCAGAGACAGACCAAGCTCACCGAGGAACGCGCGCAGTTTTTCCAGACGTTCCGGCGGCGGGCCATCATGCACTCGGTACAGCGCAGGGATCTCGTGTTTTTTCAGGAATTCAGCGGTGGCCACGTTGGCCGCCAGCATGCATTCCTCGATGAGCTTGTGCGCATCGTTGCGGGTGGTCGGGGTGATTGCGGCGATCTTGCGCTCGGAACCGAAGACAATTCGGGTTTCCTGGGTTTCAAAATCGATCGCGCCACGCACATGACGAGCACCCAGCAATACCTTGTAGAGCGAGTAGAGCTGCTTGAGGTGCGGTACCACGCCAGCGTATTCGGTACGCAGAGCCTTGGCTTCGCTGGTTTTCGGTGTTTCCAGGATAGTGCTGACCTTGTTGTAGGTCAGGCGCGCCTGGGAGTGAATCACCGCCTCATAGAACTGGTAGTCGGTCATTTCACCGGTTTTCGAGATGGTCATCTCGCACACCATGGCCAAACGGTCGACTTTCGGATTCAGCGAGCACAGGCCGTTGGACAGCTGCTCAGGCAGCATCGGGATCACGCGTTCAGGGAAATACACGGAGTTGCCGCGCACCTGGGCTTCGTTATCCAGCGCAGAACCGATTTTCACGTAGCTGGACACGTCGGCAATCGCGACATACAGCTTCCAGCCGCCGGAGAACAAGCGCAATTTGCCAGGCTTGGCTTCGCAGTAGACCGCATCGTCGAAGTCGCGGGCGTCTTCGCCATCGATGGTGACGAACGGCAGATGGCGCAGGTCGATGCGCTTCTCTTTGTCCTTGTCTTCCACTTCCGGCTTGAGCTTGCGCGCTTCCTTGATGACCGCTTCGGGCCATACGTGAGGAATATCGTAGGTGCGCAGCGCAACGTCGATCTCCATGCCCGGCGCCATGTAGTTGCCGACCACTTCAACGATATCGCCCTGAGGCTGGAAGCGCGCCGTTGGCCAGTGGGTGATTTTCACCTCGACAAACTGGCCGACCTTGGCGGCGCCATTGCGGCCCGGGGTGATCAGCACTTCCTGCTGGACCTTGGGGTTATCCGGGACAACAAAGCCGATGCCGCCTTCTTCGAAGTAACGGCCGACGATGGACTCGTGGGCGCGGGACACCACTTCGACAATCACACCTTCGCGGCGACCGCGACGGTCCAGCCCGGAAACACGTGCCAGGGCACGGTCGCCATCGAACACCAGGCGCATTTGCGCCGGGCTCATGAACAGGTCATCGCTGCCGTCATCCGGGATCAGGAAGCCGAAGCCGTCACGGTGACCGGCAATGCGGCCCAGGATCAGGTCGAGTTTGTCCACGGGCGCGTAGGTGCCACGGCGGGTGTAGATCAACTGAGCGTCGCGCTCCATGGCACGCAGACGGCGGCGCAGGGCTTCGAGCTGGTCTTCGGTGGTCAGACCGAACTCTTCAACCAGTTGCTCGCGGCTAGCAGGCGAACCCCGATCGGCGAGGTGCGCCAGGATCAGTTCGCGGCTAGGAATAGGGTTTTCATATTTTTCCGCTTCACGAGCGGCCTCGGGATCGAGGGACTGCCAATCGGCCATTAGAGAGTTTTCACCTTGTCTATATAGGGGTTAGTTTGGCATACGCGTATTGAAACGGGAAATTTCAGGCGTCAACAAGCCCTTAAAAGGCCTTTTGTGCCATCGGTTGCACACCTTGCACGACCATTGGCGAAGTTTTCCAGAGTTTTTTGATAGCGGGGGTTTACAGCGTAAATTCGGCTCCGTATAGTGCGCGCCATCGACGACGGCAACGTGGTTGATGCTGCCCAGGTGGTGAAATTGGTAGACACGCCAGCTTCAGGTGCTGGTGATCGCAAGGTCGTGGAAGTTCGAGTCTTCTCCTGGGCACCAAAATTCAGATCAAACCCGCGAAAGCGGGTTTTTTCGTTTCAGGCCTTTGATTTTTAACGAAAAAATTGATTTATATTTTTCCAGCCAGGGGTTTACAGATTAAAAAGCCCGCCGTATAGTTCGCCCCATCAACAGCGGCAACGTTGCTTGATAATGCCCAGGTGGTGAAATTGGTAGACACGCCAGCTTCAGGTGCTGGTGATCGCAAGGTCGTGGAAGTTCGAGTCTTCTCCTGGGCACCAAATTCAGATCAAACCCGCGAAAGCGGGTTTTTTCGTTTCCGGGGTTTGAAAACTTCCCGGCGATTCAGCCCTCGCCCGTACTTGAGAAGTTTTATCGTTTATCCTTGCAAAGATTTGTTGCATTCAAGCGAGGAAAACGTCGGATGACTATCCGCTCTACCCATCTCAAGACATCCCTTCTGCGTGGCCTGACGCTCACTCTACTCAGTCTGACCCTGCTCTCCCCTTCGGCTCACAGCGCCGACAAGGTCTCACTAACCCTCTACAACGGCCAACACAAAGAAGTCGGCGATGAACTCGCCAAGGCCTTCGAAGCCAAAACCGGCATTCACGTCAACGTGCGCAAAGGCAGCAGCAACCAGCTGGCCAGCCAGGTCGTCGAAGAAGGTGAGCGCTCCCCGGCCGACGTGATCTATACCGAAGAATCCCCCCCGCTCAATAAACTGGGCGAGCAAGGCCTGCTGGCCAACATCGACGCCAGCACCCTCGACGTACTGCCCAAGGACTACGTGGGCAGCAACGGCAACTGGATGGGCGTGACCGCCCGCACCCGCGTGGTGGCCTTCAACCCGAAACTGATTGCGGAAAAAGACCTGCCCAAATCGGTGCTGGATTTCGCCGGCCCCGAGTGGCAAGGCAAAGTCGGCTTCGTGCCTACCAGCGGCGCATTCCAGGAACAGGCCGTGGCAATCCTCAAGCTGCACGGGCGCGAGGCGGCTGAAGAATGGCTGACCGGCCTGCGCGCCTTTGGCAAGGTGTACAGCAACAATATGGTTGCGCTCAAAGCGGTGGAAAATGGCGAAGTCGCCACCGTGCTGGTGAACAACTACTACTGGTTTGCCTTGAAGAAAGAAAAAACCAACCTGGATTCGCAACTGCATTACTTCACCGACGGCGATGCCGGCGGCCTGATCACCGTGTCTTCGGCAGCCGCACTCAAATCCAGCAAACACCCGAAAGAAGCCCAGCAGTTGCTGGCATTCATGGCCAGCGAAGACGGCCAGCGTGTGATCACCAACACCTCAGCCGAATACCCGCTGCGCAAGGGGATGCAATCGAGCCGTGGCCTCAAGCCATTCTCTGAGCTGCAACCGCCGAAAGTCACGCCTGCCGACCTTGGCAATGCCGAGGAAGCCCTGGAGCTGGAACGCGAGGTTGGCTTGAACTGATGAGCCCATCGCTATCGGCGCCGGGGTTCATGCCCCGGCGCAAACGTCCGTCGATCTGGCTGCTGTTGCCCGTGTTGTTGCTGGTTGGCCTGAGCCTGCTGCCGCTGGTCTACGTTGGGCTCAAAGCCTGGCAGGCGGGCTGGGCGCAGGCCCTGCACCTGCTGTGGCGGCCTTACGTGTTCGGCCTGCTGCGCAATACTTTGGCGCTGATGGTCGGCGTTACCCTGGCGTGCGGCGTGATCGGCCTGTCCCTGGCCTGGCTGCTCGAACGCAGCAACCTGCCGGGACGGCGCATCTGGGGCGTGATCCTGTGCCTGCCGTTTGCAGTGCCGGCGTTTGTCAGCAGCTTTACCTGGGTGTCGCTGAGCGCCAATTTCGAAGGGCTCGGCGGGGCGATCCTGGTGATGACGCTGTCAAAATACCCGCTGGTGTTTCTGCCAGTGGCGGCAACCCTGCGCAACCTGGATCCGTCTCTCGAAGAGTCGGCGCGCACGCTGGGACACAATCGCTGGGGCGTGTTCGTGCGCGTCACCCTGCCCTTGCTGTGGCCGTCCCTGCTGGCCGGCGCATTGCTGATCGCGCTGCATATGCTGGTGGAGTTCGGCGCCCTGTCGATCATCGGCCTGCAGACCTTCACCACGGCGATCTACCAGCAATTCGAACTGGAGTTCAGCAATGCCAATGCCGCGATGCTGTCGGCAGTGTTGCTGGTGATGTGCCTGACCCTGCTGTGGCTGGAGCTGCGTGTGCGCGGCAAGGGCCGACACGTACGCATCGGCCAGGGCGCGGCGCGGCATGCCGGGCAGGTGAAGCTGGGTCAGTGGGCGCCGTTGGGCCAGCTGTATTGCCTGGCGCTGGCGGTGATCGGCAGCGGCATTCCGCTGGGCATGCTCGGGTATTGGCTGGCGGTGGGTTCGTCGGCGGCGTTCCCGCTGGCCGAGATTGGCGAGGCGCTGCTGTCGTCCCTAGCACTCTCGCTGGGCGGCGCGGCGCTGTGCCTGGTGCTGGCGGTGCCGGTGGGGCTGCTGGTGGTGCGCTACAAGGGCCGCCTGGCGATCTGGGCCGAGCGTCTGCCCTATCTGCTGCACGCTCTGCCTGGGTTGGTCATCGCCCTGACGCTGGTGTATTTCGCACTGCATTATGTGCCAGTGCTGTATCAAACCTCGGCGCTGTTGCTGATCGCTTATGCGCTGCTGTTTTTACCGCTGGCCCAGGCGCCGATTCGTACGGCCCTGAACAAGGCTGCACCGCAGCTGGAAGAGGCGGCGCGCACGCTGGGCGCGTCGTCGTTCAGTGCGTTCTGCCGGGTGACCCTGCCGATTATTTTCCCGGCGCTGGGCGCAGCATTTGCGCTGGTGTTTCTGGATGCGATGAAGGAATTGACGGCGACGTTGCTGCTCAGTCCGACCGGACTGAATACCCTGGCGACTGCGGTGTGGGCGCATACCTCGAATATAGAATTTGCGGCGGCGGCGCCTTATGCGGCGTTGTTGATTCTGGTGTCGGGGTTGCCGGTGTATTGGCTGACGACTCGGATGTATCTGAGCCGCTGAAATCGCTATCGGGAGCAAGCCCCCTCTCACATTTGAAGGTCTTCACACATCAAAATGTGGGAGGGGCTTGCTCCCGATAGGGCCAGCACTAGGCCCGAAACTGTCCCAGGCTGGCCTTAAGCTGCGCCGCCAACCCATCCAGCACCTTGCCACTGGCCGTGGTCTCCACCACCGCCTGCGCCGCGCGCTCGGCCTGGGCATGGATCACCTCCACCCGCCCACGCACCGCATGCGCCCCCTGGGCCTGATGCTCGGCCGCGCGCGTCGCCAGGCCGATGGCCGCGTGCACCTGCTCCACCGAGGCCTGCACCGTCTGCTGCAAGCGCACACTGTCACGCAACACCAGCAAACCTTCGCTGGCCTGGCGCCCGGCCTTGCCGATGGTTTCCACCGCCTCGCGCGCGCCCTGCTGCAACGCGACGATATGCGCCTGGATGTCACCGGTTGAGCTTTGGGTCTTGCTGGCCAGCGCACGCACCTCGTCCGCCACTACCGCAAAGCCGCGTCCGGTCTCACCGGCACGCGCCGCCTCGATGGCCGCGTTGAGCGCCAGCAGGTTGGTCTGTTCGGCGATGCCATGAATCACGGTCAGCACCACTTCGATCTGCTCGCTTTGCTGCGCCAGCCGCTCGATGACCTGGGAACCGGCCTGCACCTGCCCCGCCAGCGCCTCGATCAAACTGCCGACTTCGGCCGAAGTGCGCGCGTTTTCATCGGTGGCCTGACGAATATCCACCACCTGCTGCAACGCCGCCTGCATCGCCTGGCTTTCGGCCTGGGCTTCATCAGCCATCTGCGAAAGCTCGCGCAGGCTCTCGGCCACCTCATCGCGCTGCAAGCCGGCCGCGGCATCGGCGCCGGCATTGCGCAGGGTCATGGCGCCGATTTCCACCCCGGTGCGCTGGGCCACATCGCCCGCTTCGCGCACGATAGGCTGCAACTTATCCACAAAGCGATTGACCGCCGAAGCCATGGCGCCGATTTCGTCCTTGCTGTTGATTTGCACGCGCCGGGTCAGGTCGCCGTCGCCCGCCGCCAAGTCATCCATGGCGGCAATCAACAGTTTCAGGCGATTGACCACGCGCCGCCCCAGCACGATGGCGATCAGCAGCAACACCGCCAAACCCACGATGGCGAGCCCCATACCGATGCGCCAGCGCAGCGTGCCCGCCGCATCCTGCACAGCATCGGTGGTGTTGGCGGTCATCTGGTTGGCGGTGGCCTGAGCCGATTGCAGACGCGCGCCCATGGCCGACGCGCTGTCAGCGGCTGCGCCCTTGAGGCTGTCGCCCACCAGTTGATCGCCGCTGGCGATCAACGCGGCGAAGCGTTTGTCGAGGGCTTGCAGATTCGCCTCCACCGAGGCGGTCGAAACGCCCATGCGCACCTTGCCGATCTCGACCCCATTGGGGCTGATGGACGCTTCGACGTAGTACACGGCAGGATCGGACCTGGCCGCATCCAGCACTTTGTCGAGGGCGCGCTCACCGGCGCCCTTGGCCAGCAGCGCCTGGTTGATCGGGTTTTCACGATTGAGGTAGCGGGTCAGATGCTCACCGGTGGCGTCGTCGTAGACCACGAACAACACGTTGGGATTGCGCTGGGCGCGCCGGGCGAATTCGGACAACGTCGGCACATCGCTGTCCCACATGGCGCGCGGCGCCACCGAGGCCAGCAATTGCGCCATGTCGTTGGCGGAGTCTTGCAGGTCTTTTTCCAGGGTCGCACGCAGTTGCTTCTGCTCTTCCTGCAGGCGTGTTGAAAGCCCTGCAGTCAGACGCTGACGCGTGCTGGTGGACAAGCTCTCCAGACTCGACGTGACTTCCTTGCCGGCCTGGGCCAGTTCGCCTGAGAGCTTCTGGCTGTCGATGCCCAGACGCGCGGCCAAATCTGCTTCCAACGCCGTGACCGTGCTCCGCGTCAGCGCGACGGCGACCAGCACTTGCACCAAAAGGGCGATACCCAGAGTAACGAACACCGGACGCAACAGACGACTTTGTAACACTGAGAGAACGGCAGACATCGGTAATCCCTCGACCACGGGTGCCATTAATTTGATAGCACCGCGAAAGAGAGAATAACAGCAAGTGTCGTGCCGTCTGGCAGACGCCCATGAAAAAGGGCTCCCGAAGGAGCCCTTTGCTTTTCACATCAATCGCTTATCAAGCGAACGGGTGGCGCAGAACGATGGTTTCGTTGCGGTCGGGCCCCGTCGAAATAATGTCGATCGGCGCACCGATCAGCGCTTCAACACGCTTGATGTAGGCACGGGCGTTAGCCGGCAGTTCTTCCAGGGTCTTGGCGCCCACGGTCGATTCGGTCCAGCCCGGCACTTCTTCGTACACCGGCTGCAGGCCTACGTAGCTGTCAGCGTCGGTCGGTGCCACGTCATTGCCTTGCGCATCCTTGTAGCCGATGCAGATGTTGATGGCTTCCAGACCGTCGAGTACGTCCAGCTTGGTCAGGCAGATGCCGGAGATGCTGTTCACATCGATGGCGCGACGCAGGATAACGGCGTCGAACCAGCCACAACGACGGGCACGGCCGGTGGTGGCGCCGAATTCGTGACCCTGCTTGGCCAGATGCGCGCCCACGGCGTCGAACAGCTCAGTCGGGAAAGGACCCGAGCCCACGCGGGTGGTGTAGGCCTTGGTGATGCCCAGGATGTAGTCGAGGAACATCGGGCCAACGCCGGAACCGGTGGCAACGCCGCCGGCAGTGGTGTTGGAGCTGGTCACGTACGGGTAGGTACCGTGGTCGATGTCCAGCAGCGAGCCCTGTGCGCCTTCGAACATGATGTCCTTGCCGGCGCGACGCAGGTCGTGCAGCTCGGCGGTCACGTCCAGCATCAGCGGCTTGAGCAGCTCGGCGTATTCCTTGCACTCGGCCAGGGTCTTGTCGAACTCGATGGCCGGCTCTTTGTAGTAACCGACCAGCATGAAGTTGTGGTAATCCACCAGTTCACGCAGCTTGTCTTCAAAGCGCGGCATGTTGAGCAGGTCGCCCACACGCAGGCCACGACGGGCAACCTTGTCTTCGTACGCCGGGCCGATGCCGCGACCGGTGGTGCCGATCTTCAGCTCGCCACGCGCCTTTTCACGGGCCTGATCCAGGGCAACGTGGAAGGACAGGATCAGCGGGCAGGACGGGCTGATGCGCAGCCGCTCGCGCACCGGCACGCCTTTTTCTTCCAGCTTGGTGATCTCGCGCAGCAGGGCGTCGGGAGCTACCACCACGCCGTTGCCGATCAGGCACTGCACACCTTCGCGCAGCACGCCCGACGGGATCAGGTGCAAGACGGTTTTTTCGCCATCGATGACCAGGGTGTGGCCAGCGTTGTGGCCGCCCTGGTAGCGCACTACGGCGGCAGCATGTTCGGTCAGCAGATCAACGATCTTGCCTTTGCCCTCATCACCCCATTGGGTGCCCAGGACTACGACATTCTTACCCATAACACTTGTCCTCATTCGCGCAAACTTGGTGCCGGCGATGGCCGGCAGGAAAACTCAAGAAGCCAGTGGCGATACTTGCCAAAGCCCGTTCTGCTGAATCAATTGCCGGTCGCAGTCCGCTTCACGGGCGGCGGCCAATGGCTGCCCAGGCAAAGCCTGGACCACACGCTGACCCTCACTGCGCAACTGGCAAACCTGCTGCCAGAGTGCTGCGTCCGTACTGTCGGGCATCCAGATGCCACCAGACGGCAGCTCGACCTCAGCACGCCCCAGGGTCACCAGGGTTTTCAAATCGGTGGAAAAGCCGGTAGCCGGACGCGCGCGACCAAAGTCAGCGCCGATATCGTCATAACGACCGCCCTGGGCGATGGCCTGGCCAACACCCGGTACGAATACGGCGAACACCACACCCGTGTGGTAGTGGTAGCCGCGCAACTCGCCCAGATCAAAGTACAGCGGCAACTGCGGGAAACGCGCCGACAGGCGCTCGGCAATCGCCAGCACGTCGTCCAGCGCGGCCAATACCGACGCCGGCGCATTGGCCAGGCGCTCACGCGCGGCCACCAGCACTTCACGACCACCGCACAGGTTGACCAGCGCACGCAGCATGCCGGCCAGGTCTGCAGGCACGCCTTCGGTGAGGGCAATGACTTCATCGATGGCCTTGCGTTGCAGGGCATCGAACAACTGCTGCTCCACTTCGCCGGACAACCCGGCGGCACGGGCCAGACCACGGTAGATACCCACGTGACCCAGGTCCATGTGCACATCCGGCACATCAGCCAGTTGCAACATGGCCAGCATCAGGCTGATCACTTCAACGTCGCTGCTCGGGCTGGCGTCGCCATACAGCTCGGCCCCCAGCTGGATCGGGCTGCGCGAAGACGACAGGGCACGCGGCTGCGCATGCAGCACACTGCCGGCGTAGCACAGGCGGCTCGGGCCTTCGCGGCGCAGAGTGTGCGCGTCGATGCGCGCAACCTGTGGCGTGATGTCGGCACGAAAGCCCATCTGCCGGCCCGATTGCGGGTCGATAACCTTGAAGGTGCGCAGATCCAGGTCCTGGCCCGCGCCGGTCAGCAGGGATTCCAGGTACTCGATATGGGGAGTCACGACAAACTCGTAACCCCAGCTCTGGAACAGATCCAACACCTGGCGACGCGCTACTTCAATGCGCGCAGCCTCTGGTGGCAGTACTTCTTCGATGCCATCTGGCAGCAGCCAGCGGTCTACCGTTGCCATTACGCCATTCCCCTTTGATCCGGGCGGCCAGCCCTCGGCCGAGCCTTGAGTGAAGCAGAAAACACCCGCCCCTTGCATAAACCACGCGCAAGAGCGACGTGACGAACGGCCTGTCAATGGCCTCGTCGGGCACTTTCCTCGAAAAACCGGTGGCGCCTGCTCGACCATCAACAATCAAACATGCAGACGCAAAAAAGCCGGGAATTTCCCGGCTGCCGCATCATACACCCGTTTTCTGAAAGGATCACCCCGCCCGGCATTTTAGCCGCCCGACGGAGTGGTTCCTGCACAGTGACGAGCTGATTACTTGGCTTTTTCCAGGTAGCGGAAGAAATCGCTGCTTGGGTCCAGCACCATGACGTCGGTTTTGTTCGCGAAGCTTTCGCGGTAGGCACGCAGGCTACGATAGAACGCGTAGAACTCCTGGTCCTGGCCATAGGCCTTGGAGTAGATCGCCGCCGCTTGCGCATCGCCATCACCACGGGCCTCTTCAGACTCGCGATAGGCTTCCGCCAGCAGGACACGACGCTGACGGTCGGCATCCGCACGGATCCCCTCAGCCAGTTCGTTACCCTTGGCGCGGTGCTCACGTGCCTCACGCTCACGCTCGGTGCTCATACGCTCGAACACGCTGCGGTTCACTTCCTTGGGCAGATCAATGGCCTTGACGCGCACATCGACCACTTCGATACCCAGTTCCTTTTCCGCCATGGTGTTCAGCGAGCGGGTGATATCCGCCATCAGCGCATCACGCTCGCCGGATACCACTTCGTGCAGGGTGCGCTTACCGAACTGGTCGCGCAGACCCGACTCGAGACGACGCGACAAACGATCATCGGCAAGCTGCTTCTGGCCGGAGGTCGCGGTGTAGTACCGCTCGGCATCCTTGACGCGCCACTTGGCGTAGGCGTCAACCATCACGGCTTTCTTTTCCAGGGTCAGGAAGCGCTGCGTCGGTGCATCCAGGGTCATCAGGCGACCGTCGAACTTGCGCACCTGATTGACGTAAGGAACCTTCACATGCAGGCCGGGCTGGACATCCGCCTGGACCACGCGACCGAATTGCAGCAGCACCGCGCGCTCGGTCTGAGCGACGATGTAGAAGCAGTTCCAGGCAGCGATGACCACGACGACGCCCACAATCAGGGCGGTCAGCGATTTATTGCTCATCAACGACTCTCCCTGGTACGTGTTTGCTGTTGCAGCAGGTCAGCGGCCGCACGGGCGCTGGCTTCGTTGGCAGCGGCGTTCGAACCGGTCGACGGCGCGCTGGCGCCACTACGACCACCTTCGATCATCTTGTCCAGCGGCAGGTACAGCAGGTTGTTCTGCCCGCCCTTGCTGCCGGTCACGAGAACCTTGCTGGTGTTGCTGAAGACTTCCTGCATGGTGTCCAGGTACAGACGCTCACGGGTGACCTCGGGTGCCTTGCGATACTCGGCGACCAGCTTGGTAAAGCGATCCGCCTCACCCTTGGCGCGCGAGACCACTTCGTCACGGTAGCCGTTGGCATCTTCAAGGATGCGCTGGGCCTGACCACGGGCTTCCGGCACGACGCCGTTGGCGTAGGTTTCAGCCTGGTTGCGCGAACGCTGCTCGTCTTCACGGGCGCGGATCACGTCGTCGAAGGCTTCCTGCACTTCACGCGGTGCCGCTGCGCTCTGCACGTTCACCTGGGTGACAGTGATACCGGTGCGATAGGTATCGAGGAACCGTTGCAGACGCTCCTTGATTTCGCTGGCCATCAACTCACGGCCTTCGGTCAGCACCTGATCCATGGCGGTGGAACCCACCACATGGCGCAAGGCGCTTTCGGTCGCGTGTTGCAGGCTGATTTCCGGCTGGTCGACGTTCAGCACGAAGTCCTGCAGGTTGGTGATCTTGTACTGCACGGTCAGCGGCACTTCGACGATGTTTTCGTCTTCGGTCAGCATCTGGCCCTGCTTGGTATAGGAACGCTCACGTGTGACGTTCTCCATGTACTTCTTGTCGATCGGCGGGAAGTAGATGTTCAGGCCCGGCCCGACCGTCTCGTAGTACTTGCCGAAGCGCAGCACCACGGCTTGCTCCTGCTCGTCCACCACGTAAACGGCGCTGTACAGCCATACGGCCGCCAGCACGACAAGACCCAGGCCCAGCAGGCCATAGCCACCGCCCTTGCTTGTGCGACCGCCGTCGTCACCACCCCGTTTTTTCCCACCACCGAACAACCCATTCAGGCTTTCCTGCAGCTTTCGGAAGGCCTCGTCGAGATCTGGTGGCCCCTTGCGGTCGCCATTATTGCGGCGCTTACCACCCCAAGGATCCTGATTATTCGAGTTGCCACCCGGCTCATTCCAAGCCATAGCGCTCTCCATCTGATAAAGCAAAGACGCGCCCACGGCGCGCCGACCAATGCTACAGAATGCCTGCCATTGCGGCACAACCGCTTTAGGAGGCTTTTATTGCAAAGTGTGTTGTTCGATGAACTCCGCTGGCACCTCGCCCTCGCGGCTGACCAGCCGATTGAGCTCCGAGCGCGGCAACCGAACGGCCAGCAAGCTGACACCTTCTTCGTCGTGTTCTTCTTTCTGTACCGCGCCCAGTTCGAAAAACTGTGCACGCAGTCGAGCAAAACGCTGCGGCAAGCGCAAGGTGCCGACGAACAAATCACTGCCGAGCAGTTCGGCAATCGCTTGTTCAAGCAGCTCCAGACCACTGCCATCACGCGCCGACAGCCACACCCGCTGGGGTACGCCGTTCTCGTCGCGCTGAATTTGTGGCTCAACGCCTTCAAGCAAATCGAGTTTGTTATAGACCTCGAGGATCGGCAAGTCCTGGGCACCAATCTCGCCCAGTACCACCATCACCTGTTCAATCTGCAGCATGCGGTCCGGTTCGGCCGCATCGATCACATGCAGCAGCAGGTCGGAGTTGCTCGACTCTTCGAGCGTAGACCGAAAGGCCTCGACCAGCTTGTGGGGCAAGTGACGAATGAAACCTACCGTGTCGGCCAGGACAATCGGCCCCAGGTCGCCTATATCAAGGCGGCGCAAGGTCGGGTCGAGAGTGGCGAACAGTTGGTCGGCCGCATACACGTCCGACTTCGTCACATTATTGAAGAGTGTGGATTTGCCGGCGTTGGTATAGCCCACCAGCGACACGGTAGGAATATCCGCACGCGAACGGCCTCGACGCGATTGCTCGCGCTGGCTGCGTACCTTCTCCAGGCGCCCCTTGATCTGGCGCAGGCGCACCCGCAGCAGGCGTCGGTCGGTTTCGAGCTGGGTTTCACCCGGACCCCGCATGCCGATACCGCCACCCTGACGCTCAAGGTGAGTCCAGCCGCGCACCAGACGCGTACTCATGTGGTCAAGCTGGGCCAGTTCGACCTGGAGCTTGCCTTCATGGGTGCGGGCGCGCTGGGCAAAAATATCGAGAATCAGACCGGTACGGTCGATCACGCGACACTCGAAAACACGTTCGAGGTTGCGTTCCTGACTGGGCGTGAGGGTGTGATTGAAGATCACCAGATCGGCTTCTTCGGCGTGGACCAGGTCGCGCAGTTCCTCGACCTTGCCGCTGCCGATCAGGTATTTGGCGGTTGGCCGATGACGCGGCACGTTAAAAAACGCAACGGTCTCGGCGCCGGCCGAATTTGCCAACTCCTGAAACTCCTGCGGATCTTCGCGCGCCTCAGGGTCCTGTCCATCCAAGTGAACGAGGATTACTCGCTCACCACCACCGTGGCGCTCAAAGAACAAAGGAGACTCCTATCAGGCGTTACCTGGCTCAGCGTCAGCTGCATCATCACCGGCTGCGCTAGGCAGACGGATTGGACGGACTGGAACGACTGTCGAGATAGCGTGCTTGTAGACCATCTGGCTGACGGTGTTTTTCAGCAGGATCACGAACTGGTCGAACGACTCGATCGTGCCTTGCAGCTTGATACCGTTGACCAGGTAGATGGAAACCCCCACTTTCTCTTTACGTAAAGTGTTCAAGTAAGGGTCTTGTAGCGAATGCCCTTTTGACATGTGTCGCACTCCTTTAAGGATCAATAATTAAAAAATCGGAAAATGGGTAGCTTATGGCCGTCACACCCCCAAGGATAGACGGCAATTGCAAGGACTCAGCTCAATATGGAGACCGACCCCAGGTATTTCAAGGCGCGTGACAGATTGTCGCTGTCCAGGCTGTCCAGCCAGTGCAAATCGCTCCAGCTGCGCAGCCAGGTGAACTGGCGCTTCGCCAATTGGCGCGTGGCGATGATGCCGCGCTCCTGCATGTCGGCTGACGTCAGCTTGCCATCCAGGTAATCCCAGACTTGACGGTAGCCTACAGCGCGTATCGAAGGCAGCCCGGCATGCAGGTCACCTCGGGAACGCAAAGCTACGACCTCGTCCACAAACCCCTGTTCCAACATAATCGTGAATCTTTGCGCAATTCGTTCATGCAGCACTTGGCGATTTGCCGGGGCAATGGCCAGATTCGCGACAGTATAGGGCAATTGTGATTGACCCGACGCGTCTGCATCAGCACTTTGCGCAGTTTGTTTCAGCCTGTGTTCAGTCATGGTCTGGCCGCTCACACGCCAGACTTCCAGCGCGCGCGTGAGGCGCTGCGGATCGTTGGGGTGAATACGCGCGGCAGACACCGGGTCTACCACCGCCAGTTGGTCGTGCAGGGCTTGCCAGCCAAGGCGGGCAGCGTCGTCCTCAAGTTCGGCGCGCACCTGGGCGTCGGCGGGCGGCATGTCGGCGAGCCCTTCCTGCAAAGCCTTGTAGTAGAGCATTGTGCCGCCCACCAGCAGCGGGATATTGCCCCGCGCGGTGATGTCGGCCATGGCTGCCAGGGCGTCAGTGCGAAAATCCGCAGCCGAATAGCTCATCGACGGGTCGAGGATGTCGATCAGGCGGTGGGGATGTTCGGCCAGCAGCGCTTTGGAAGGCTTGGCGGTGCCGATATCCATGTCCCGGTAAACCAGGGCAGAGTCGACGCTGATCAGCTCGCAGGGCAGCACCTTGCTCAGCTCGATGGCCAGGTCAGTCTTGCCGGCGGCCGTGGGGCCCATCAGAAAGATCGCGGGGGGCAAGGCACTCATCAGCGGCCGCGCAGGAACAGTTTGTCCAGATCGTCCAGGCCCATCTGGGTCCAGGTCGGCCGGCCGTGGTTGCACTGGCCACTGCGCTCGGTGTTTTCCATGTCGCGCAGCAGGCCGTTCATTTCCGGCAGGGCCAGACGGCGATTGGCGCGGATCGCGCCGTGGCAGGCCATGGTGCCGAGCAGCTCATTGATGTGCGCCTGGATACGGTCACTGGTGCCGTATTCCATGAGGTCGGCCAGCACGTCGGCCACCAGGCGGTTGGCCTCGGCCTGTTTGAGCAGCGCCGGAATCTGACGGATCGCAAGGGTTTCCGGGCCCAGGCGTTGCAGTTCAAAACCGAGTTTCTGGAACACACCATGGTGTTCTTCGGCGCAGTCGGCTTCCCGCTGACTGACGGCCAGGGATTCGGGCACCAGCAGCGGCTGGCCGCTCAGGCCTTCGCTGGCCATGGCGATCTTGAGGCGCTCGTACATGATTCGCTCGTGGGCGGCGTGCATGTCCACCAGCACCAGACCGTGGGCGTTTTCCGCGAGGATGTAGATCCCCTTGAGCTGGGCCAGCGCATAACCCAGCGGCGGAATATCACCGCCACCTTCGGGCAACGCAACGGCGGCGCCCGGCTCGGCACCCGGCAGCGGCGCGAAAAATTCGCGATAGGCCGCCTGGGCCTCGGCCACCGGCACAGTCGATTGCGGGCGCGGCGTGTATTGATACTGATACCCCGCGCCAGCACCCGAGCCCGGCGCGGTGTACGAAGGCTGTGGCTGCGGCGATTGCAGCAGGTTGGCCGCCAGGCTCATTTCGCCCTGCGGCCCGAACTCACCGGCCTCGGGGCCGGTCGGCCGCACCACTGCCGTCACGATCGGCGCCGACAGTTGATCGTCCGGACGCACATCGCCCAGGGCGCGGTGCAAGGTGCCATACAGGAAGTCATGCACCATGCGCCCATCACGGAAGCGCACTTCATGCTTGGTCGGGTGCACGTTGACGTCGACCACCGAAGGGTCGACCTCAAAGAACAACACAAAGGTCGGATGCCGACCGTTGAACAACACGTCGCGATACGCCTGACGCACCGCATGCGCCACCAGTTTGTCGCGCACCGCACGGCCATTCACGAAGAAATACTGCAAGTCCGCCTGGCTGCGCGAGAACGTCGGCAGGCCCACCCAACCCCACAGACGCAGGCCATTGCGCTCGATCTCGATCGGCAGCGCCTGCTCCAGGAAACCCGCGCCGCAGATCGCCGACACCCGTCGGGCACGCGCAGCATCGTCATGGGCTTCGTGCAGGCTGAGGATGGTCTTGCCGTTGTGACGCAGGTGAAACGCCACGTCGAAACGTGCCAGGGCCAGGCGCTTGATGACTTCCTGCAGGTGATCGAATTCGGTTTTCTCGGCCTTGAGGAATTTGCGCCGGGCCGGGGTGTTGAAGAACAGGTCGCGCACTTCCACCGACGTACCCACCGGATGCGCCGCCGGCTGAACGCGCGGGGCCATGTCGCGGCCTTCGGTTTCCACTTGCCAGGCCTGCTCGGCGTCGCGGGTGCGCGAGGTCAGGGTCAGGCGCGCCACGGAGCTGATCGACGCCAGGGCCTCACCGCGAAAACCCAGACTCATCACCCGCTCCAGGTCTTCGAGGTCGCGGATTTTGCTGGTGGCGTGACGGGCCAGGGCCAGCGGCAGGTCATCCGAGGAGATACCACTGCCATCGTCGCGTACGCGCAGCAGCTTGACGCCGCCCTGCTCCACGTCGACATCGATGCGTTTGGCGCCGGAGTCGATGCTGTTTTCCAGCAGCTCCTTGATCACCGACGCCGGGCGTTCAACCACCTCACCGGCGGCAATCTGGTTGGCCAGGCGCGGGCTGAGCAATTCAATGCGCGAGCCACTGTTCAACAAGGACTCGCTCATTACTGCGCCGCCAATTCAGTGCCGGGGATGGTCAGCACCTGGCCGACTTTCAGTTCGTCGCTCTTCAGGTTGTTGGCACTGCGCAACGTGGCAGGCGACACCTGGAAGCGCACCGCCAGCATGGCCAGGGTGTCGCCGGGCTGCACGCGATGGTCGCGCGGGCCCTGGGCGATTTTGCCGGAATCACGCAGCCAGGCAATGTAGGTGCCCGGCGGCGGATTCTGCTGGAAGAACTGCCGTACGCCGGCGCTGATGGAACGCGCCAGGGCCTGCTGATGGCTGGCACTGGCCAGCTTGGAGGCTTCGTTGGCGTTGGAGATAAAGCCGGTTTCGACCAGGATCGACGGGATATCCGGCGATTTCAACACCATGAACCCGGCCTGCTCCACGCGCTGTTTGTGCAGCGAGGTGACCCGGCCGATGTTGCTCAGGACTTTCTGGCCGACGTTGAGGCTGGAGGTCAGCGAGGCGGTCATCGACAGGTCGAGCAGTACGCCGGCGAGCATCTTGTCCTTGTCGTCGAGGGACACGTTGCCGGCCCCGCCGATCAGGTCGGAACGGTTTTCACTGTCGGCCAGCCAGCGCGCCGTTTCGGACGTGGCGCCGCGATCGGACAGGGCAAACACCGAGGCACCGAAGGCGGCGCTGGACGGCGCAGCGTCGGCATGGATCGAAACGAACAGGTCGGCGCCCTTCTTGCGCGCGATTTCCGTACGGCCGCGCAGCGGAATGAAGTAGTCACCGGTGCGGGTCAGCTCGGCGCGATAGCCTTTCATGCCGTTGACCTGGCGCTGCAGCTCGCGGGCGATGGCCAACACCACGTCTTTTTCATGCTGGCCGCGCGAGCCGGAGGCCCCCGGGTCTTCACCGCCGTGGCCGGCGTCGATCACCACAATAATGTCGCGCTTGCCCGGCGGCGCGGGCGGCGGCGGCGGCAATTTCACCTGCGGTTGCGATGGGTTGACCGGTATCGCGGGCACGGTCGCCACGCTCGGCGTCGGCGCAGGCGTCGGGTTGGCGTCGGCGGCATTGTCGAACAGGTCGACCACCAGGCGGTTGCCGTACTGGGCGTTGGGCGCCAGGGAAAAGCTTTTCGGGGTCACGGCCTTTTTCAGGTCGATGACCACGCGCAAGTCGGTGGGCGTACGCTGGGCCGAGCGCATGGCGGTGATCGGCGTGTTGGCGGTGGACACCTTGAGCGGTGCGGCCAGGGTCGCACCATTGATATCGATCACCAGGCGATCAGGCGCCGCCAGGGTAAAGACGCTGTGCTGGACAGGGCCAGACAGGTCAAACACCAGTCGCGTGTTATCCGGCGCTCGCCACAGGCGAACACTTTTCACCTGTGAAGCAGCCAGAGCATTGACAGTCATTGCCGCAAGCAACACTCCCACGACAGCAACCAACGCGCGAAAGCGCATACCTAACCCCACCAATTATTTGAATTCCAATGCCAAAGCGGCGCACCACGACTGGCCACGCGCGCTCTGGGGCAACAACTTCAGCTGACGTCCTGTTTCATGCGGCGTAATGGTAATGGTCATGTCCGGCTTTGGCAAAAAGCCTGCACCTTTATCTGGCCACTCGATCAGGCACAGCGCATCTTCGTCGAAGTAATCACGAATGCCCATGTATTCCAGCTCTTCGGGGTCGACCAGGCGGTACAGATCGAAGTGAAAGGCGCGCACGTCGCCGATCTCGTAGGGTTCGACCAGCGTAAACGTGGGACTTTTCACCGCGCCAGCGTGCCCAAGCCCACGAATAATCCCCCGCGACAGCGTGGTCTTGCCCGCGCCGAGGTCGCCTTCGAGGAAGATCAGCCCGGCGCCTGCCGTGACGGCGGCGATACGATTCCCAAGCGCCACCATGGCATCTTCATCGGCCAGGAACAGGGTTACGTCAGACACGGCGACTGCTCCTCCAGCAATTGACGAATGGCGGGGATCAGGTCGCTGGCCGCCAGCCCGCGACCGAAGGTGCCTTGACGATCACCTGCCGTAGCGTGCAGCCACACCGCCAGGCAGCTGGCGTCATAAGCCGGCATGCCCTGGGCCAGCAATGCACCCACCAACCCGGCCAATACATCACCCAGACCGGGCGCAGCCATGGCGGGATGGCCCTGATCACAACGGGCAACGTCCCCATCGGGGCTTGCAATCAGACTGCCAGCTCCTTTGAGAATAACCACGGCATTTAATGTGAGGCTCAGCGCGAGTGCCGCAGTGAGGCGATCAGCTTGAACCTCGGCGGTGGTAATGCCCAGCAAACGCGCGGCCTCGCCCGGATGGGGGGTGATCACGCAATTGGCCGGCAAGTCGACATGGCCTGCAGCGAGCAGGTTCAATGCGTCCGCGTCCCACACCTGCGGCAGTTTGGCGTTGGCCGCCACCGACAACAGGCTTCTGCCCCAGGCTGATTCGCCCAGGCCAGGACCCATGACGATGACCGAGGTTTTTTCCAGCAGGCCCATCAACTGGTTGGCCGAGCTAACGCCCAGCGCCATGACCTCCGGCAGTCGCGCCAGCGCCGCCGGCACATGCTCAGGCCGGGTCGCCAGGGAAACCATGCCGGCGCCACTGCGCAGGGCGCTTTCGGTGCTCAGCAGCGCGGCGCCGCCAAAGCCATGGTCGCCGCCAATGACCAGCAGATGGCCAAACTGGCCTTTATGGGCATCCGGGGAACGTGCAGGCAGTTGCGGCAAATTGCCGGGCAACAGTGGCTGAACGTCGGTTATTTCGTGTTTTGTCTGAGGCATGCGTCTTCAAGCTCCGATGTCTGGCAGAATTATACCCATCTAACCTGTGGTTTCTTGTGTCTCATGCCTGCCATTACCTCCGATCTGCCCGCGCTTGCCCAATCGATCAAAGACTGGGGCCGCGAGCTGGGCTTCCAACAAGTGGGCATCAGCGGCCTGGACCTGGCCGAGCATGAGCAGCACCTGCAACGCTGGCTCGACGCGGGCTATCACGGCGAGATGGACTACATGGGCGCCCATGGCAGCAAACGCTCCCATCCCGAGCAACTGGTGCCGGGCACCCTGCGCGTGGTGTCGCTGCGCATGGATTATCTGCCCGGCGACACCCAGATGGCTCACTTGCTGGCACAGCCGGAAAAAGCCTACATCTCGCGTTACGCCCTGGGCCGCGATTACCACAAGCTGATCCGCAAGCGTGTGCAGCAACTGGCCGACCGCATCCAGGCGCAGATCGGCCCGTTCGGCTTTCGTGCCTTCGTCGACAGCGCGCCGGTGCTGGAAAAAGCCATTGCCGAACAGGCCGGTCTCGGCTGGATCGGTAAAAACACCCTGGTGCTCAACCGCAAGGCCGGCAGTTACTTTTTCCTCAGCGAGCTGTTCGTGGACCTGCCGCTGCCGGTGGATGCGCCCCACAGCACCGAACATTGCGGCCGCTGCACGGCGTGCCTGGATATCTGCCCGACCAATGCCTTCGTCGGCCCCTACGTACTTGACGCCCGGCGCTGCATTTCCTACCTCACCATCGAACTCAAGAGCGCCATTCCCGAGGACCTGCGCCCGCTGATCGGCAACCGCGTGTTTGGCTGCGATGACTGTCAGATCGTTTGCCCATGGAATCGTTTCGCCCGGCCCACCGCCGAAAGCGATTTCAAGCCACGGCACAATCTGGATAACGCAGAACTGGCCGAACTGTTTCTGTGGGACGAGGACAGATTCCTCAGCAGCACCGAAGGCTCACCGCTGCGGCGCGCCGGTTATGAGCGCTGGCTGCGCAACCTGGCAGTGGGCCTGGGCAATGCGCCATCGAGCATTCCGGTGCTGGAGGCGTTGCAGGCGCGTCGCGATTACCCTTCAGAGCTGGTGCGCGAGCACGTGGAATGGGCGCTGAAGCAGCACGCCGGACGTCAGTGAACGTCGTCGTTATAGACGAACTTGGGCATTTCCCAATGAAAGCGGATCGCCAGCAGGCGCAACAGAAAACCGCTGAACAGCGTCAGCAGAATGGCCTGCTCACTGGGCAACTCGAGGTAAAGGCACAGCAGGTAGAACCACGCGGCGAGAAATGAAACGCTGGCGTACAGCTCACGGCGGAACACCAGCGGAATGTCGTTGCAGAAAATGTCCCGCAGGATGCCGCCGAACACCCCGGTGATCACCCCGCTGACCGAAGCCACCAACATGCCATGGCCCATTTCCAGGGCGGTCATGCAGCCAATCAGGGTAAAAGCCACCAGCCCCACGGCGTCCAGCGCGAGAAACAGCGAGCGCAGGCGGCGCATCAACGGTGCGGCGAAGATCGTCACCAGCGCGGCGATCGAAGTCAGTATCAGGTATTCCGGGTGTTTGACCCAGGTCAGCGGGTAGTGGCCGAGCAACACATCGCGCACCGAACCGCCTCCCAGTGCCGTCACACAGGCAATCAGCACCACGCCAAACCAGTCCATGCCGCGCCGACCGGCGGACAGGGCGCCGGTCATGGCTTCGGCGGTGATGGCGATGAGGTAGAGCATCAGCAGCATGCGGGCGGTCCTTGCATGGGCATCAAAGGTGACCGAGTCGCGTCCATCGGGAGCAAGCGCCCACATTTGACTGCGTTCGCAGATCAATGTGGGAGGGGCTTGCTCCCGATAGCGCCAGGCCAGTCAAGACATCTTCAAGCCTTGATGAAATGCTTGCGGTAATGCTGCAACTCGGCAATCGACTCGCGAATGTCATCCAGCGCCAGATGCGTGCTGCCTTTATGAAAGCTGTCTTTAACCTCGGGCGCCCAGCGCGCGGCCAGCTCCTTCAAGGTGGACACATCCAGGTTGCGATAGTGGAAGTAACTCTCCAGCCCCTTCATGTGGGTATAGAGGAAGCGCCGGTCCTGGCAAATGCTGTTGCCGCAGATCGGCGACTTGCCCTTGGGCACCCACTTTTCCAGAAACGCGATGGTTTCGGCTTCGGCGTCGGCCATGCTGATGCGGCTGTCGCGCACGCGCTGGGTCAGCCCGGAGTTGCCGTGGGTGCGGGTGTTCCACTCGTCCATGGTGGCCAGCACCGCGTCGCTGTGGTGGATGGCGATCACCGGACCTTCGGCCAAGGTGTTGAGGTTGCTGTCGGTGACAATCGTCGCCATCTCGATGATGACGTCGGTGTCTGGGTTCAGACCGGTCATTTCCAGATCGATCCAAATCAGGTTCTGTGGGTTCAGCATGGCTTGATTCTCTTGGCACCTTGGCGTAGCCGCGCAGTTTAGCAGGCGGCGGCGTGCTAGACTCGCGACCGTTTCACCCTATCTTTGCATTATCGACACGGAACACCAATGGCCAAACGCCAGCTCAATCGTCGCCAAAACTGGCGCATCGAAAAGATTCAAGGCGAACGCGCCGCGCGCGCCGCCAAACGTGAATCCTCCGCCGTGGAAGCACTCGAGGGTGGCGACCTCGGCCCGGAACAGACGGGCCTGGTGATCGCGCACTTTGGTGTGCAGGTCGAAGTGGAGGCGCTGGAAGGCGAACTCGCCGGCTCAGTGTCACGTTGCCACTTGCGCGCCAACCTGCCGGCGCTGGTCACTGGCGACAAGGTCGTGTGGCGTGCCGGCAACCAGGGCATCGGCGTCATCGTCGCGCAACTGCCGCGCACCACCGAGCTGCGCCGTCCCGACAGCCGTGGTCAGCTCAAGCCTGTGGCAGCCAACGTCGACATGATCGTGATCGTGTTCGCCCCGCTGCCCGAGCCCCATGCCAACCTGATCGACCGCTACCTGGTCGCGGCCGAGCATGCCGGCATTCGCCCGCTGCTGCTGCTGAACAAATTCGACTTGATCGACGATCAGAACGCCCCCGCGCTCAACGCGCTGCTGGCGGTGTACCGCACCCTGGGTTACCCGGTGCTGGAAGTGTCGGCCCATCACGGCGACGGCATGGAACAACTGCAACAGCAGCTAGACGGGCGTATCAGCGTGTTCGTCGGCCAATCGGGCGTGGGCAAGTCGTCGCTGGTCAACAGCCTGCTGCCGGAAGTCGACACCCGCGTCGGCCCGCTGTCGGAGCTGTCCGGCCAGGGCACGCACACCACCACCACCGCACGCTTGTTCCACTTCCCGGGCGGCGGCGAGTTGATCGACTCCCCCGGCATTCGTGAATTCGGCCTGGGCCACGTTAGCCGCAGCGATGTGGAAGCGGGTTTTATCGAGTTCAACGACCTGATCGGTACCTGCCGCTTCCGCGACTGCAAACACGACCGCGAACCTGGGTGTGCGTTGCTCAAGGCACTGGAAGACGGACGTGTGCAGCAGCAGCGGATGAACAGCTATCGGTCGATTATTGCGAGCTTGCCTGAGAGCAGTTACTGAACGTATTGGCGAGCGGGCTTGCCCCGCGCCGGGCTGCGCAGCAGCCCTCATCCAAACGGCTTATTTATTCCAGAAATGATTCATCAGGCTTTGGGGCTGCTGCGCAGCCAAACGCAGGACAAGCCTGCTCGCCACAATAAGCCACAGCCTATTTAGCTATGAACCCGTCCCAGGCACCGTCGGATCCTTCACCCCACCGTCATCGAACAAATTCAGCTTCTGGCGCAGTTCATGGGCCGGTAACGGCTCCTGCCCCGGCGCAATCGCATTCGGGTCGGTGGGCACTTCACCCGGTGCGCCTTCACCCTGGGCGGGTGCCGGTGGCGGCTGATCGCCTTCAATCGCGCGCTGGGCCTTTTTGGTCAGTACGACGATATCGATGCGGCGGTTGACCGGATTGAAGGGGTCCTTGTGATCAAACAGCTGCGAGGAGGCAAACCCCACCACGCGCGCCACTTGCGGGTCCGGATAACTGCCGGCGACCAGCGCACGCCGGGCGGCGTTGGCACGGTTGGCCGACAGCTCCCAGTTGCCGAAGTCGCCCTGGCCCGCGTAAGGCTTGGCGTCGGTATGGCCGCTGATGCTGATCTTGTTCGGCACCGCCTTGATGGTGTCGGCCATGGCCAGCAGGATGTCTTCAAAGTACGGTTTGAGGCGTGCGCTGCCGGAGTCGAACATCGGCCGATTGGCGGCGTCGGTGATCTGGATGCGCAGGCCTTCCGGGGTAATTTCGAACGAAATCTGATCCTTGAACTTGAGCAACTGCGGGTTTTCTTCAACCTTGTTCTGCAACTCCTGCAGCAACAGTTCGAGGCGTTCCTGCTCGACCTGTTCGGCCATGCTCTCGACGGTATCGCGCTCCACGGGAATCTTGTCCTGCGGCGACTCGGTCTGCACCTCCGGGTTGATGGTGCGCTCCGGCGCCAACTGCGGTGATCCACCCAGGTCGATCACAAAGGGCGTGCCGCTTTCCGAGAAGCCGATCGGGTCCTTGAAGTAACCGGCAATGGCGATCTTCTGTTCCGGCGTGGCGGTGGACATCAGCCATAGCACCAGGAAGAACGCCATCATCGCCGTGGCAAAGTCGGCGAAGGCGATCTTCCAGGCGCCACCATGGTGCCCCGCAGCGAAGCGCTTGACGCGCTTGATGATTATCGGCTGGTTGTTTTCCATGGCTTAGCGACCGCGAACCGCTTGCTCCAGCTCGGAGAAACTCGGGCGATGTTTGGGGTAGAGCACCTTGCGCCCGAACTCCACGGCCAGCGACGGCGGCATGCCGGACGCCGACGCCACCAGGCTGGCCTTGATCGCTTCGTACAGATTCACTTCTTCCTTGGCGTCGTGGGCCAGGCAGGTGGCGAGCGGACCGAAGAAGCCGTAGGCCGCCAGGATACCGAAGAAGGTGCCCACCAGCGCCGCGCCGACGTGCATGCCAATGGCCGCCTGGTCACCTTCGCCGAGAGAAGCCATGGTCACCACGATGCCAAGCACTGCCGCAACGATACCGAAACCGGGCATGCCGTCGGCGACGCCGGTCACGGCATGGGATGGATGCTCCAGCTCTTCCTTGAGGCTGAACAGCTCCATGTCGAACAGGCCTTCGAGTTCGTGGGGAGCCATGTTGCCGGAGGACATGATGCGCAGGTAATCACAGATATAGGCGGTCAGGCGCTCGTCCTTGAGCACCGTCGGGTACTTGGCGAAAATCGGGCTGGCCGCGGCGTCTTCGATATCGCCTTCAATGGCCATCATGCCTTCGCGACGACTCTTGTTGAGGATCTCGTAGACCAGACCCAGCACATCCAGATAGAAGGTGTGAGAAAAGCGCGAGCCGAACATGCCCACCGATTTCTTGATCACGTGCATGGTCATGTAGCCGGGGTTGGCCTGCAGGAATGCGCCAAACGCAGCACCGCCGATAATCAGCACTTCGAAAGGCTGGATCAACGCGGCAATTTTACCGTGGGACAAGACGTACCCACCGAGCACACTTGCGATGACGACAATGATGCCGATAATTTTAGCCATAGGGGATCTGTACTTGCGCCGTCGGGTTCATGGACATAGTGGGTGCAGCTGAAAACTCTTGTTCTACTTATCGGCAAAACTGCGCCAGACTATAGCCCGTTAAGGCGAAAAGCCAACTCAGCCCGTTCCGGGCGTATTGAACGCAAGTGATGATCACGCCCCAATGATGGCTAATGAAACCAGCGTCCCAAGTGCCAAACCCGCCACCCTCGCCGCCTGGATCAAGCGCCTGGACGATGTGCTGCTGCCCGTGCCGCAGGCCGCCCATGAGCGCGTGTGCAAGGCCATTCGCGACAGCCGCAGTTCGTTGCGAGATATTGCCGAGCTGATGCAGAACAGCCCGGCGCTGGTGCTCAGCGTGATGCGCGAAGCCAATGGCCACACCCAGGGCAGCATGACGGAACCGGCAGAAAACCTAGAAGTGGCGCTCAACCGCCTGGGCCTCAAGCGCGCCGAAGAACTGCTCGCGCGGCTGCCCTCGGTGCCCGCCCAGGACATCCCGCTGGCCTTGCGCCAATTGCTGCTGGTGAGCCAGCACGCGTCCCAGCAGGCCAGCGGCTTGTTCGCCAGCCGCCTGGCGCGCCTGTGGCAGGACATTCATTGGGGCAGCCTGCTGTTTCTGTCACCGCTGTGGCCGATGGCCGTGGCCTATCCCAAGCTGCTGGAAGAATGGGAGCTGCGGGTTATCCATAAAGGCGAGAGCGCCCGCGCGGTGGAGCAACAGGTGTTCGGCGTGCGCCTTCTGGACCTGTGCCTGGGCCTGACCGAAGCCTGGCACCTGCCGGTCTGGGTGTCCCAGGGTTATACCTTGCTGCGCAACGAGAAACGCCTGCTGGTCAAGGCCTTGCGCATCGCCCGCGAGGATGACGCACTGCGCCACCAGCAATTGCTCGACGCCGAACCCAACCTGCGTCGCTGGCTCAACCAGCCGGCCAATACCGTGCTACTGGCCAACGGCCTGGCGATGTCGGCCCAGGAGTCCTGGACCTGCCCACACGCCGAGCGCTGGCAATACCTCACCGCGCTGTACCTGCAACAGCCGCTGGCCGATGTGCAGCAACAGGCTCACCAGCAGGCCGTCACCAGCGCCCGTACCACCTTGATGCCCGACCTCTGGCACCCGGCGCTGTCGCTGATCTGGCCGTGGCATGTGCAGAAGGTCCATCGCGGCCTGCTGCCGGCGCCACCGCCCACCGCCGAAGCCCTCGCTGTGTGGCGCAGGCACTGCACCGAGTTGTTGCTGGAGCCGAGCCGCTTCGCCAACGCCATGCACCTGACCACCTGCGCCCGGGACGCGCTGGTGGCCAGCGGCATGCAGCGGGTGATGCTGATGATGACGGATCGCGCCCAGAGCACCTTGCGCGTGCATCAGGTTGACGGCCTGCCCCGGGACGCGGCCAACCTGAGCCTGGACGTGGTCAACAGCACGCTGCTGCAGCGCTTGCTGGAGAAGTCCGCCCAGGTGCGCCTTACGCCCGACAACCATGCGCAATTCTCGGCCCTGCTGCCGCCGATCCTGCGCCGCCTGTTCGCTGGCGAACACCTGCTGCTGCGCTCGCTGAGCTGCAATGGCAAGGTGGTGATGCTGATGATCGCCGACCAGGGCGGCGGGCCGTTTTCGGAAACCACCGTGCAGGCCTTCGGCAAAACCGCCCAATGCGTCGAGAAAGCCCTGCACTGCTTTACCAACCGCAGCGCCTGATGCTTGCGCTACAATCGCCCTCCTTTATCACCCACTTTTGTGCCCAGGAGACCTCACATGCCTGACTTCTCTGGCTTGCCGCTGGTGATCGAGTCCAGCGACCTGCTTGGTCAACTGGATGCCGAGCACCTGATTGTGGTGGACCTCACCAGTGCCGCCCGCTACGCCGAAGGGCATATTCCCGGCGCGCATTTCGTTGACCCCAAACGCACCCAACTGGGCCAGCCACCGGCACCGGGCCTGCTGCCGGACAAGGCCGAACTGGAGAAGCTGTTCGGCGAACTGGGCCACACCCCGGACGCCACCTACGTGGTCTACGACGACGAAGGCGGCGGTTGGGCCGGGCGCTTCATCTGGCTGCTCGACGTGATCGGCCACCAGAAGTACCACTACCTCGATGGCGGCCTGCTGGCCTGGCTGGAAGCACACTACCCGCTGTCCACCGAGGCACCCGCCCCGGCTGGCGGCCCGGTCAGCCTCACACTGCACGACGGCCCCACCGCCACCCGCGAATACCTGCAAAGCCGCCTCGGCGCTGCCGATCTGGGCATCTGGGACGCACGCGGCCCGCTGGAGTATTCCGGCGAAAAGGTGCTGGCAGCCAAGGGCGGGCACATCCCCGGCGCCGTCAACTTCGAATGGACCGCCGGCATGGACAAGGCGCGCAACCTGCGCATTCGCCGCGACATGCCGCAGATCCTCGAAGACCTGGGGCTTACCCGCGACAAGGAAATCATCACCCACTGCCAGACTCACCACCGCTCTGGCTTCACCTACCTGGTGGCCAAGGCGCTCGGTTATCCGCGAGTCAAAGGTTATGCCGGTTCCTGGGGCGAATGGGGCAACCACCCCGACACCCCCGTTGAGATTTAAGGTTTAAGGACAGTTAATGAAAAAGCAGTTGTTTATCCTCAGCCAGTACTTGCTGCCGCACCACTTGCTGTCGCGCCTGGCCGGCTGCATTGCCGAGTGCCGTGTGCGCTGGTTCAAGAATGCCTTCACCACCTGGTTCGCCAAGCGCTATCAGGTGGACATGTCCCAGGCCCTGGTGGAAGACGTGACGGCTTACGAGCACTTCAACGCCTTCTTCACGCGTGCCTTGAAAGACGGCGCGCGCCCACTGGACCAGACGCCGGGCGCGGTGTTGAGCCCGGCCGACGGCGCGGTCAGCCAGCTTGGCCCGATCGAACACGGCCGGGTCTTCCAGGCCAAGGGCCACAGCTTCAGCGTGCTGGAGCTGCTGGGCGGTGACGCGGCCGTGGCTGCGCCGTTCATGGGCGGTGACTTCGCCACCGTGTACCTGTCACCCAAGGACTACCACCGGGTGCACATGCCACTGGCCGGCACCCTGCGCGAGATGGTCTACATTCCGGGGCGCATCTTCTCGGTGAACCAGACCACCGCCGAAAACGTGCCCGAGCTGTTTGCGCGTAACGAACGTGTTGCCTGCATTTTCGACACAGAGCGCGGCCCGATGGCGGTAGTGCTGGTCGGCGCGATGATTGTGGCGTCGATTGAGACCGTGTGGGCAGGCCTGGTTACGCCGCCCAAGCGTGAGCTGAAAACCTTCCGTTATGACGAAGCCGCGCGGGCGCCGATTCATTTGGAGAAAGGCGCTGAATTGGGCCGCTTCAAGCTGGGTTCGACGGCGATTGTGCTGTTTGGGCCCGACCAGGTGAAGTGGGCGCAGGAATTGGTGGCCGGCTCGCCGGTGCAGATGGGCCAGGGTATCGGCTCACCCAAAGCCTGACACCGCTCTGAATGTGGGAGGGAGCAAGCCCCCTCCCACATCTTTACTGCATGTCTGCAGTTGGAAACCGCTTAACCCTGCCCGTCGCGTTCGCGAAAGCCCAGCAGATACAACACCCCATCCAGCCCCAGCGTCGAAATCGCCTGTTTGGCCGACTGCTTCACCAACGGCTTGGCGCGGAACGCCACACCCAGGCCAGCAATCGCCAGCATCGGCAAGTCATTCGCGCCGTCGCCCACCGCAATGGTCTGTTCCAGTCGCAAACCTTCCTTGTGCGCCAACTCCCTGAGCAAATCAGCCTTGCGCTGCGCGTCGACAATCGGCTCGACCGCCACGCCGGTCACTTTGCCGTCCTCCACTTCCAGCTCGTTGGCGAACACATAGTCGATGCCCAGCTTGACCTGCAATTGCCTGGCAAAGTAGGTGAAGCCGCCGGACAGGATCGCGGTCTTGTAGCCCAGTCGCTTGAGTTCGGCGAACAGGATTTCGGCGCCTTCGGTCAGGCGCAGCGAAGCGCCGATGGCGTCCAGCACGCTGACATCCAGCCCTTTGAGCAACGCCAGGCGTTCCTTGAAGCTGGCGCGAAAATCCAGCTCGCCGGCCATGGCACGCTCGGTGATGGCCGAGACCTGTTCGCCCACGCCGGCGGCCTTGGCCAGTTCGTCGATGACTTCGGCCTCGATCAGCGTGGAGTCCATGTCGAACACCGCCAGACGGCGGTTGCGCCGGTACAGCGAGTCTTCCTGGAAGGCGATATCGATATTCAATTCCTGCGCCGCACTGAGGAACTCAGCACGCAGGGCCTGCGGGTCGGCCGGTTCGCCGCGCACGGAGAACTCGATGCAGCCCTTGCCCAGGTCGGTCGACGTGTCCAGGGGCATGCGCCGCGACAGGCGGTCGATATGGTCGATATTCAAAGCGTGATGGGCGGTGATCGCGCTGACGCGCTGCAACTGCTCGGCCGTGACCTTGCGGCTCAGCAACGTAACGATGTGGCGCTTATCACGCTGGCCGTCCACCCAGTGCTGGTAATCCGCTTCGGACAGCGGGGTAAAACGCACCTGTTGATCCAGTGTTTGCGCGGTAGACAGGATTTGCGTACGCAGGGACGCAGCCTGTTCTTCGCTCGGGATTTCCACCAGGATGCCGAACGACAGGGTGTCGTGAATCACGGCTTGGCCGATGTCGAGAATGTTCACACCACCCTGGGCCAGAACGCCGGTAATGGCCGCGGTAAGACCCGGGCGGTCAACGCCGGTGATGTTTATCAGGACAATTTCGCGCAAGGCGCACCCCCAGGCTGGAAAAAAACCGCATTCTACCCACTTTCAGTGACCATCGGGCACAGCGAGCGCTTTGCCGGTACAGGGCCTGTCGCTATACTGCGCGTCAACTTCACGGACCAAGAGCCGAGCGCAAGTGAACCGGCCCACGCCAGTAAAAACCGATAACTTCTTCCTGCTGATCTTCCGGGCACTGCGCCATCGCCGTGTGCCGATAGCATTACGCATCGCCAGCCATAACGTGATCCTGGTCGCTCTGGCCCTGGTGATCTACGCCTGCGTGATGGGCTTGCAGTTCAAGCAGGCCATGCACGAGCAGGCTGACGCCCTGGGCGAGAGCCTGACGACCCAGACCGCCACCTCGGCGACCGAGCTGCTGGTGTCCAACGACATCCTCAGCCTCAACGTGCTGCTCAACAACCTGACCAAGAACCCGCTGGTGGCCCATGCCGCCATCTACAGCGTGGACAACCGGATCATGGCCGAAGCCGGGCAACGCCCGAAGAACGGCCTGCTGGGCGAAGCCGAAGGTCTGTACCAGAGCAATATCACGTTTCAGGATGTGAAGGCCGGCCAGTTGCGCATCAGCCTGGACATGCAGCAATTCCAGCAGCCGATGACCATCAGCCTGCAAAGCATGGGCATCCTCAGCGCGATTCTGCTGGCGCTGGCGCTGGCCTTGAGCCTGCGCCTGGGGCGGCATATCTCCACGCCGTTGATGCAACTGCGCATCTGGCTGCGCGATATCGACGAGCACACCCCGGCCACCGACCGCCAGGATGAAATCGGCGACCTCGCGCGCCAGCTCCACGCAAGCTTTGCGCCGGAACCGGTGGTGCCCGAGGTTGAACCCGAGCCCGAATACGACGACACCGATTACGACGACGAACCCGAGTTTGAAGTACGCGACCTGCGCGACCCAGGCTTTGACGAAAGCGCCCCGGTCGCCAGCGCCAAACCAGCACCGCGCCAGGTGATCAGAGCCCAGGAAGACGAACTGGACGACGAAGACCCGTTCGCCGACCTGCGCGACACGTCGGCTGCCAGTCCTGCCGTGGCGCCAAAAGCGGCGGTGGTGAAAAACACCGAACCGCAGCACAGCGCCGTACTCGCCGTGCAACTGGGCTCTCAGGAGCAACTGCGCCGCCTGCCCCGCGCACGCCTGACCGAACTGCTGGAACGCTACCGCGATTGCCTCGATCAGGCTGCCTCGTTGTACCAGAGCGAGCTGCACACCCTGAACGACGGCAGCACGCTGATGCTGTTCCACAGCGAAGACAGCGGTGAGGACTACCTGACCAATGCCATTTGCTGCGGTGAGCTGCTGCGCGCCCTGGGGCATGAACTGCAGATCGAAGTGGCCGACAGCGGCATAACCCTGCAATTGCAGCTGGGCCTGACGGTCGGCGACGATCTGTTCGGCATGAGCCAGATCGACTTGCTGCTGACCGAAATCGCCCAGGATGCGCTGGCGCTGTCCCAGCACAGCCGCAACCTGCTGCTGGTGGAACGCAAGATCAGTGAAGACGGGCTGATCCGCCAGCGCGCGCGCATTCGCCCGATTGCCAGCCCTGAGGGAGCGAGCTGCGTGGAGCGGTTGATGGAGCCGTACCCATCGATGCTGGAGCGGCAGCTGGCGCGGATGCATGAGACCCGTAGCAAGCCCTGAACAACACGGTAAAACCACAATGTGGGAGGGGGGCTTGCTCCCGATAACGGTGTATCAGTCACCGATGAGTTGACTGACCGACTGCTATCGGGAGCAAGCCCCCTCTCACATTTGCCTGGGTGCCAGGACTTGAATCCTGGCCAAACAAAAGGCCCGCTTACTCAGCGGGCCTTTTTGTTGAAGCGGTTTTGGCTCAGAACCTGAACACTTCCATATCCGTACGAATCGGCGTGGCCATCGGCATCTTCGGCTTTTCCGGCGCGGCCGGCTTGGCCTGCGCGGGTGCTTGCCTGCGCGTGGCTTCGGCAATCGGCGGCTGGTTGGCCAATGGCTTGAGAGCCACCGACAACTGCTGCGCCAACTGCTGCAACAACACGCCCTGAGCCTGGACCTGGGACGCGGTGGTGCCGGCATGCTCTTCCTGCAGGTGCACGATGCGGTTATCGCGCACCTGACCACGGCGGTCGATCAAACGCCACTGCGCATCGAGGATCGCCGGCTGCGACTTGCCGGAGTCAAGCCGGGTGATGGTCAACAGCACCTGCACATCCGGGGCGAAGCCGGTGGGCGCAGGCGCCAGTACCACACGCTGGCTGTCGAGCTGACCGGCCACCTGGCGCAGCATCAACTGGTTGATGTCGGACGACAGGCTGCCCGCCCAACGACCATCCAGGGAACCTTGCAGGCTGCCGTCGCTCTGACGTTGCAGCAGGGTTTCGCGTTGCAGGTAGTCGGCAACCACCACCGGACCCAGTAATACAGCCATGCCAGCAGTTTGTGCCGGCTGAGCCGGACTTCCGCTGTCCAGCTGGTACAGCGACACCGGCTGGTGCGTGCTGCAACCCGCCAGCCCCAATAGGCCAGCGAGCATCAAAAATAGAGGAAGGCGTGGAGCAGTCATCATCCCATCCAGGTGGCTGCCACAAGGCGAACCACAATGTAATACTAAAAATAACCTAAACACGCTCGGCCACGCCGGCGCTGGAAAGGCCATATCATCCGTGAATATGCGCCATGACTCCAGCGCCAAAGCACCGATCTACCGGTTAAATCGTAGATCAAGGGCTCTAAACCGCGTTAAACGGGCGTTTCCACGAGCAAAGCATCCACACGCTGGAAGCCACGTGGCAATTTGTTACCACGGCGACCGCGCTCCCCCTTGTAATGTTCCAGGTCGTCAGGGCGCAGCGACAACGTGCGCTTGCCGGCCTGGAGCACCAGGGTGGAACCTTCAGGGATCACCGCGATGTCGGTCACGTATTCTTCGCGACTGGCCACCCGCTCCCCTGGAATACCAATGATCTTGTTGCCCTTGCCTTTGCCCAACTGCGGCAGATCGCTGATCTTGAACACCAGCAGACGCCCTTCGGTGGTCACCGAGGCCAGCCAGTTGCTTTCACGATTGTCCACCGGACGCGGCAGAATCACCTTGGCGTTGTTCGGCAGGCTCAGCAGCGCCTTGCCCGCCTTGTTCTTGGCCTGCAGGTCTTCCCCCTTGACCACGAAACCGTAGCCGGCGTCGGACGCGATCACATACAGCGAGTCGTCATCGGGCAGCAGCACACACTCGAAATTCGCCCCCGGCGGCGGCGTCAGGCGCCCGGTCAGCGGCTCGCCCTGCCCGCGTGCAGACGGCAAGGTGTGGGCCGGCACTGAATAGCTGCGCCCGGTTGAGTCGATAAACACCGCAAACTGGTTGGAACGCCCGGCCGCAGCGGTCTTGAAGCCATCGCCGGCCTTGTAGGACAGGCCTGTAGCGTCAATATCATGCCCCTTGGCGGAACGAACCCAGCCCTTTTCCGACAAAACGACGGTAATTTTCTCGTTCGGCAACAGCTCGGTTTCTGTCAGGGCTTTGGCCTCGGCGCGCTCGACAATCGGCGAGCGGCGGTCGTCGCCGTAGGTTTCAGCGTCCTTGATCAGCTCGCTGCGCACCAGCTTCTTGAGCTTGGCTTCGCTGCCCAGCAGCGCTTGCAGCTTGGCCTGTTCCTTGAGCAGCGCATCCTGCTCGTCGCGCAGCTTCATTTCTTCCAGTCGCGCCAACTGGCGCAAGCGGGTGTCGAGGATGTAGTCGGCCTGGATCTCGCTCAGTTCGAAACGCGCGATCAGCTCGGCTTTCGGGTGCTCGGCGGTACGGATGATATGGATCACTTCATCCAGGTTGAGGTAGGCGATCAGCAAACCGTCCAACAGGTGCAGGCGGCGCTCGACCTTGTCGAGGCGGAATTGCAGACGGCGACGCACGGTCTGCACGCGGAACTCCAGCCATTCCACCAGCAGGTTGCGCAGGTTTTTCAGCTGCGGCTTGCCGTCCAGGCCGATGATGTTGACGTTGACCCGGTAGCTGGACTCCAGGTCGGTGCTGGCGAACAGATGCTGCATCAGCACTTCATGATCGACCCGGCTGTTGGTCGGGATGATCACGATGCGGCACGGGTTTTCGTGGTCGGACTCGTCACGCAGGTCGGCAACCTGCGGCAGTTTCGACGGCTTGGCCTGCATCAGCGCGGCAATCTGCTCCAGTACCTTGGCCCCGGAGACCTGATGCGGCAGCGCGGTGACAATAATGTCGCCGTCTTCGACGTGGTACACGGCGCGCATGCGCACCGAGCCCTTGCCGGTCTCGTACATCTTCAGCAGGTCGGCGCGCGGCGTGATGATTTCCGCTTCGGTCGGGTAGTCCGGGCCCTGAATATGCTCGCACAGCTGTTCGACCGTGGCCTTGGGCTCATCGAGCAGACGCACGCAGGCGGTGGAGACTTCGCGCAGGTTGTGCGGTGGCACGTCAGTGGCCATGCCGACCGCGATGCCAGTGGTGCCATTAAGCAGGATATTCGGCAAACGTGCCGGCAACACCAGCGGTTCGTCGAGGGTGCCGTCGAAGTTCGGCCCCCAGGTCGCCGTGCCCTGGCCCAACTCGCTGAGCAGCACTTCGGAATAGCGCGACAGGCGCGCTTCGGTGTAACGCATGGCCGCGAAGGACTTGGGATCATCCGGCGCCCCCCAGTTGCCCTGGCCGTCCACCAACGTGTAGCGGTAGCTGAACGGCTGGGCCATCAGCACCATCGCTTCATAGCACGCCGAGTCGCCGTGGGGGTGGAACTTGCCGAGCACGTCACCGACGGTACGCGCCGACTTCTTGTGCTTGGAATCGGCGTCCAGGCCCAACTCACTCATGGCGTAGATGATGCGACGCTGCACGGGCTTGAGGCCGTCGCCGATATGCGGCAGGGCCCGGTCCATGATCACGTACATGGAGTAGTTGAGGTAGGCATTTTCGGTGAAGTCAGCCAGCGATCGGCGTTCTACGCCATCTAAGCTGTCTGCGAGGATGTCACTCATGCGGGCCTCATCATGGTCTGGTAAGGCGCGGTGGCAAGGCCACTGCGCCGGGTCAATTCAAGTGTTTGGTGGTTCATGGCTGGGCACTCCAGCCACCGGCCGGGGCGGCAAAACGGTAGACCACCGGGCGTTTTTCACCATCGGCGCGCGGGCCGAAGTTGTTGTCGATGCCCAACCAGGCACCGTCTTCGTCAATTACCAGGGCTTCGGCCAGGCCATAGGGCTGGGCGTAGCGCCGCTCGGGCTTGAGGGTTTCGTCGGCAAACGACCAGCACAGCTCGACCTTGGCCGTAACCGCGTCACGCCGGCAGATCTGGAACGCATTGCGCTCAAGGGTGAACAGCTTGCCCTTGAACAGCGCCAGGTCGGCAAAATCCCTGGACACCGCCTTCGCGTTGGTGAACTGGGCCGGCTGCACTTCCTGGCCGGCTTCGCTGAGCAACACGCAGGCGCCGTCACAGTCCCACAGGCTATGCGGGCGCTTGATGGACATCATCCCGCGCCGCTCACGCTCGGCGGCGAGCCAGATCTGGTTGCCCTCGGGGTTCACCGCCAGGCCTTCAAACAGCGCATTGAAGTGCAGCAACATGCCGCTGGCCCGCGCTTCGCGCACCATGCGCGGGGCGATCTGCAGCCATTGCGGCGCACCTTCCACCGGTACCTGCAGCACCGCCGCATGGGCTTCGCTGACGATGTAGCGGTTACCTGCGGCATCACAGCTGATGCCTTCAAAATCCAGGTCGCCGCCGCGAATGAACGACGCCGCCGTGGTGCGCGAGCGCAAGCCCCAGGGCAAACCGGACTCGGGCACCGGCGGCACCTCGATCTTTACCGTTTCGGCCTGCCACACGGGCGCGCTGATATCCAGGCGATAGATCTGCTCGTCGTCGCGGTCGGACACCGTCCACAAATCCTTGCCGCACAGCGCCAGGCCCGACAGGTTACCGCCGCGCATGCCGTCCACGGCGTGTTCGGACACCAGTTTGAGCTCAGCCACGGGGGCGGCCAGTGCTTCGCTGGCCGCCAGCCCGCTCACCATCAGGATCGCCAGGGCGATGCCTGTGCGCATCAGCCCAGCACCTCGGCCAGGTTGCCCTTGGATTCCAGCCAGGCTTTGCGATCCGGAGCGCGTTTTTTTGCCAGCAACATGTCCATCATTTCCGACGTGCCGGCGAAGTCTTCCAGGGTCAACTGCACCAGACGCCGGGTGTTGGGGTCCATGGTGGTTTCGCGCAGTTGCGGCGGGTTCATTTCGCCCAGGCCCTTGAATCGCGTGACCTGTGGCTTGCCGCGTTTCTTCTCGGCCACCAGGCGGTCGAGGATGCCGTCGCGCTCGGCTTCGTCCAGTGCGTAGAAAATCTCCTTGCCAAGGTCGATGCGGTACAGCGGCGGCATGGCGACGTACACGTGACCGGCATCCACCAGCGGGCGGAAGTGCTGCACGAACAGCGCGCATAGCAGGGTGGCGATGTGCAGGCCATCGGAGTCGGCGTCGGCGAGGATGCAGATCTTGCCGTAGCGCAGTTGGCTCATGTCCGCCGCGCCCGGATCGACGCCGATGGCCACAGCGATGTTGTGCACTTCCTGGCTGGCGAGCACTTCGCTGCCATCGACTTCCCAGGTGTTGAGGATCTTGCCGCGCAACGGCAGGATCGCCTGGAATTCCTTGTCCCGCGCCTGCTTGGCCGAACCGCCGGCGGAGTCACCCTCCACCAGGAACAGCTCGGAGCGCATCGGGTCCTGCCCGGCGCAGTCGGCCAGCTTGCCGGGCAGTGCCGGGCCCTGGGTAATGCGCTTGCGCTCGACTTTCTTGCTGGCCTTGAGGCGACGGCCGGCGTTGTTGATCGCCAGTTCCGCGAGGGCCAGGCCCAGCTCCGGGTGTGCGTTGAGCCACAGGCTGAAGGCGTCCTTGACCACACCGGAAACAAACGCCGCCGCTTCACGGGACGACAGGCGCTCTTTGGTCTGCCCGGAAAACTGCGGTTCCTGCATTTTCATCGACAGCACGAACGCGATGCGCTCCCACACGTCTTCCGGCGCCAGCTTTACACCGCGCGGCAGCAGGCTGCGGTACTCGCAGAATTCGCGCATGGCATCGAGCAGGCCCTGGCGCAACCCGTTGACGTGGGTGCCGCCCTGGGCCGTGGGGATCAGGTTGACGTAGCTTTCCTGCACGCTGTCGCCGCCTTCGGGCAGCCACAGCAGCGCCCAGTCGACCGCTTCCTTATTACCCACCAGGCTGCCGCAGAACGGCTCGTTGGGCAGGCGCTCGAAGTCGCTGACGGAATCTTCCAGGTAGGAACGCAGGCCGTCTTCGTAATGCCATTCGACCTTCTCGCCGGTGCCTTTGTCTTCAAAAATGACCAGCAGGCCCGGGCACAGCACGGCCTTGGCCTTGAGCACGTGTTTGAGGCGGCTGATGGAGAATTTCGGCGAATCGAAGTATTTCGGGTCCGGCGCGAAGTACACGCTGGTGCCGGTGTTGCGCTTGCCGACGGTGCCGACCACTTGCAACTCGGTGGCTTTGTAGCCATCGGCAAAGGTCATTTCGTACTCGTTGCCGTCGCGCTTGACCTTGACCCTGACCTGCGTGGACAGGGCGTTGACCACCGAAATACCCACGCCGTGCAGGCCACCGGAGAACTGGTAGTTCTTGTTGGAGAACTTGCCACCGGCGTGCAGCTTGGTGAGGATCAGCTCGACGCCCGACACGCCCTCTTCGGGGTGAATGTCCACCGGCATGCCACGACCGTCGTCGGACACTTCCAGGGAGTGGTCGGCGTGGAGAATCACGTGCACCGACTTGGCGTGCCCGGCCAAGGCTTCGTCGACGCTGTTGTCGATGACTTCCTGGGCAAGGTGGTTCGGCCGACTGGTGTCGGTGTACATGCCGGGGCGTTTGCGCACCGGGTCGAGGCCCGAGAGGACTTCGATGGCGTCTGCGTTATAAGAGCTAGCGCTGGGAGTGGCCATGGGGTCTCGTCTAGAGTCTTGCGATTAAAAAGTACCCTGGGATTTCACAATGCGCTGAAATCGAAGGATTGATACTGATCTGCACCGATGCCGGCAAAGCTGAGCAAGGCCGGCAATTGTCGGGCGAAGCCCTGGTAACCATGGTCGCCGCCGGCCTGGATGCGCAGGGCGCAGGCCCGGTAGTACTGCTGGGCGAGGCGATAATCCAGGGTTTCATCCCCGGTCTGCAACCACACCTGATAACGCGCAGCCTCCTGGGGCGCCGGCACTTCCAGTTCGGCCAGCGCCGTGACGTGGTCGTGGGTCAGCTCCCAGGTTTCATCGGTATAGAGGTTCTTCTGGGTGCCCAGGTAACCGTCGAACATCCGATGGGGGCTGACCGCCGGGTTGACCAGCAGCGCCTTGAGGCCATGGCGTTCGGCAAGATGGGTTGCATAGTAGCCGCCGAGTGAGCTGCCGACCAGCAGTGGCCGCCCCAGTTGGGCAATGGCCTCCTCCAATTGAGGAATCGCCTTGCGCGGGTGGTGATGCAGGGCCGGCACCCGCAACTGATCGGTCAGGCCGAGGCTGTCCATCACGGTTTTCAGCTGGCTGGCCTTGTTGGACACCGGCGCGCTGTTGAAACCGTGGATATACAAGATCGAAGCGGACATGCCGGTGCTCTCCGTGACTCAGCCAAAGAGGCGCAGTTTACAGGGAATATGGGCAAACGAGGATCGAATGTGGGAGGGGGCTTGCTCCCGATGGCGTTGCATCAGGGCGTACAGGTGCCGACTGATACAGCGCTATCGGGAGCAAGCCCCCTCCCCCCCAATGTGTTTGGTGTTTGCAGCTTTTAATAACCGTTACTGCCGTAATCGACAGTAAACGCAAAGTCTGTGACACGCTCCACCCCGGTCTCCAACCGCCCGTCGGCATGCAGGCACAGCCAGCGATAACCCGGTGCCTGTTCGCTGACCGCAAAATCCTCGCTGCCCGGCGTGAACTGGATGCAGGTGGACGGCGATGCCAGGAGCCGCACGCCGTTGCGCACTTGATCGATCTCCTGATGCACATGCCCCCACAGCACCGCCCTCACCTGGGGGAAGCGGTCGAGCACGGCAAACAGCGCTTCCGGATTGCGCAAACCAATGGGCTCCATCCACGCGCAGCCAATGGGCACCGGATGATGGTGAAAACACACCAGGTGATGCTGATCAGGCGCTTCGCTCAAGGCCTGGGCCAGCAGTTGCAGTTGCTGGTTCTCCAGGTAGCCCGGCACCGAGCCGGGCACGGCGGAATCGAGCAGGGTGATGCGCCAGTTGCCGACATCGACCACCGGTTCCAGCAGGTCACTGTTCACGGCGGCCTGGGTCATGAACTGTGGTTCGTCGTGGTTTCCTGGAATCCAGCGCGTCGGTGCGCCAAGCGGCGCGGTCATAGCGCGAAATTGCTGATACGACGCCAGCGTGCCGTCCTGGGACAAATCTCCCGTGGCCAACACCAGATCGACACAGGGCTGCCGCTCGCGCACGAGCGCGATCACCCGATGCAGGCTGTCACGGGTATTCAAGCCCAGCAGCGTGCCATCGCTCTCGGCAAACAGATGGCTGTCGGACAGCTGCACCAGCAAGGCAGCGTCAGGGTTCACAGTGGGTACGCGGGGCAAGGCGCTCTCCCTGGCGATCACAGTCATGGATAGGTGTGGCGATTATGCTGAAGCGGGGTCTAGCGCACCACTTCGAACTCATGGCCCAGGGCCAGGCAATGGCTCAACCACTCGCCGAGGAACACATTGAGCTGTGCTTTCTCATCGGGCTGGTGCATGAACACATTCGGGTAGGGATAGATGCTGCGAAAACGCCGCGCATGTTCGGCGCTGATCACCTCGGCCATGCGCGCATCGTGGTACACCTGCACCTCCAGCTGCGGCACCGGCAGCCACGGCAGGCTGTGCTCCTGGCGCACACGCAAGGTGGTGGTGTAGGGGCAGTTGACGATGACTTCCAGGGCCAGCACGCCGAGCATCTGGTCGCCATGGGTCACCCCGATGCGCCGCGCCTCGGGGGCGTGGCGCATATCGGGAAGCAGGCGCATCAGCCGCGCATAGTTGGCCTCGCAGGCCGCCTGCAACCCGATCAGATCAACGCGATAGCGTTCCCGTGCCTTTACTGCCATAACCCCCTCACTTCCGCGCGGTTCAGCGCGAGCCACTGCAGGGCGATAATGCTGGCTGCGTTGGAAATTCTGCCGTCGCGCACGGCTTGCAGGGCGTCTTCGAATGCCCACACCGTGACGCGGATATCTTCTGCCTCTTCTTCCAGTCCATGGACGCCACCGGCTCCCGCGCTGTCGCAACGACCCAGGAACAGGTGCACAAATTCGGTACTGCCACCGGGCGACGGGAAATACTTGGTGATCGGCCACAGCGCGGAGAACGTCAGCCCAGCTTCCTCCTCGGCCTCGCGGTGTGCAACCTCCTCCGGTTCTTCGTCCTTGTCGATCAGCCCGGCAACCATTTCCACCAGCCACGGGTTATCGGTACGCCCCATGGCGCCGACGCGAAACTGCTCGATCAGCACCACTTCATCGCGTTGCGGGTCGTAGGGCAGCACGCAGACAGCATCGTGACGCACGAACACTTCGCGGTTGATCACTCGGCTCATGCCGCCATCGAATTTTTCGTGGCGCAGTTGCACGCGGTCGAGCTTGTAGAAGCCTTTATAGGCATTGTCGCGCTGAACAATTTCGATTGTGCTCGGCGTCGATTTCGCAATGTCCGTCATGTCCCATCCTCGATAAGCCTGCGCAATGGGCGCCATCCTAACGCGCTCCTGCCCTCGGATGCAGCCCCTTTCCAGTTGCCGGGATAGACGGCTGGCGTCAAACTCACTCTAATCAGCTTAGTGGCGAACTGACTGCCTTGCCGGTAGTCGAAGCTCCACGAATTTCGCTCTTATCGACGGAAGAAGACCTTACATGTCGCTCTTGAAAATCGCCTCCGTGGCGTGTATCGCATTGACCCTCGGCGCCTGCCAGAGCCTGTTTCAGCCCGCGTGGCAAACACCTCTGGAAGCCACCCGCGACACCAGCGAGCAAAGCAAGCCGGGTTGCACCAGCGCCGATTGCCCGCTGGTGAATATCGACACCGTGCATTTTGCCAAAGAGCCCAAGCTGGACGCACTGATCGAACAGCGCCTGCTGGAAATGACTCAAACCAACGCCAGCGACCCGCTGCCGACCAGCCTGGACACCTACCGCGAACAATTCCTGAAGACCGCCGCCCCACGCAACAGCATGTACTTGCAGGCCAAGGTACGCGAGCAGCATGACGGCTTAGTGATCATCGAACTGTCCAGCTACCTGGACCAGGGAGCCACCCACGGCGAACCCGGCCGTGCCTTCATCAACTATTCGCGCCAGCAGCAAAAGGCCCTCTCGCTCACCGATATGCTGTTGCCCGGCAAGGAAGAGGCCTTCTGGAAAGCCGCCCAGGTGGCGCACAACAGCTGGCTGATCAGCACGCGCCTGAGCCTGGAGCCGGAGTTCGTGAAGAAATACCCTTTCCAGAAAACCCCGAACGTGGCGCTGACCTATGGCGGTGTGATCCTCAAGTACCCCACCAGCACCATCGCGCCGTACGCCCTGGGCCACGTCGAGTTGCAGATCCCCTACTCGCGCCTGGAAGGCATCCTCAAGCCTGAGCTGGTGCCCGCACGCCGCTGAAGGCTCGAACCAGGACAAATTGCAACATCCCTGCCAGCACCAGCGCCGGCAGGGTTGCGCCGATGTCCGGATACAGGTTGGCCAGCAAGTGGTATGTGGCAATGCCCCCCAGCCAGGCCACCAATGCCGGCCAACGCAGCCCAACGACCGCTCCCTGGCCGCGACGGCGCAGGATGAAGTGATCCACCAGCACCACGCCAAACAGCGGCGCAAACACCGAACCGATCAGCAGCAGGAAGTTCTGGTACTGGGCCAACGGCGCAACGCAGGCAATCAAGGTGCAGACCACCCCAATAGCCAGCGCCAGGTGCTCGACCTTCAAACGCACCAGCATCGCGCTGGACACCGCCGCCGAGTGAATATCGGCGAACGCGTTTTCCGACTCGTCCAACAGGATCAGCAGCAGCGGAATGCCAAGACCCGCTCCGGCCAACGCCAACAGCAATGCATTGACCTCACCGCTCGGCGCAAACGCCAGGGTGTAGGCCACGCCCAGGCTCATCAGCCAGACATTCCCGATAAAGAACCCCAGCGCCGTACCACCGAACACGCTTTTCGCGCGTTTGCCGAAGCGTGAGTAATCGGCAATCAACGGCAGCCACGACAACGGCATGGCAATGGCGATATCAAAGCCCACCGCAAACGGCAGCGAACCATCACCGGGCCGAGTCCAGAGCGCGGCAAGGTCGGCCCTGGCGAACAGGTTCCAGGTCAGCCACAGGCAGGCGGCGAGCAACAGCCAGATGCCCCACTTGCGCAGCACCTGCCGCACGAAGGTCAGCGGGCCGCTCACCGCCAGCAGCGTCGCCAGGCCGCCGAAGAACAGGGTCCACAGCAGCGGGCTGGCGAACACACTGCCGTCGCTGAACGCCCGCGTGCCCAGCAGGCTGGCGGCGTCGCGCATCACGATGATTTCGAACGAGCCCCAGCCAATCAACTGCAACAGGTTGAGCAGCGCCGGCAGGCTCGCGCCTCGGCTGCCGAGGCTGAGTTTGAGCGCGGCCATGGCGGACAGGCCGGTGTCGCTGCCGATCACGCCGACGGCAGCCAGCAGCAACACGCCGACCAGGGTGCCGAGGAAGATCGCCAGCAATGATCCCGCCAGACCGAGGCCAGGCGCCAATAACGCGCCGGTCTGCAGGACCATCAGGCCGATGCCGAGGGAGAACCACAGGGAGAACAGGTCGCGGGCGCCGAAGACGCGTTTGTCGGCGGGCACGGCGATGTCGGGGGAATAGGTGCTGGGTTGAATGTTCAAGGGAGATTGTCTCTGAGAGGCACTTGTTGTGTTCAAGAGGGTTATCGGGAGCAAGCCCCCTCCCACAGTTGGCATGCATTTCAACTGTGGGAGGGGGCTTGCTCCCGATGAGGCCGGTACAGATCACTAAAATCCCGAATCAGACCTTTTTATACAGCTGACTGCCTTCCTGCTTGAACCGCTCCGCCTGCTCCGCCAAGCCTCTGGCCACGTCCACATCCACCGCTTCAATGCGCTGGTTGGCCGCGTACTCGCGCACTTCGTGGGTCACCTTCATCGAGCAGAACTTCGGCCCGCACATCGAGCAGAAGTGCGCGACCTTGGCCGACTCCTTGGGCAAGGTCTCGTCATGGAAGGCCCGCGCGGTGTCCGGGTCCAGGCCGAGGTTGAACTGGTCTTCCCAGCGGAACTCGAAGCGCGCCTTGCTCAAGGCGTTGTCGCGAATCTGCGCGCCCGGATGGCCCTTGGCCAAATCCGCCGCATGCGCCGCGATCTTGTAGGTAATGATCCCGGTTTTCACGTCATCCTTGTTCGGCAAGCCCAGGTGTTCCTTGGGCGTGACGTAGCAGAGCATGGCGCAGCCGAACCAGCCGATCATCGCCGCGCCGATGCCGGAGGTGATGTGGTCGTAGCCCGGGGCAATGTCGGTGGTCAGCGGGCCGAGGGTGTAGAACGGCGCCTCGTCGCAGCACTCGAGCTGTTTGTCCATGTTCTCCTTGATCAACTGCATCGGCACGTGACCGGGGCCTTCGATCATGGTTTGCACGTCGTGCTTCCAGGCGATCTTGGTCAGCTCGCCGAGAGTTTCCAGCTCGCCGAATTGCGCGGCATCGTTGGCATCGGCCACCGAACCCGGGCGCAGGCCGTCACCCAGGGAGAAACTGACGTCGTAGGCCTTCATGATTTCGCAGATTTCTTCGAAGTGCGTGTAGGCGAAGTTTTCCTTGTGGTGCGCCAGGCACCACTTGGCCATGATCGCCCCGCCCCGGCTGACGATGCCGGTAACCCGGTTGGCGGTCAGCGGCACGTAGCGCAGCAGCACACCGGCGTGGATGGTGAAGTAGTCGACGCCTTGCTCGGCCTGTTCGATCAGGGTGTCGCGGAACAGCTCCCAGGTGAGCTCCTCGGCCATGCCGTCGACTTTTTCCAGGGCCTGGTAGATCGGCACAGTGCCAATCGGCACCGGCGAGTTGCGGATGATCCACTCGCGGGTTTCGTGAATGTGCTTGCCGGTGGACAAATCCATGATGTTGTCCGAGCCCCAGCGAATGCCCCAGGTCATCTTCGCCACTTCTTCCTCGATGGACGAGCCGAGGGCGCTGTTGCCGATATTGCCGTTGATCTTCACCAGGAAGTTACGGCCGATAATCATCGGCTCCAGCTCGGTGTGGTTGATGTTGGCCGGGATGATCGCGCGGCCGCGGGCGATTTCCTCGCGCACGAACTCAGGGGTAATGATCTTCGGAATGCTCGCGCCAAAGCTGTGCCCGGCGTGCTGCTGCTTGAGCAGGCCGGCGGCGCGGGCTTCTTCGAGCTTCATGTTTTCGCGGATGGCGACGTATTCCATCTCCGGCGTGATGATGCCCTTGCGCGCGTAGTGCATCTGGCTGACGTTGGCGCCGGCCTTGGCGCGGCGCGGGTTCTGCAGGTGGGCGAAGCGCAGGTAGGCGAGGTCCGGGTTATCCAGGCGTTCCTGGCCGTAGCGGGAGCTCAGGCAGCTCAGGCGCTCGGTGTCGCCGCGTTCTTCGATCCACGGCGAGCGCACATCGGCCAGGCCTTTGCGCACGTCGATAATGACAGTGGGGTCGGTGTAAGGGCCGGACGTGTCGTAGACCACCACCGGCGCGTTGATTTCGCCGCCGAATTCGGTGGGCGTCACGTCCAGGCTGATCTGGCGCATGGGCACGCGGATATCGGGGCGCGAGCCCTGCACGTAAATCTTCTGCGAGCGGGTAAACGGCTGCACGGAGCCGGAGTCGACCTTGGCCGATTCACTCAGGTGCACAGTATTTTTTGATTTTTGGCTTTTTAGTTCAGTGCTCATCACAGGCTCTCCAACTTATCCAGGCGGTGGATTGTTGTCGGAGCGAACCTGGGACGGATGGACGCACTGATAGCAGTGCTGTGCTTTGTGCACGAGGGCGTTCGATGGTCGAACAGCATCCCGGACGAAGCACAAGAGGACTCGCCGGGTGACGAGAAATCTTGTTCCCTACGCAGGCGTTAACCTGATCAGGTTCAACGGGATCCGGTATTTACCGATCTCAGCCTTCCAACAAGGCACCCCGACAAGAACGCGGCCAGTCTAGACCATGGCGTGGGCAAATTGCCAATAACGGTGGATCAAGCGTGATGAATGGCGTGATTGCAGGATTGTTGTGCCGAGGTCGCGCCACTACACTCCAGAGCGGCCTCAAGGCTTGACGCTCTACAAGCGCCACCGTAGCCTTGGGCGATTAATTATCAGCGTAATATTTATTCAGGGATCGCCTCATGCTGCGCAAACTCTCACTGGCCCTTGCCGTGTCTTGTGCGACCAATGGATGGGTCTGGGCAGCTGAAGCGCCCTTGTCCGTCAACACCGATCTGGTCAGCGTCTACCAGGAGGCGGTGAACAACAACGCCGACCTGGCCGCCGCCCGCGCCCAATATGGCGCGCAAAAGGAAGTGGTGCCCCAGGCCCGCGCCGGCTTGCTGCCCAACCTCTCGGCCGGTGCCGACAGCAATAATGTGCGCACCCAGCTCGACCAGCCGGCGGCCACCGTCAACCGCGACGCCCACTCCTGGCGCGCGACCCTGAGCCAGCCACTGTTTCGCGCCGACCGCTGGTTCCAGCTGCAGGCCGCCCATGCGGTCAACGAGCAGGCCTCGCTGCAACTCTCGGCGACCGAGCAGAACCTGATCCTGCAAAGTGCCGAAAGCTACTTTGCGGTGCTGCGCGCCCAGGACAACCTGGCCTCGACCAAGGCCGAAGAAAACGCCTTCAGGCGTCAGCTGGACCAGTCCAACGAACGCTTCGACGTGGGCCTGTCGGACAAGACCGACGTGCTGCAATCCCAGGCCAGCTACGACACGGCCCGCGCCAACCGCATCCTCGCCCAGCGCCAGGTCGACGACGCCTTCGAAGCGCTGATCACCCTGACCAACCGCCAGTACAACGCAATCCAGGGCATCGTCCACAGCCTGCCGGTGCTGCCGCCGATGCCGAACGACGCCAAGGCCTGGGTCGAAACTGCCGGCCGTCAGAACCTCAACCTGCTGGCCAGCAACTACGCCGTCACTGCCGCCGAAGAAACCCTGCGCCAGCGCAAGGCCGGCCACTTACCCACGCTCGACGCGGTGGCGCAGTACGAAAAGGGTGACAACGACGCGTTGGGCTTCGGCAATCCGAACCAATTGCCGATTCCTTACGGCGGCGATGTGTCCCAACGCACCGTCGGCCTGCGCCTGAACATTCCGCTCTACAGCGGCGGCCTTACCAGCTCGCAGGTGCGCGAATCCTATTCGCGCCTGGACCAGTCCGAGCAACAGCGCGAGGGCCTGCGCCGCCAGGTGGTGGAAAACACACGCAACCTGCACCGCGCGGTGAACACCGATGTGGAACAGGTGCAGGCGCGCCGACAGTCGATCATCTCCAACCAGAGCGCGGTGGAGGCCACGGAAATCGGTTACCAGGTGGGGACGCGCAACATCGTCGACGTGCTGGACTCGCAGCGCCAGCTCTACGCGTCGGTGCGCAACTACAACAACAGCCGCTATGACTACATTCTCGACAACCTGCGCCTGAAGCAGGCCGCGGGCACCTTGAACCCGGGTGACCTGCAGGAGCTGACGCGCTACCTCAAGGCCGACTACAACCCGGACCGCGATTTCCTGCCACCGGACCTCGCTAAAGCCGCCGCCGAACAGCTCAAGGCCCGGCCCGGTAACTGAACATGTGAGAGGGGGCTTGCCCCAATGCCGTTCAGCTAAGCGCAGATTCCCTGTGGCGAGCAGGCTTGTCCTGCGTTGGGCTGCGCAGCAGCCCCAAAGCCAGGCGCTGAGCCCTATCAGGTACACCGCGTTTTGCTCGATGGGGGGCGCTTCGCACCCCAACGCGGGGCAAGCCCGCTCGCCACAATAAGCCCACACATTTTCCTTAACTGAACGGCATTAGGGCTTGCCCCAATGCCGTTCAGCTAAGCGCAGATTCCCTGTGGCGAGCAGGCTTGTCCTGCGTTGGGCTGCGCAGCAGCCCCAAAGCCAGGCGCTGAGCCGTATCAGATACACCGCGTTTTGCTCGATTGGGGGCGCTTCGCACCCCGACGCGGGGCAAGCCCGCTCGCCACAATAAGCCCACACATTTTCCTTAACTGAACGGCATTAGGGCTTGCCCCAATGCCGTTCAGCTAAGCGCAGATTCCCTGTGGCGAGCAGGCTTGTCCTGCGTTGGTCTGCGCAGCAGCCCCAAAGCCAGGCGCTGAGCCGTATCAGGTACACCGCGTTTTGCTCGATTGGGGGCGCTTCGCACCCCGACGCGGGGCAAGCCCGCTCGCCACAATAAGCCCACACATTTTCCTTACTGAACGGCATTAGGGCTTGCCCCAATGCCGTTCAGCTAAGCGCAGATTCCCTGTGGCGAGCAGGCTTGTCCTGCGTTGGGCTGCGCAGCAGCCCCAAAGCCAGCTCCCACATTTAACCGAGTTCGCACTCCCTACACCGATCGGCTATAAGGCCGCCGCGCTTTTGCTTTTGATCTGAGGCGCCCCGTCAAACACGCTGGCCGAACGCAGGGCAAAGACCTTTTGCTTACTTTTGGGTCTTTCCAAAAGTAAGCCGCCGTAAGGGCGGAACCCTAAGTCGCCGTTACCGCAGAAACGGATATGTACACCGAAAAATCGCATTCGCGAGCGAGCCCCCTGCCACAGTTTTATCGGTGCTGTGTCAGTTGATCAGTCGACCAAGGCCGTCCAGCAGCCGCTGCAACGCGCCCTGATTGGCCTGCATCACTTCGAGCCCCGCCTGCGCCATGCGACGGGCATCCTGCGGCAGTTCGAACAGCTGGCGTACCGCCTCAGCCAATCCGTCAGCATCATCCACCTCACGCAACGCCCCGGCCTCGCGCATCATTGCGGTGATCTCCAGAAAGTTGAACAGGTGCGGCCCCATGATCACCGGCAACCCCAGCGCCGCCGGCTCGAGCGGGTTATGCCCACCGGTCGCTACCAGGCTGCCGCCGACAAAGGCGCTGTCGGCCAATGCATACAGAAACAGCAACTCGCCCATGGTATCGCCAAGCAATACGGCGGTTTGCGCCGTGACGGGTTCGCCGCTGGAACGGCGCACCGTGGCAAAGCCCTGTTGCTCGCACAGCTCGAACATCGGACCGAAGCGTTCCTGATGGCGCGGCACCAGAATCAACAACGCATTGGGATAGCTGCCGAGCAGTTGACGATGAGCCGCGAGCACCACCGCATCCTCGCCTTCGTGGGTGCTGGCGGCGATCCATACCGGGCGCTGCGCGGCACCCCATTGCTCACGCAGGGCCGCGGCGCGTACCGGTAATTGCGGGTCGATGGTCAGGTCGAACTTGATCGAGCCGGTCACCTCCACCGTGTCCGCTCGCGCGCCGAGGCTTCGGAAGCGCTCGGCTTCGGTTTGCGTCTGCACGGCCAACAGGCTCATCTGCGACAGCATCGGCGCGGTGAGCTTGGCAAACCGCGCGTAGCCCTTGGCCGAGCGCGCCGACAATCGCGCATTGGCCAACGCCACCGGAATGCCTCGCTGGGCGCAGGCGTGGATATGGTTGGGCCACAATTCGGTTTCCATAATGACCGCAAGCCTGGGCTGCACGCGATCGAGAAAGCGCTTTGCCGCGCACGGCACGTCATAGGGCAGGTAGCAATGCTGGATGCGCGGCTCGTTGGCGAACAGCGCCTGGATACGCTCGGAACCGGTCGGTGTCATGCAGGTGACCGTGATCGGCAACTGCGGATAACGCTCCAGCAGCCCACGCACCATCGGCGCGGCGGCAATGCTTTCGCCCACCGACACCGCATGCACCCAGATCCCGCCGGGCTGCATCGCCGGCAAGCCAAGGGAAAACCGCTCGCCCACGCGCTTTGCATAGGCCGGAGCCTTGCGTGCACGCAGCCACAGACGTAAAGCCACCAACGGCAGCGCCAGGTAAAACAGACAGCTGTAGAGAGTTCTATTCATGGCGGCGGAGTTTATCGGCTTTTTCAATAGTGAGCCTATAGAATGCCCATCCTGATACCGCCGCACGCCGAGGACTCCCCATGAATGCCGCCTACTACTACCTGGCCATCGCCATCTGCTCGGAAGTGATCGCCACCGTGTCCATGAAAGCCATCAAGGGCTGGAGTACGCCGATCCCCCTGCTGCTGGTGATCGTGGGGTATGGCGTGGCGTTCTGGATGCTGACCCTGGTGGTACGCACGGTGCCGGTGGGCGTGGCGTATGCCGTGTGGGCCGGGATGGGCATTGTGATGGTGAGTATCGCGGCGTTGTTCATCTACGGGCAGAAACTCGATGTACCGGCGATGCTGGGGATGGGCTTGATTGTGCTGGGCGTGGTAGTGATCCAGCTGTTCTCGAAAACCGCCGGGCACTGACCGCCACGCTACAGCCTGTATACTGCGCCCCTTGTCTTGAACACTGAGGTCGCCCATGCCATCCGATATTTCCACCGACGTCCTGATTGTCGGCGCCGGGGTTGCCGGCCTCTGGCTGAATGCGCGCCTGCGCCGCCAGGGTTTTTCCACGGTGGTGGTGGAAAGCGCCACCCTGGGCGGCGGGCAGAGTGTGAAATCCCAGGGGATCATTCACGGTGGTGCGAAATATGCGCTGCACGGCGCGCTGACCGGCGCCTCCGAGGCGATTGCCGACATGCCACGCCGCTGGCGCGAAGCCCTGGCCGGCAGCGGCGAGCTCGATTTGTCCGGCGTGCGCCTGCTCTCCGAGGCCCACTACCTGTGGTCTCCCGGCACCCTGGCCGGCAACCTCACCAGCTTTTTCGCGAGCAAGGCCGTGCGCGGCCGGGTCGATCAGGTCAAGGGCGACGAGCTGCCGCCAGCCCTGCAGGACCGCCGCTTCAAGGGCAAGGTCTATCGCCTGGCGGAACTGGTCGTCGACGTGCCCAGCCTGATCGAACGCCTGGCGCAACTGGCCGGTGACGGGCTGCTCGCCGGGCAACGGATAGAGCCGCTGCGCGAGGGCAATACGCTGGTGGGTCTGACGGTGGATGGCCGTGAGATCCGCGCCCAGCGCATCGTGTTGAGCGCCGGCGGCGGTACCGCCGAGCTGCTGAAGGCCCTGGGCCTGAGCACACCGGCCATGCAAAAACGCCCGCTGCACATGATCATCGCCAAGGGCCCCGGCCTCAAGCCGCTGTACGCCCACTGCCTGGGCGGCGGCACCAAGCCGCGCATCACCATCACCACCCACCCGGCCGCCGATGGCAGTTGGGTGTGGTACATGGGCGGCGACATCGCCGAGGCCGACGGCGTGACGCGCACCCCACAGGAACAGATCGCCACCGCGCAAAAAGAGCTGGCGCAACTGCTGCCGTGGATCGACATGAGCCAGACCCAGTGGGCCACCCTGCGCGTCGACCGCGCCGAACCGCTGCAGTCCGGCCTGGTGCGCCCCGACAATGCCTTCCTCGCCGAAGAGGGTCGGCTGCTGGTGGGCTGGCCGACCAAACTGGCGCTGGCGCCGGACTTTGCCGATCGCGTAATCAACAGCCTCGAACGTGACGGCATCCGCCCTGCCGGCGGCGAGCCGCTGCCCGCCCTGCCGAAACCTGCCATCGGCGTACCTGCCTGGGAGCACCTGTTGCCATGAGCCTGCCAACCCTGCACGACCTGCACCGCCCCCTCGGCAGCACCGGCCTGCTGGTCTCGCCGCTGGGCCTGGGCACCGTCAAACTCGGCCGCGACCAGGGCGTGAAGTACCCCAACGGCTTCCATATCCCCAATGACGAGGAGGCGCGGATGTTGTTGCGCCAGGCGCGCCAGTTGGGCATTAACCTGATCGACACCGCGCCGGCCTATGGTTTGAGCGAGGAGCGCCTGGGGCCGCTGCTGCGTGATCAGCGCAAGGACTGGGTGATCGTGAGCAAGGTTGGCGAAGAGTTCGAGAACGGCGTTTCCCGCCACGACTTCAGCGCCGCCCACACACGGCTGTCCATCGAGCGCAGTTTGAAACGCCTTGAAACGGATTTTATCGACCTGGTGTTGGTGCATTCCGACGGCAATGACTTGCACATTCTCAACGACTGCGAAGTGTATGAGGCCCTGGCCGCGCTGAAAAAAGAGGGCAAGATTCGCGGTTTCGGCTTCTCCGGCAAAACCGTCGAAGGTGGCATCAGGGCCCTTGAACAGGGGGACTGCGCGATGGTCACTTACAATCTGAACGAACAATCGGAGAAAGCCGTCATTGATTATGCGGCGGCCCACGGCAAGGGCATTCTGGTGAAAAAAGCCCTGGCCAGCGGCCATGTGTGCCTTGACCCTGGAATGGATCCAATTCGTGCCAGTTTCATGTTGTTGTTTGCGCAAACGGGCGTCGCCAGTGCTATTGTCGGGACCATTAATCCGCTGCACCTGGCCCATAACGTGGCGACCGCTGCCCAGGTCATTCGTCAACTCTGATGCCGCCGACGCGGCCGACCCCGTCGCAAGAAGGAGCCGACATGCCGCGAACGCTCATAAGAAAAAACCCGAGTAACTTCAAGACCCTACCCCTGCACGTCGAAGCCAGCCCCGAAGGCCTGAGCTACCAGAGCGTCGGCATGCCGCTCAACTTTGCGCAGACCCTGCAACGGCGCAAGCCGGTGGAGGTGGCCGACCCCGAGCGTTTCGCCCTGGAGCTGGCCAATCTGGGCGTGTCGGTACGCCTGACGTTGCACTGGCAAAACAAGGACTACTGGGTGCTCGTGCGCCAGCGCCGCCAGGACCGTGGCGATGTAGTGCTCAAGCTGATCTCCGGCTACGTGCCTGCCCACGAACTGAACCTGCCGCTGCACACCGCCATCCAGGAAATCGCCGAGGAATGCCTGCTGGAAACACCGGAAGGCTGGCTTGGCGGACGCTTCAACGACACCTGGCTGCCGGCGCCCTACTCCGCCGCCCTGCACTACCGCGAAGCGCTGCCGTTTCGCTTGAGCCCGCTGTCCGGCGCGGCCCGTCCGGTGCGCTGCGCGACCATGCAGTTGATCGAGCGCCCCCGGGCCTATGTGCACTTGCCCACGGCCTCGCTGCAATTGATCTACGACCTGCGCCTGGAAGTGCCCAGGGAGGCCAAGTCCCTGAGCCTGTTCCATGTGGATGAGCGGCTGGAAGGCGATCAACTGGTCGCGCGCCTGGACCGCCAGCGCCCGGATCTGTACCTGATGCCGCTCAAGGACGGCCAGCCATTGGCCGAGCTCTATACGTTGAAGAAAGACCAGTTGTACCCGGCCAGCACGCGGGGCCTGTACCTGGCGGAAAGCTTCGCCCAGCAGGACGGCTGGCTGGTACGCGACGAGCGGATTCGCTGGAAGGACTGGCTGCGCCAGCAAGGCCTGGCAGAGCCGGAAAAGGAATCCAAACTCAAACGCCTGGCCAAGCGCGTACTGCGCAAGATGGTGCCGAAGAAAAAATAAGGTGGGAGCCCCCGCCAGTTCTTCGACTTGGCACTCTCGCCCAGCAAACTGAAGCCTCTGTGGCGAGCAGGCTTGTCCTGCGTTGGGCTGCGCAGCAGCCCCAAAACCAGGCGCTGAGCCGTATCAGGTACTCCGCGTTTTGCTGGATTGGGGGCGCTTCGCACCCCAACGCGGGGCACGCCCGCTCGCCACAACAAGCCCGCTGGCCACAGGGATTGCGGTCAGACGTTGAGCAAGCGCTCCAGGCCCACCTTGAGCGGGGTCGGTTTGGGCAGCTTGAAGCTGGCCAGCAACCGTTGGTTATTGGCTCGCGAATGGCGAATGTCCCCGGAGCGCGCCGGGCCGTAGGTGATCGTCGGCAACGTGCCCACCACTTGCTCAAGCGCCTGCAATACCTGCTTGAGCGTGGTGGTGCGGTTCCACCCCACATTGATCGCACCCAACGGCGCTTGCGGCGCTTCGATGGCCTGCACCAGCACATCCACCAAGTCTTCCACGTACATGAAGTCGCGGGTTTGCTCGCCATCGCCAAACACGGCAATCGGTGTGCCCGTTTGTACGCGTTCGCTGAAGATGCTGATCACCCCGGAGTACGGCGATGACGGATCCTGGCGCGGCCCGAAGACATTGAAGAAGCGGAAGATCACCGGCTCCAGGCCATGCTGGCGGCGGTAGAAGTCAAAGTAATGTTCACCGGCCAGTTTGTCCGAGGCATAGGGCGTCAGCGGCGCCTTGGTGGTCTCTTCGTCAATCGAAGCACCCTCGCCATTGTTGCCGTACACCGCCGCGCTGGAGGCAAATACCACGCGCTTCACCCCGGCCTTGCGCATGGCTTCGCAGACATTCAGCGTGCCGACGAAATTGCTCTGGTGCGTGCCCACCGGGTCGTCCACCGAAGCCTGCACCGAGGCCACCGCGGCCAGGTGCACCACGGCGCTCACGCCAACGGCGGCCTGGGCCACCTGTTTGGCATCGGCCACATCGCCTTCCAGCAGTTGCACCCGTGGGTTGTGCAGCGGCAGATTACTGCGCTTACCGGTGGACAGGTCATCCAGCACCCGCACCGAGTAACCCTTGGCGAGCAACGCATCGACCAGGTGCGAGCCAATAAAACCCGCGCCCCCGGTAATCAGTACGCACGCGTCACTCATGGCTGCGGATCTTCTCGACAATGGCGGTGGTCGAGCTGTTCTCGACCAGGCCCAGCACTTTGACCTTGCCACCATAGGCACTGACGATATCGGCGCCCACGACCTGATCGACCGAATAGTCGCCGCCCTTGACCAGCACGTCCGGCTTGACCTGCGCCAGCAGGTTTTCCGGTGTGCCTTCGGAGAAGCTGATCACCCAGTCCACCGCGCCCAGCCCGGCCAGTACGGCCATGCGTCGGTCGACGCTATTGATCGGTCGGCCCGGCCCTTTGAGACGGCTGACCGAGGCATCGTCGTTCACCGCGACGATCAGACGATCGCCCTGGGCGCGCGCCTGCTCGAGGTAGGTCACGTGACCGGCATGCAAAATGTCGAAACAGCCGTTGGTGAACACAATGCTTTCGTTGTGCGCGCGCGCATCGTCGATGGCCAGCAGCAATTGTTCGATGGTCAGCACGCCACGCTCGGAGCCTTCGGAGCGCTGGATCGCACGGCGCAGCTCAGGTGCGCTGATCGCCGCGGTACCCAGTTTGCCGACGACGATGCCGGCCGCCAGATTGGCCAGGGCCACCGCGTGGGGCAGTTCTTCGCCGGCGGCAATGGAGGCCGCCAGGGTGGAAATCACGGTGTCGCCCGCGCCGGTGACGTCGAAGACCTCACGGGCCCGCGCCGGCAAGTGCATGGCCGGATGGTGGGGGCGCAGCAGGGTCATGCCGTGCTCGCCACGGGTCACCAGCAAGGCACCCAGGTCGAGGTCGGCCATCAGCGCTGCGCCTTTGGTCACCAGGTCGTGTTCGTCGACGCATCCGCCAACGATGGCTTCGAACTCGCTGAGGTTCGGCGTGATCAGGCTGGCGCCTCGATAGATCGAGAAGTCCTTGCCCTTGGGGTCGGCCAACACCGGGATACCCCTGGCCTTGGCGGCCTGGATCAGCATCTGATGGTTCTGCAACGCGCCTTTGCCGTAGTCGGAAAGCACCAGCACCTTGATGCCTTCGAGCAGCGCCTCGACCTGACCGCTCAGGGCCAGGGCGTCGGTGGCGAAGGGTTCTTCGAAATCGATACGCAGCAATTGCTGGTGACGGCTCATCACGCGCAGCTTGACGGTGGTCGGCTGATGGGCAATCCGCTGGAACAGCGCACGCACTCCGGCACCGCGCAGGCTGTTGGCCAGGCTGTCGGCGGCTTCATCGTCGCCGGTCACGCCTACCAGGGAGGCCGGGGCGCCGAGGGCGGCAATATTGAGGGCAACGTTGGCAGCGCCGCCCGGACGGTCTTCGATTTGCTCGACCTTGACGACCGGCACTGGCGCCTCAGGGGAAATCCGTGAGGTTCCGCCATGCCAGTAACGGTCGAGCATGACATCGCCGACTACCAAGACTGGGGCTTGATCGAATCGCGGCATGGACAACTTCATGGAGCAACCCACTACAAAATGAACAGGGGCGCGATATTAGCACAGGGTTATAGAAGGCTTGTGGAGCACCGCAAGCAAATGTGGGAGGGGGCCCCCTCCCACAACAAGCCTCACACAGACGCCCTGTGTGCCCCCATCGAATCAGGTGATGTCGGCCGACACCGGGGCATCCAGGCCCATGGCATGCAGGCGGGCGTAGTAACCGTTCTGCGCCAGCAGCTCGCCGTGGGTACCACGCTCGACAATACGGCCATCGTCCATCACCAGGATCAGGTCGGCCTTCTCGATGGTGGACAGGCGGTGCGCGATCACCAGGGTGGTGCGGCCTTGCATGACCTTGTCCAGCGCCGCCTGAATGTGGCGCTCGGACTCGGTGTCGAGGGCCGAGGTGGCCTCGTCGAGAATCAGCAGCGGCGAATTCTTCAGCAGCGCCCGGGCAATCGCCAGGCGCTGGCGTTGGCCGCCGGACAGCAGCACGCCGTTTTCACCGACCTGGGTGTCGAAGCCCTTGGGCAACTGGTCGATGAAGTCCTTGGCATTGGCATCGGTCGCCGCCGCTTCGACATCGGCCCTCGGCGCGCCGGCCAGGTCGCCATAGGCAATGTTGTTGGTCACGGTGTCGCTGAACAGGGTCACATGCTGGGTGACCTGCGCGATGTGCTTGCGCAGGTTGAGCAGCTTGTAGTCTTCGATCTCCACGCCGTCGAGCAGGATCTCGCCGCTTTCGTGGTGATAGAAACGCGGGATCAGGCTGGCCAGGGTCGACTTGCCGCTGCCCGAACGGCCCACCAGGGCGATCATTTGCCCAGGCTCGGCGGTAAAGCTGATGTCCTTGAGCACATGGCGTTCGGTGCCGGGGTAGGTGAAGTTCAGGTTGCGCACTTCCAGACGACCGCTGACCTTGTCACGCTCGATGGTGCCGTGGTCGATTTCGACGTCTTCGTCCAGTTGCTCGAAAATGCTCTCGGCACCCGCCACACCCTTCTGGATGGTGGAGCTGACTTCCGACAGTTGGCGAATCGGCTTGGGCAACAGGCCGGCGAGGGTGATGTAGGCCACCATGTCACCCGCCGATGCATCGCCACGCAGGTACAGCACCAGAAACATCAGCACGGCCATGGCCGTGTAGATCACCAGTTGCAGGGTCGGGGTGTAGATGGCGCCCGTGCGGGTCATGCGCAACTGCTTGTCGGTATTGCTCTGGCTGGCCTTGAGGAAACGCTTCTCCTCGTAGACCTCGCCGCCGAAGCTGCGCACCACGCGGTAGCCCTGAATGGTTTCCGAGGCCACATGGGTGACGTCGCCCATGGCCACCTGGATTTTCTTGCTCTGCTTGCGAAATTTCTTGCTGGCCGTGCTGACCATCACCGCAATCAGCGGAAGAATGGCGATCATCACCAGCGTCAGGCGCCAGTTCATGTACAGCAGCGAGGCGAACAGGAAGATCACCGTCATGCCTTCGCGGATCACCACCTTGATCGCATCGGTGGCCGCCCCCGTGACCATGGTCACGTTGAAGGTGATGCGGGAAATCAGGTGCCCCGAGTTGTGGTTGTCGAAATAACGGTTGGGCAGGGTCAGCAGGTTGTTGAACAACTGCACCCGCAGGTCGTGGACCAGGCCCAGGGACACCTTGGCCAGCAGGTAGTTACCCAGGAACGAACCCAGGCCCTGCCATGCCGCGATCAGGATGATCAGCAGCGGCACGGCCTGCAGCAGCTGCAGGTCGCGCAGGAACGGCACGCTGGGGAACAGCACCGCTTCGGGGTTGGACAGGCCGTCGACGAAGTACTTGAGGATGTACCCCAGCATCGGCTGGGTCGACGCGAAAATCAGAAATCCGAGGATACTCAGTGCAAACAGCCCCGCGTAGGGCCTGACGTAGCTGAGTAGACGGAAGTATATTTTCAAGCTCGAAGGGCTTGCGCTCGGACTGGAATCGGTCATAACACGCGGCGTTTTGAAAAAGGAGGCTGACTTTAGCACAGCTTCTCTGTTGTACTTGCACCCGGCATGACCCGCGCGCCCGCGCTTGCTGCCGACGACAACCAATAACGCCTGCTTTACGATGGTCGGCTTTCTTTCTCTGGAATGGCTTTTGCGTATGCACTCCAAGCGTCTCAACTACGGCTCAAATCGCGTTTTCGACTTTCTGGTCATGTGGATTTTGCCCATTGGCTTATTGCTGCTGCTGAGTGCGCTGTTTCTTGTCTCCAATCGTAATGTGCTGCATCGAATCGTCTACCTCCTGTTTACTGTGCCGACCTTGTTCATGCTGTTCCAGCGCCCCAGGGAGTTCCGGGAACTGCTGCGCGAACCGCTGGCGATCGCCTTTCTGGTGTTTGCCGCCTGGGCCCTGACCAGCCTGCTGTGGAGCCCCGAACCGAGCATCGACACCGACCTGTTCAAACGCCCGCTGAACACCTTCATGCTGTTCGGCGGCTGCGGGCTGCTGCTGCATTATCGCAACGACCTGTTCAAGCCGATCTTCTTCGCCGCTGCGGTGATCGCGATGGTGGTGTGCGTGTTCAACCTGGTGGCTTTCGCTAAGGGTTTCCAACCCGGCATGCGCATGATCGGCGGCCGTGGCGCCCTGGATAACCCACTGCTCAGCTCCCACCTATTCGGTTTTTTCTGCGTGTACTGGCTGTACGTGTGCATGACCACACGGCGCGCCCATGTGCTGTGGTTCAGCGTGCCGGCCCTGACAGTGATGACGGCGGCGGTACTGGCGACCGGTTCGCGTACGCCCCTGGTCGCCATGACCCTGGCCATCCTGTGGATGAGTTTTGTCAGCCGCAACCGTCGCTCGGCCGTGCTGATCGCGGCGCTGGTGGTGAGTGCCATTGGGCTGCTGCTGGTGTACCCGGAACTCATCACCCAACGCGGCAGCTCATTTCGGTTCGAACTGTGGAGCATGTCGCTGGAGCGAATTGCAGCCCATCCGTGGATCGGCCACAGCTACGATTCGGAGCTGTACCTGACCCTGGCGGACGGCTACGTGCTGCGCGAGCCGCACAGCTTCGCCCTCGGCGTGCTGTATTACGTCGGCATCATCGGGTTCATCCCGTGGATATTCATGCTTGGCTGGGGCCTGTACAAAAGCTTCAAGGAGCGCGCGCAACCGCTGTTCATCCTCGCCTCCTCCCTGCTCGCCTACGGCATCGGCGCGGGCCTGACCGAAGGCGGCGGCATCCTGTCGCGGCCCAAGGAGCACTGGTTCCTGTTGTGGATTCCGCTGGCGCTGATCGCCGGTTTGAGCATTGCCAAACGCCGCCACAGCCTGCTGCGCCTGCCCGTGCAAAGCCTCAAGCCTGCCGCTTTTGAAGCGCTGTGCAGCGATGCCCAGGTGATCGAAGCCGATGGCCTGGGCCCGAAAGTCCTGCGCCTGGTCGACGGCCGCTTTCTCAAGGTGTTCCGCGCCCGCCGCTGGTACACCTCGGGCAGCTTCAACCCCTACTCGGAGCGGTTCGCCAGCAACGCCGAACAACTGCGCAGCCTGGGCATTCCCACGCCGCAGATACTTGCGATCTACGCCCTCGCCGAGGGCAGCAGCGCCGTCACCTATTCGCCACTGCCCGGCCTGACCCTGCGCCAGGCCCTGCAAAGCCTGGACAGCAGCCTGCGCGAGTCATTGATCGAACGCTTTGGCCAGTTCATGGCGCAGTTGCATGAGCGCGGCGTGTACTTCCGCTCGCTGCACCTGGGTAACGTCCTGCTGATGGACGACGGCGAGTTCGGCCTGATCGACATTGCCGACCTGCGCATCTTCCCGTCGCCCCTGCGCAACGCCTTGCGCCAACGCAACCTGCGCCATATGCAACGCTATCCGCAGGATCGCAACTGGCTGTTCGATACCCACTTCGAACAGTTGACCAAGGGTTACGCGACCGTTGCCAGCGCAGGCGCCACGGCGAAGATCCGCGCGCACGTACTGGCCGCGCCCAGCGCTTAGGAGCGCAGCGGCGTCAGGTAGAGCCGCACCAGGCCACGCAAGGTCTTGCGCCCCCAGAATTTGAGCGGGATCTGCTTGAGAATCTCCCGTGCCAGCGGTCGGTCACGATCGGCGGTCTTGAGGAACATCGAGTTCAGGAAGTTGTAGCGCACCGCGTCATAGGCCGGGTGATGGCTGAAGTGGGCATAGGTCTTGAGGATGTTCTCGATCATGTAGCGATGGTTCTTGTAGGTGTTGCTCGCATGCTGGCGGTACTGCGCCATCACCACGCCAAGGGCGTCAATGGTGTAGCCCGCTGCCGTGACCTTCAACTGAATGAGCAAGTCTTCCAGGGGGATCAGCGGGTCGAAGCCACCGACCTCCTCCAGCACATGCCGGCGAATCAGCATGGTCGGCGCCGGCGGGAACGGCTTGCGATCCATGAACATGTCATCGAAATCCAGGCTGCGAAACGGTACATCGCGGCGCTGTTTTTTCTCCGGGTGCAGGTTGCCGTCGCCATCGATCAGCTCGATATTGCCGGCGCAGATGCCCACCTTCGGTTTGTCTTCCATATACGCCACCTGGGTGGCAATACGGTCCGCCAGCATGATGTCGTCGGAGCCGAACGGTGCGATCAGGCTGCCCTTGGCCCGCGCAATCGCTCCGTTGAGGGTGGCGGTGAGACCCTGGTTCTGCTGCACCTGGAAGTCAAAGCCATGCTCGGCCTGCAGACGCCGGATGCGCTCGACGCTGTCATCCTTAGAGCCGTCATCCACCACCAGCAGTTCGATATTCGGGTACGTCTGACCGAGCACGCTGAGGATGCTCTGCTCGATGTACCGGCCGTGGTTGTAGGACGCGATAATCACCGAGACCAGGGGTTGTTGCGTTGTCATGCTCTACCTACTTGTTTCAAACCGGTGTCGATAAGGTCCAGGTACTTCTGCTGGAATTCTGCCAGGGCGTGATGCTCTTCGAGATAGCGAAACACCTGCTCGCCCTTGGCGCGCAGCTGTTCGTCACTCATGGCCAGGTAAGTGTCCAGGGCCGCGCTGAGTTGTTCGACATTGCCCGGCTCGTGGGACAGGCCACCCGCCCCTTCCACCAGCGGCAGCATGGCCGGGACGTTGGAGGCGATCACCGGCAGGTGCCCGCTCATGCCTTCGAGCAACGCCAGGCCGAGGCCTTCCTGCAGCGACGGCATGGTCCAGATATCGAAGGCGCGCACGTACTGGAGACCGTCATCGCGAAAGCCCAGCAGGTGCGCGCGGCCGGTGAGCCCAAGGCGTTCGATGTCGGCGCGCAGGTCAGCTTCCGCGCGGCCGGAGCCAATGATGCCGAGCTGCGCGTGGGGGTACTTGTCCTTGAGCCGTGCGAACGCCTGCAACAGGTGCGTATGACCCTTGATCGGCACCAGTCGCCCCAACGCGCCAATGATCCGCGCGTCGGGCGCCAGCCCGAGCGCCTGGCGCGCCTGCTCGCGCGGCAACTGCAAGGCTTCGGCCTGGGGAATGTCGATGGCATTGGTGACGAAGGTGGTGTTCTCGCGGGTAAAGCCGCAGCCCAGGCCCACCAGATAATCACGCACTGCCGCCGAAACCCCGACAAACCGCCACGCCGGGCTGACCAGACAGCGCGTCTGGCGCCGGCGATAAGCACGCTCATATTCGCCAAAGCCATGGGAAATGCCGATGCACAACGGGATCTTCAGCCAGCGATTGAGCGACAGCATCATGTTCACCGACTTGAAGCGGTTGCAGATGACCACGTCGAACTGCTGCTCACGGCAATACTTGTAGATTTCCCACATCGCGCCCAGACGAATGCCCTTCAGGGCTTTCTCGGGAAATTGAAAATACTTGGAGTGATCGGCGACGCTCAACGGCTGGCCCGGTTGCGGGTGCCCACTGAGGAAGGCCGAGGTAACCTCGAAACGCTCAGGCGGCAACGACTTGACGATCTGCTCACCGAGGTCGGCAAAATCGTTGAGCTTGACGTTGTAGTCCGGCTGTAATTGCAAAACCTTGAAACGAGGCTTCATAACACTCCATGGGGCAATCGGGCCGCTGCAAGCCGCCCGACGATAAAGTCAATTTCAGTCCTGCTTCAGCACCCAAAGCAGTTCGTGACGGCGCACGGCCTTGCGGAAAAACTCGTTCTCGCCGTAGGGCGATGGACCACGATCCGCCAGCAGTTGTTGCAACAGGCGTCGGACGCGGCGCTTGAACGGCGCGCTCGGTTGCAGGTCATGCATCATGCCCAGCGCCATGGCCTTGTCCACTTGCTGGCTGTGGCTGAGCACGCGGCAATACGGCTGCAGCACCCGGTCGGCATCGAACTGCGGCGGCAACGCCACACCGGCGCCCGAATCGCCCATGGGCCAGCGGTCGTTATCGTGCAAATGGTTGGCGTAGCCCAGCAATGTGCTCGGCTGCCACTCAAGCCCCTGCAAAGCCTCGATGACGGCGTTGTAGGCGCAGATGTGATCCGGGTGTGGATCGAGCAGCGGCGTCGGCAACACGATCACCTCGGGACGTGCCTTGAGCAACAGCGCGCGCAGGTCGGCGAGCAGGTTGTGCCAGGTCGGCAAACCGTCCGCATCGCTGGGCAACGCAAGCCTGTTGAACTGGCGAAACAGCCGCGTATCGGCGCATTGCGCCTCGCGCGAAGCCTGGGGCTGATCCGGCGCGGCCTGCATGGCCGGCAGTTGCAGGCAGAAGTAGCCCAGTTGCACGCACTGCGCCTCGGGCACCCCGGCCCAGCGCGGCACGGCAATGCTGTCCCAGGCGCGCAGGCGCCCTTTCAGACGCGCGGCATCGGCCTGCGGCAGGCCCATCTGTTGATAATGTTCGGCTTCGATCTCACCGGCGGTGAGGGTCACGATCCAGCTTTCATCCGCCTGGGCATACAGGCCAAACGCAGCCAGCTCGGCATCGTCGGCATGGGGCGCGATCACCATCACGCGTTGGCGCGCCGGGTCCGGCTGGCGGAACACCCAAAGCGTCGGCTGACCGACAATGCGACAGAATCGCCCACGCACGCGAACCTCACCCGCAGCCAGGGCCGCCGCTGCACCGGTGAGGTTGAGGTAACGCGTGCCAGCAACACCGCGCTCGAAGGCCTGGCGATCACCCGCCAGCTCAACCGCAGGGTCCAGGAAACGTCCGAGCCAGCTGCTTTCAAGCTGCACCTGGACGATCAGGGTTTCATCACCCGCAAGTTCCAGCGGTGTGTCCGAGAGCAAACGCCCAGCCTCCAGGCGCAGGTCGCCGTGACGGCTGTGCGGGACAAAGCGGTACTGGTAGTCATCCTTGGGCGAGTAGAACAGATGGTCGGCAAACCAGGCTTCGTGGGCCACCCACAGCAGCACTGCGAGGATCAACGGCAGCCACCAGGCCACCAGCACACCCACCGCGATCAACAGCAACAAGCCCACCAGCAAGGCGATGCGTTTGTTGCGCCGATGGCGCTTGAGCAGTTGCTGTTTGCGGCTCATAGGCTGAACACCGGCACCGGGTTGCACCAGCGCTCTTTATATTCGCGGTCGGCGCGCCCAAAAGAGAAACGCAGTGGCTTGTTGAGCGTGCGAGCTTGCTCCCAGGCACTTTGGGTGTTGAGAAAGCTCAACACGCTGCCGGGGCTGAACGCACGGGTTTCGGGGTCGACGCCGCCGTTGACGTATTCGATGCTGACCCATTCGGGCGCCTCGACGCGATACACCAACTGCACGGCAATTGGCGCATCGTTGAGAAACAGCACCGAACCCACCAGAAACTCCTGGAGCAATGCCAGCACTTCGGCCAGGCGCTCGGCGCCGGTGGCGGCAAAGCCCCAGCGACGCTGGAACAGGTCGCGATAAATCGCCGCCAGCTCCGCACTGGAAAACTCACTCACCGCCCGCACCACGCCGCCCGCCTCTTCCAGCAGGCGCAGTTCGCGGCGCTGGTTGTAGCGAAACTTCTTTGACAGGTCTTCCGGGGTGCGCGCCATGGCCAGTTGCTCGGCCTGGGGCTTGAGGGTACTCACGCGCCCTTCGTTCAAGGCCGACAGGTAGCGCCCGCGATGGCGCACCGGCAACTGCGCATCGGCGGCAATCGGCAGGATGATCTCGGCATTACCGAGGTCAAACAGGCCCTTCTTGCCGTGGCGCTTGAGCACGTCCTTGGACAGCGCCAGGTCGCGCCCCCAGGTGGCAATTGCGCCCTTGAGTTCGCCGTCCTGCTCCCAGCCCAGGTAACGCACCGGAATCTGCGCCAGGCCGGCCAAACGCTCGACGACCCGAGGATGGGTCGCCACGCTGCCACCAAATCGCTGCCAGGCTTGAGCGTAAGCCTCGGCCTCGACAGGCACCCAGCCTCGCTCACGCCAACCCTGGAAGCGGTTCAGCATTTAGACCACGGCGTCATAAGGGTCCACACCGTCCTTGACCACGAGGATGTCTTCCATGATCAGGTACTGCAGGTCGGAGCCGAAGAACATATCCAGCGCGTCCTTGGGCGAGCAGATCATCGCTTCGCCACGGCGGTTGAGCGAGGTGTTCAGGGACACGCCATTGCCCGTCAGTACTTCGAGCTCTTTCATCATGTCGTAGTAGCGCGGGTTGTACTCACGCTTGAGCACCTGGGCGCGGGAGGTGCCGTCTTCGTGCACCACTTCCGGTACGCGGGTTTTCCATTCTTCCGACACTTCAAAGGTGAAGGTCATGAACGGCGCCGGGTGGTCGACCTTGATCATCTGCGGGGCCACGGTGTCGAGCATCGACGGGCAGAAAGGCCTCCAGCGCTCGCGGAACTTGATCTGGTGGTTGATGCGGTCGGCCACGCCGGTTGCACTTGGGCAACCGATGATCGAACGACCGCCCAACGCACGCGGGCCAAACTCCATACGGCCCTGGAACCAGGCCACCGGGTTGCCGTCGACCATGATCTTGGCGATGCGCTTGGGCATGTTTTCGATCTTGCGCCACACCGGCTTGCTCTCGTGTTTGGCGCAGGCAGCGATCACGTCTTCGTTGCTGTAGGACGGGCCGAGGTAGACGTGTTCCATCTTCTCCACCGGCACGCCACGGGCGTGGGACACGTAAGCAGCAGCGCCAACGGCAGTGCCGGCATCACCGGAGGCCGGCTGTACGAACAGCTCTTTCACGTCGTCACGGGCGATGATCTTCTGGTTCAGCTTGACGTTCAGCGCGCAACCGCCCGCGAAGGCCAGCTTGCCAGTGTCCTTGAGGATGTCGCCCAGGTAATGGTCGATCATCTGCAAGGCCAGCTTCTCGAACAACGCCTGCATGCTGGCCGCGTAGTGGATGTAAGGCTCGTCGGCAATATCGCCTTCGCGCTTTGGCCCCAGCCACTCGATCAGTTTTGGCGAGAAGTAGAAGCCCTTGCCCTTCTCTTTATAACGGCGCAGGCCGATGACGTTGGCGTAGTCGGTGTTGATCACCAGCTCGCCGTTTTCAAAGGAGGCCAGACGCGAGAAATCGTACTTGCTGGCATCGCCGTATGGCGCCATGCCCATGACCTTGAACTCACCGTCGAGCATCTCGAAACCGAGGAACTCGGTGATCGCGCCATACAGGCCGCCGAGGGAGTCAGGGTCGTAGAATTCCTTGATCTTGTGGATCTTGCCGTTCTCGCCGTAGCCAAAAAACGTGGTGGCGTACTCGCCCTTGCCGTCGATGCCGAGGATTGCGGTTTTTTCCTGGAAGCCCGAGCAGTGGTAGGCGCTGGAGGCGTGGGCCAGGTGGTGTTCAACCGGCTCGATCCTGATTTTCTTCGGATCGAAGCCCAGTTGCTCCAGGCACCAGACGATCTTGTTGCGATAACGCTTGTAGCGACGGTTGCCCATCAGGATCGCGTCGAGTGCGCGGTCCGGGGCGTACCAGTAACGCTTGGCGTAGTGCCAGCGCGCCTCGCCGAACAGGCTGATCGGCGCGAACGGAATCGCCACCACATCAACGTCGCAAGGCTTGATGCCGGCCTGTTCCAGGCAGAACTTCGCCGACTCGTAGGGCATGCGGTTCTTTGCATGTTTGTCGCGTACGAAGCGCTCTTCTTCGGCGGCCGCGATCAGCTTGCCGTCGATATACAGGGCTGCGGAAGGATCATGGCTAAGGGCGCCGGACAGGCCAAGAATCGTCAATGCCACAGGGGTCTAGCCTCTTTTAGTCTGCATGCAGGCGGGTTGCGCCTGAAAAAAGTGTGCCTCCTGCCTGGGCAGGAAACAGCTAAAGGGCGGGATTATAGCTTAAAAGCAGTGGGGAGCTGTTAGCGGCAAGCGGCAAGGCAAAAGCGGGCGGTGTAGAGCCCATCACTGGAGCCTACCTGAGTTCGATGCTGCCGTCGGTGCTTTGCCGGTAGACCGTGTAGGGCAGGACGAGGGTATCCAACACGCCGGAGGCCACTACATCGATGAAAATCAGCGGCACGAAATTCACCCACACACCGGTGGTGGTCGAGGGGGGAGCGTGCAGTTGACACAGGTCATAGGCGACCCCGCTGTAGACGCGGGAGATGGACTGGCAATAGGTTTTCTGCTTTTTGAGCGCCTGCACGGCGACATGGTCTTCGCGCATGACTGTGTTGACGGTGCCGCAGCCGAACAGGCTCAGTGCTGATGCCGCCAACAGAATTTTGAGTGCAGTGTTCATTCGGTGACCTCCGGTAGGTCACGCACGCTAGCATTACGGCCCTGTGCGATATAGACGGAATAAGGGCATGCAAGCGTGGGAATTTTCCGATGCCGATGCCGATGCCGATGCCGATGCGGTGCTGGGCTTGTTTGGTTGTGTACATATCCATTGCTTCGGTAACGGCTGCTTGGGGTTCCGCTCTTACAGCGGCTCACTTTTGAAAAGCGCAAAAGTAAGCAAAACGCTCTTGCCCCACCACTCGGCACCTCGCCTAGGCTCGGTGTGCCCGCACTTCGGCTTGAATCCGTGGGCCGCCGCAATGGGCCATCCCTGGCCCAGTGCAGCTAACCCGGCGTCCTGCCGGGTTACCCACGGATTCAAGCCTGCGTGCGGCCAGCGTGGTTAACGGGGCGCCTGAGATCAAGATCAAAAACAAAGCAGATCAAAAGCAAAGCAAAAGCAGTGTGATACCCATCAAACAAATGGGGACCCAAATGTGGGCATCAGGCTCGCTCGACCAGCCGCCGGCTGGCAAAACTGAACGTCAACACCACAAAAATCAACACCCCCGTCGCCACCTGCTGCCAATAAAAATTCCAGCCAATCAACAACAACCCATTGGCAATCACGTTGATAAACAGCACCCCCAGCAACGTCCCACACACATTCGCCCGGCCCTGTCGACTCAACGTCGTGCCCATAAACACCGCCCCAATCGCATTCAGCAAAAACGCATTCCCCGACAACGGCACATACGCGCTCACCGTCGCCGCGAGTAGCACCCCGGCTACCCCGCACGCCAAGGCCGTGGCCAGCGCCACCACGGTCACGATCCGTCGCACCGACAACCCCGAGTAATACGCCAGCAACGGCTGCGAGCCCTGCGCCAGCAATTCCCGCCCCAGGCGCCCTCGCGCCAGTAAAAGACCGTAAAACAACGCCAATCCCAGCACGATCAGCAACGGCGTAAGTCCCGCTACCCCCGGTTTCAATCCCTGGGTTATGTAGATCGGCTGCCCTCCGTCCGAGAGCAGTTGCTGCGCACTGGTGCCGATAAACAAGGTGCCGAGGGTGGCCAGGAACGGGCTGATGCGCAGCCCGCCAATCAGCACAGCATTCACCAGCCCCACCAGTAATGCCGCGACTAATGCGCCCGCAGTCGCCACGGCCCAGCCATGCCCGCCGTTGAGCAGCACCACACAGCTGAAACTGGCGAAGTCCAGCGCCGTTCCCACCGACAGGTCGATGCCGCCCGCCGCCACTGCGTAGGTCATGCCGATGGACACAATCGCCAGCAGCACAAAATTGTTCAGCACCAGGCTTTTGAGGTTGCCGGCGCTGAGGAACCCCGGCGCCTGCACGGCAAACGCCAGCACAATCACCACGAACACCAGCGGCAAGGTCAATGGCAACAAGGCACGCAGCTTCATGGACGGCTCCCTCGACTCAACGCGCTGGACGCGGCCACCACCAGCAGGATCAACACTCCCTGCACGCCGTTGACCCAGAAACTCGATACGTTGAGCAGTTGAAAACCATTGATCAGAAAGCCGATCAACAACGCCGCGAACAGCGTGCCGGGGATACTTGCCACCAGCCGCCGCGAAAACACCACGCCCAGAAACGCAATCGCCACCACCGACAGCAGCATGTCGCCGGACCCGGTGGTGCTGCCGCTGAAAAACGCCGCCGAACACAACGCAGCAACAGCGGCGCACAGCCCCGCCAGCAGATAACTCGACAACACATAGCGCACATTGCGCAGCCCCGCTGCCTCGGCGGCCTGCGGGTATTCGCCCACTGCATGCAAACGCAGCCCGTAGGGCGAATGCTGGATCAGCAAGGTCAGCAGCCCCGCTGTCACCAGCAGTACCCAGGCCAGCGCCGGCACCCCCAGCCAGGCGCCGCCGCTGAGCAGGTCCAGCAGCGGCGAGTCGGTGGACACCACGGTATTTTCGGTCAGCACCAGCTCGAGTCCGGCCAGCACATTCATGCTCGCCAGGGTCGCCAGCAGCGGCGGCAGGCGCAATCGCACCACCGCCAGGCCATTGACCAGGCCGACCACAACGCCGCACGCCAGGGTCAGCGACACCGTCAGCCAAAGCTCCAGCCCGGCGTTGTTGAGGCGGCTGAACACCGCCGCACACAGCCCCAGGTTGGCCGCCAATGACAGGTCCAGCCCACCGGCGAGCACATTCGAGCCGCCGCCGATGATCACGCAGGTCAGCCCGAACGCCAGCACGCCGAGGATCGCCGACTGACTGAACACATTGGCCAGATTGCCCACCGAGAGAAAATTCGGCGCGGCCACGGCAAACCCCAGCAGGATCGCCAGGAACACGCCGACCGAACCGCGTCGCAGCAGCGCCTCAAGCATGCTCGACCTCCCGCGTCCGCAACGCTGCGGCGGGCACCGCTCCGGTGGCACACGCCAGCAACCGATCGCTGTCGGCCTCGCCGGCACGAAACTCACCGGCGATTTCACCGCGATGCAGTACCAGAATGCGGTCGCTGATCCCCAACAGTTCGGGTAAATCCGATGACAGCACCAGCACCGCCGCGCCCTCCTGCACCAGGCGCCCGATCAAGCGATAGATCTCGACCTTGGCGCCCACGTCCACCCCCACGCACGGCTCGTCGAGCAGGTACACGGCCGAGCGGCGGCTCAGCCATTTGCCCAGTGCAACCTTCTGCTGGTTGCCCCCACTGAGCTGGCTGACCGCCGCGTGAGGCCCCGGCGCCTTGATCGCCAGCTCATCGATCAGCCGCGCCGTTTCCGCCTGCTCCCTGGCGCGGCTCAACAGGCCCCAGCGACTGAACCTGCCCAGCCCGGCCAGCGTCAGGTTTTCCAGCACCGACAATACCGGCGCAATGCCCTGGCTGCGCCGCTCTTCCGGCACCAGCGCGATCCCGGCGGCAATCGCCTGGCCCGGTGAACGCAGGCGCAGCAGGCGACCTTGCAGATGAATACTGCCGCTGTCGGCCTGCTCGATGCCAAACAGCGTCTTGAACAATTCCTTGGCCCCGGACCCTACCAACCCGGTGAGGCCGACGATTTCTCCGCGCCGCACCTGCAGGTCGATGTGACGATAACGCCGCGCCAGGCTCAGCGACTTCACCTGCAGCAACGGCTCGCCCACTGCCACACGGGTTTTGGGGTACATCTCCTGCACCTCCCGATTGACCATCAGCCGCGCGATCTCGGCACTCGAGGTATGCCGAGGCTCGACCACCGCTACATCGCGCCCATTGCGCAGCACCGTGACCTCATCGCACAGGCTGTCGATTTCCTGCAGGTAATGGGAGATGTACAGAATCGACAGCCCCTGATCGCGTAAACGCCTGACGATGTGCAACAGTTGGTCGACCTCGCGCTTGACCAGCGCCACGCTGGGCTCGTCGAACACCAGAATCTTCGGCTGGCGAATCAGCGCACGGGTGATCTGCAACACCTGGCGCTCGGCGCTGTTCAGCTCGCTCACCAAGGCGCCAGCCGGCAATTGCAGGTCGAAATAGTCCGCCAGCAAACGCTGCGCCTCTCGTTGCTGGCGGCGCCGATCCACAAACGGCCCACGGCGCAGCTCATGCCCGAAAAACAGCGCCTCGCCCACAGTGAAACTGGCCGGCAAGAGCCGCTCCTGATGGATGAACTGCACGCCCAGCGCGTCCACCTGACGCGGCGACAGCCTGTCGTACGACTGCCCGTCGATGCTCACCTGCCCTGCGTCGGCGGTGTGGATACCGGCCAGGATCTTGATCAGGGTCGACTTGCCCGCGCCGTTCTCGCCTACCAGCCCGTGGACCGTACCGCGCTCGACCTTGAGGCTCGCGCCATCCAGCGCCAGGGTGGCGCCAAAGCGTTTGTGCATATGCTGCAGGTGTAGGGCCGGCATCAGTCACCTCGCAATTGTTGGACCTGTGGCAGGTTTGCGGCGGTGGTCAGCAGCGTCGCCACATGGGTCTCCCTGGGCAAGTCACGCTGCCCGGCGAGGTAGCGCGCCACGTTCTGCACGGCGGTCTTGCCGATCAGCGCCGGCTGCTGCGCCACCACCGCGCCCACTGGCGAATGGTCCTGGCCGAGCAGCGCCAGCACTTCCGGCGTCCCATCGACGCCGTAGGTCTTGATCTCGGTGCGCCCGGCGTCGATCAATGCCTTGCTGGCGCCCAACTGCGGAATATCCCACGCCGACCAGATCGCCGAGAGGCTGCCCTTGGGGTATTTGTTGAGCAGCGCAGACACTTGGGAATAGGCGTCCTGCACGGTGTTGGGAATCACATCGCGCAACTCGGGCTGGATGATTTCCAGCTGTGGATAATCCTTGAGTGCCAGCTTCAACTGGTCATAACGAATCGCGCACACCGGCACGCCGTAGAAGCCGTTGAACAGCAGAATTTTGCCCTTGCCGCCGGCGTCCTTGATCAACTGATCGGCCAGGGCTTTGCCGGTGGCGACGTTATCGGAGGTGGTGTTGTTGAGGCTGTACTGCGACGGCGCATCAATGGTGAACAGCGGGATGCCGGCCTTGCTGATGCGCTTGAGCCAGGGGTCGATCACGCTGAGGGTGCCCAGGGTCTGGATCACCGCATCGGGCTTCTGGGTGACCACGGTTTGCAGCTGGGTCACCAGGTTCCTGTCATTGCGCCCGGCGTCCAGGGTGATCGGCGTACCGCCCAGGCGCTTGATCTCATCGACCTGTGCCTGGAATGCCTTGATATCGAAATAATGACTGGTGCCGGTCATGCTCACGGCGATGCGCTTGCCGGCAAGCGACGGCACCTCATCATCGGCGTGAGCCGTGCACACCTGGCCCAGCAACAGCGCAGCGCCAAGGCAGATCAAACGGGAAAGCGAGGAAAGGCTGGTGGGCATACAGGGCTCCGCTGAGGCGACCGGTGAATGGGTTCACCGATTGGCATTGCAGAGTGTGTGCCAGGATTTTTATCTATTTAAATCAATGAAATAAAGGAAAAAAGCAAACGCGGACTGTTCTTGCGCAACAACAACTGCCCCATTGCTGTTGCCCAGGCAACATATACATGGATCCATCTGACATGAATCATTCCAGTCAAGGAGCCTGCGACAAATCTTCGACTTGGTGCTGCCGCGCAGCAAACCGCAGCCTCTGTGGCGAGCGGGCTTGCCCCGCGTTGGGGTGCGAAGCGCCCCCAATCAAGCAAAACGCGGTGTACCTGATACGGCTCAGCGCCTGGCTTTGGGGCTGCTGCGCAGCCCAACGCAGGACAAGCCTGCTCGCCACAGGGAATCTGCGCTTAACTGAACGGCATTAGGGCAAGCCCGTTCGCCACAGGAATGTGCTTGCCTGGAACTTCAGGCTTTAAATTACACGTTGTCTTTGTGCTTAATAAAAAGGGGCCTCGCTCCCGATAGCGGCGGGCAGTCAACTCAGGTACCGACTGACACATCCTCATCGGGAGCAAGCCACCTCTCACCCTGGATCTCATGCGACCGTGCGAGTGGGTAAGCGCTGATCAATCAGTTGATGCAAGGCACTTTCCGCCGGCCAGTTGCGCATGAACCGCGCGCGGTCCCTGGCAAACGCCGGCGCAAAGCTGGCATCGGAGGTGTGTTGGCACATCGCATCCAGGTCGATCAGCGACCACCGATCCCCGGTCCAGAACAGGTTGTGGCCCTTGAAATCCCCATGGCTGATGCGCTCGCGGATCAGTTCGGCAAACAGTTGGTCCAGCGCCTGCAACTCGGCTTCGGGGGCGTCGCCCTTTTCCACGTAAGGCGCAAAGCGCTCGATGATGTCCGGGCCTGGCAGGTACTCCGTCACAAGATACGCTCGGCTGCGCAGCCAGAAAAAACGTTTTTCCAATACCGCCAGCGGCTTGGGCGTGGCGATGCCGAGGAATGCCAGGCGGTTGCCCTCGCGCCAGGAATGCCAGGCGCGGCTCGGGCGCCAGAAGCGCTTGAGCCAATGGGCGAAGCCCTTGATGTTGTAGCGCTTGATCACCAGCGGCCGGCCGGCCACTTCGACCCTGGCCACGCTGGCCGCGCCGCCGGTCTTGTACAGGTGGCCCCCGTCCAGCAGTGCATCGGCCTGCTCCAACACGGGCAACATTGCCGCTTCTTCTTCGCGACGAATCGCGCGCAAGCCAAAGGCGCCGCGTTGCACGCTGAACAGCGTGCACTCGCGGCCCACTTTGCCGAGGAAGTCCTTCAGGCGCCAGGCGCTGACCTTGCGCACCTGTTTTTCCAGCGCCTGCAGCGGCAATGCGTGCTCGCCGTTGCTCAGCAGGTAATACACCAGCAATTCTTCGGTAAACGGCTCGAGGTTCTTCGGCAGTTGGGCAAAAAACACCCCGAGGTTCTCCAGCACGCGGTTGCGCGACAGCGGCTTGCCCGCCTCTTCAACCCGCACACCGGCACCGTCGATCAGGTACAGCGTGTCACCCTGGCGCAGCAGATTGTCCAGGTGCAGGTCTTGCTGCCACACGCCTTTGGCGTGCATCTGCGCAATCGCGCCCAGGGCTTGGGCCAGCACCGCCGTCTGCTCGTCGGCCAACGGCGGCAAGCCTTCGACCGCGCGCCAGGCGTCGGCCAGGCTTTGGGCGCCCTCGATAAATTCGAACAACAGCCAGCCGCCCTCGCCGTCCTGCAAGCCATCGGCGAGCAGCAGCGGCGTGGTCAGCCCTTGCTCGGCCAGCAGGCGCACACCGCTCAACTCACGCTGAAAGTGCCGCGCGGCTTTGCTGCCCACCAGCAACTTGGCCAGCACCGGGCGCCCGCGCCAGACCGCCGCGCCCACGTAGCGCTCGCCCGGCAACACGCGTAACAGGCTCAGCAGTTGCAACTGGCCGGTGCCGGCCGCATCCGCCAGTTCGATGGTCAGCGGCAGGCTCGGGCGGCGCCCGGCCTGTTTGAGTTCGGACAAACGCATCAGCGGTTCTCCTTGTGGCTGCGCCGTGCAGTGAGGCGCTGGTACCAGGTGTCGACCAGCGCGCTGTCCTGCGGCTGCTCGAGATACGCCGCCAGCAGTTGCCGCACCTGGGCCTGCGACCATTGCGGCGCGCGGCGCAACAGCGGCTCCAGATCCTTGACCCGGTCACGCCAGCCGAACAGCAACGGCCGGGTTTTCTCCAGGTCGATCAACTGCGCAGCGTAGCCGTCGCCGGTCGCCTGCAAAAAAATATGCTTGGGGTAAAAGCAGCCGTGTACCTGGCCCACGCTGTGCAGCTGACGCGCCAGCCGGCCGCAGGCCAGCAGGATCGCGTGGTGCTGGGCGTCGCTCAGTGACGACCATTGCTCCAGCAACGAATCCAGGTCGTTCCAGCCGTCCAGCGCGCGGGTCAGCAGCATCGCACGGCGTTCGCCCGCGACCTTGCGCTCACCAAAAAACGCCGCTTGCAGTGCCGGAATGCCCAGCGTTCGATAGCGGCTGATATTGCGAAACTCGCGGGCAAAGCTCGGCTCGCCCAGCGGGCTGTGCAGAGTGCGCGTCAGGTAATTGCTCTGGCGCTTGAGGTAGTAACCGTGGCCGTCGAGCTCCAGGCGAAACACGCTGCTCCAGCCGCCACGGCTGGTGTTCGGCTCATCCACCGCGTCCAATTGCTTGGCCCACAGGGCGTCGAAAGTGGCCAGGCCATTACGCTCAAGCAGAGCGCGGTCCTCGGCCGCCAGGAAGTCACTCATTCGCGTCCCTCGAAAAACTTCACCACGTGGCGAATCCGCAGTTTGTCCGACACCGTCAGGTGCGTGCGTTGGCGATATTGCATGTAAAAGCGCAGGCGTTGGGTGGCCGACAGGTGATACTTGGCCACTTTGTCCAGGCATGCCAGGTCCTTGGTGATGCGGTACTTGAGCCAGAAGCCGCGCCAGAAATCACCATTGGGGCAGTCGATCAGGTACAGCGTGGCCTGGTCGTCCACCAGCAGGTTGCGCCACTTCAAATCGTTATGGGTAAACCGGTGCTCGTGCATGGTCCGCGTGTATTCGGCGAGCTGGCGGCTGACCGCATTGACCCAGCGGGGGTCCTTGAGGCGCGCGTCCTTGTGCTCGGCCAGCGCCGACAGGTCTTCGGTCCTGGGCAGCTCACGGGTGATCATCGCCCCACGGTCGTAGGCCAGGCCGTTACGCTCCAGGCCCCAGGCAACCACGTCGGCGGTGGGAATGCCCCACTTGGCGAAACGCTTGAGGTTCTGCCACTCGGACTTCACCCGGGGCTTGCCCAGGTAGCGACGCAAGCCCTTACCGGCACCCACGTAGCGCTTGACGTAGTAATTGACCCCACCGCGCTCCACACGGATCACTTCCGACAGCGGGTCGCGGGTCAGCCGTTCGCCCTGCAAGTCGAACACCGCCTCCAGGCTGCCGAAGTCCTCCGCGAGGTTGGCGTACGCAGGTTCCAGGTTCCAACCCGCCATCAGAGCGCATCCCCGTAGCGCTGCTTGCGGGCATACAACTTGTCGGCCTTGCCCTGCAGCCACTGCAGCAGGGCGCTTTCTTCGGCCAGGATGCGGCGCAGCGGCTGCTGGAAGTAGCCCTTGAGGAAGCGCAATTTGTCGCGGCGGGTAAGGCCGATGTCCAGCGCCGAGAAGTACAGCGCGGCCAGGTCCTTGTTGCGCCAGCGATGGCTGATTCTGGCGCGGGTCTGCGCGCGGTGCAGGTCGATCACCGACAGCTTGAAATGCTCGGCGGTCACCGGCGTGTCGGTGTGCAGCAGGAAGTGGCAGATGTAGCAATCGCGATGGTTGACGCCGCCGCGATGCATCATGCCGGTCATGCGCGCCACTTCCGCGATCAGTGCGCGCTTCAAACGCGGCTCGGGCGGCTGCCTGACCCAGTCGATGCTGAAATCTTCAAGGCTGATGGTGGGCGCCAGTTCCTCGGTGATGATGAACGAGTGCTGGTCGGCCGGGTTGCTGCCACGCTCGCCGTAGGCGACGGCAGTCATGGTTGGCACGCCGACTTCCTGCAGGCGCTGGATCGCCAGCCACTCCTGGCCCGCGCCGAGCACCGGCAGCTTGACGGTGACAAGGTTCTTGACGATCTCGCCCCAGCCGATGCCCCGGTGAATCTTCACGAAATAACCACGCCCCGCGACCTCGGTGCGCAGCGTGCGACGAGCTTCGAGTTCGCGGTACACCTCGCCCTCCAGACGCTCCACTTCGGCGAACGCATCGCGCCCGGCCCAGAGGGTCTTGAACGGTTCGGCAAGCATCAACTTCATGGTTTTGGCTCCGCCAGAATCACATCCGCCGCGTGCTGCGGCATGCTGTAGAGGTCGGCCGTCTCGGCGTAGGCCAGCCCATTGCGGCCCCAGGCCGCGCGCTGTGCAGAGTCGGTCAACATGCGAGCCAGGTACGCGTTGAGCTGGGTTTGTTCAAACGGCTCATCGAGCACCAGGCCGCTGTCGGCCTCGGCAATGTAATGGGCGTAGCCACACACCGCCGACACCAGCACCGGCAGACCGGCCACCAGTGCCTCGAGCAATACGGTACCGGTGTTTTCGTTGTACGCCGGGTGGATCAACAGGTCGGCGCCCAGCAGGAAACGCGGGATATCGCTGCGCCCCTTGAGAAACTGCACATTGTCGCCCAGGCCCAGGGTAGCGCTCTGCAATTGGAATACTTTGGGGTCGTCCTGGCCGATTACAAACAGGCGCGTGCGTTTTTTCAGTTCGGCGGGCAATGCGGCCACAGCCTTGAGGCTGCGGTCGACACCCTTGGTCTTGAAGCCCGAACCAATCTGCACCAGCAGCAGGTCGTCATCGCCGAGGTTGAATTCCCGGCGAAACCCCTCGCGAATCTCGGCCGCGTTCGGCGGTGCCCGGCGGTCCTGGGCAATGCCCGGCGGCAGCAGGTGGAAACGCTCAAGCGGGGTGTCGTAGTGTTTGATGAACAGCGGCTGCTGAACTTCGGAGATCATCAGCACTTCGGTCCTGGCGTCCCTGGCGAACACGGCGCGCTCATAGTCGGCAAAGTGCTTGTAGCGCCCGAAATAGCGGTACAGCGAATGACGCAGGTTTTGCGCCTTGTCTTCAAAGCAGCCGTCAGCGGCGTAGTACACGTCCAGGCCGGGCATCTTGTTGAAGCCGATCAAGCGGTCCACCGGACGTTTGGCCAGGTCGGCTTCCATCCAGGCGCTGAGCTTTTCATTGCGCCGATGGTTGAGGAACGCCTTGACCGGCGCCACCAGCACTTCGAAGCCCGGCGGGATATCGCCCTCCCAGATCAGCGTGTAGACCCGAATCCGATGGCCGCGCTGCTGGCACTCCAGGGCGATGCGCATGAAGTCGCGCTGCAGGCCACCGAAGGGGAAATATTTGTACAGAACAAATGCCAGTTGCATCAGTGCAGCTCCTCAGCCAGTAACAACGTGCTCAGTCGGCTTGCCACACGCTCAGGGTTCAGGCGCGTGAAGCACAGGGGCGACTCCCGCTGGAGGTCGAACCGACGCAGGTCGTCGGCCGTCGGTTGATAGGTACAGTGTTTTTGCAGGCAGGGCGCGCACGGCCAGTCGCTGGCCAGGTGAATCTGGCCCTTGCCGTAGGCACCGGTCAGGCCCGGGTTGGTGGGCCCGAACAGGGAAATGGTCGGCACATCCAGCGCGGCGGCGAGGTGACCGAGGCCGGTGTCGACCGCCACGCACGCGCGGGCGCCGGCCAATACGCGGGCGACGCCGGCCAGGTTGAGTTTGGGCAGCACCTGGGCGTTGCTCAAGCCTTGGGCCAGGCGTTCGGCGCGGGCCTTTTCGTCGGCATTGCCCCACGGCAGCTTAACGTCGACGCCGAGGCGACCCATGCGCTCGGCCAGCTCGCGCCAATAGGCTTCGGGCCAGTGCTTGGTGTCCCAGGTGGTGCCGTGCAGCAGCAGCACAAAGGGCTTTTCCGGCGGCAGGCCGAGCAGTTTTTCCACACTCAGGCCGTAATCGCCCAGGCCTTTGGGCAGGTCGTAGCCCAGGGCCACGGCAAACAGCTGGCGCAGCCGCTCCACCGCATGCTGCCCACGGGCCACGGCCAGGCGCCGCGAATAGAAACGCGCCGCCATGGGTTCGCGGGCCGAGCTTTTGTCGAACCCGGCTACGGGCGCACGCACGTAGCGGGTCAGCCAGGCGCTTTTGAGCAGGCCCTGGGCGTCGATCACCAGATCGTATTTGGTCGACTGGATGCTCTGCTTGAAGCGCCGCCACTCGCCACTCTTGATGGTTTGCCAGATATTCTTGCGCCAGCGGCGAATAGCCACCGCAATCACCTTGTCGACCGCCGGGTGCCAGGTGGGAATTTCGGCAAAGCCTTCTTCCACCACCCAATCGAACCGGATGCCGGGGATGGCCCGCGCCGCATCGGTGAGTGCCGGCAACGCATGGATCACGTCGCCCAGGGATGAGGTCTTGATCACCAGTACCCGCAACTCAGTGAACCTCGACCGTGTCGCCCTGCAACCGCTGCAACGCATCGGTCACCGGCTGCGGCAGCAATTGGCGCAGGCAATTGTAGTGGCCGAACCGGCAGGTGCGCTCAAAACACGGGCTGCACTCCAGCCCCAGGCGCACCACTTCGACCTGGTCGGCCAACGGCGGCGTAAAGCCCGGCGAGGTAGAGCCGTACACCGCCACCAGCGGACGGTTCAGCGCGGCGGCCACGTGCATCAGGCCGGAATCGTTGGACACCACCGAATCGGCGCAGGAGAGCAGGTCGATCGCCTCGGCCAGCGAGGTCTCGCCACTCAGGTTCACCGCTTCTTCACGCAGGCCGGGAATCAGGCGCTGGCGAATGTCTTCGCCCACCGAATGATCGTTTTTCGAACCGAACAGCCACACCTGCCAGCCTTCGCGAATCTTCGTTTCGGCGACCTTGGCGTAATGCTCCGACGGCCAGCGCTTGGACTCGCCAAACTCCGCGCCTGGGCACAGCGCCAGCACCGGCCGATCCAACTGCAGGCCAAACTTGCTCAGCGCGGCATCGCGGGTCAACGGGTCGATTTGCAGGCTCGGCCGTGGATACGGCGTGGGCAGCTCGGCACCCGGCGCATAGGCCAGGGCCATGAAGCGCTCGATCATCAGCGGGTAGCGCGCCTTGTCGAGGGTGCGCACGTCGTTGAGCAGCACGTAGCGAAACTCGCCGCGCCAGCCGGTGCGCTTGGGGATGCCGGCAAAATAGGGCACCAGCGCCGACTTGAGCGAGTTGGGCAGCAGGATCGCCTGGTCGTACTGGCCGGCCAGCGACTTGCCGATGCGCCGGCGCGTCGCAAGCTCAAGCGCGCCGTGACCAAGCGGGAAGCTCAAGGCCTGGCGCACTTCGGGCATACGCTCAAGGATCGGCCGGCTCCACTCGGGGGCGAGCACGTCGATCTGGCAGTCTGGATGGCGCTGGCGCAGGCACTGGAACAGTGTCTGTGCCATCACCATGTCACCGACCCAACTGGGCCCAACGATCAGAATATTCATGTAGTTTCCACAAACGATGCGGGGAGGCTTATGCCTCCCCGCCTCGACAATTACCCTAGGTTGCGGTAGCCACGGAACCGCTTTGTGTGGGAGCGGGCTTGCTCGCGAAAGCATCACCGCTGTCCGCCAGACAGATCGCAGCGCCTGCTTCGCGAGCAAGCCCGCTCCCACATAAAGCCGGTTTCCACATTAAATTGGCATCGCTCAATTAATCGAGTATCAGCTTAAACCCAGCTCACGCCAGATTCGCATCACCTGCCGCCGCTCGTCGGCAAACTGCTCCCCGCTCACGGTGCCGGCCTCGTTCTGCAAGGCCTGGCGATGTGCCGCAGAACGGTAGGCCTTGTACACCTCGCGCAGCAAATGGGCATCGGCGGCGGGCATCAGCCCGACCTGCTCCAGGCCCTCCAGAATGCGGATATTGTCGGTAAAGCGCAGCAACGCAGGATGTTGCGCAGACCACGCCAAAGCCGCGTATTGCACCATAAATTCAATATCGACGATACCTCCGGCGTCCTGCTTGAGGTCGAACACGACCGTGGCCTCGAAGGCATTGGCAGCGGTCCCGGCTGTCGTGGCCCTGGTGCCCAGGTTGTCACGCATCTTGGCGCGCATCTCACTGACCTCCTGGCGCAGCTTCGCCAGGTCGCGTTCACGCCCCAGCACCTTGGCCCGGACCTGCTCGAATGCCTGCCCCACATCCTGGCTGCCCACCAGCACGCGCGCGCGGATCAGGGCCTGATGCTCCCAGGTCCATGCTTCATTTTGTTGATAGCGGTCGAATGCCCCCAGCGAACTGACCAATAGCCCGGACGCGCCGGAAGGTCGCAGGCGCATGTCCACTTCGTACAACTGACCGGAGTTGGTCTGGGTGGTCAGCAGGTGAATGATGCGCTGGCCCAGGCGGGTAAAGAACTGCGCGCCGTCGATCGGCTTGGCGCCATCGGTTTCGGCATGGGGGTCGCCATCGTGGATAAATACCAGGTCCAGGTCCGAGCCATGGCCCAGTTCGATACCGCCGACCTTGCCGTACCCGACGATGATGAACCCCGGATTGCACAGGCTGCCGTCCAGCCGCTGCGGCGAGCCGTGGCGCGCGACGGTCTGGCGCCAGGCCAGGGCCAGCACTTGTTCGAGAATGGCTTCGGCGAGCCAGGTGAGGTAGTCGCTGACTTTCATCAACGGCAGGCTGCCGACGATTTCCGAGGCAGCCACACGCAGGCGGTGAGCCAGTTTGAAGTGGCGCAGGGCTTCCATCTGCTGTTCGAGGTCGTCCTCGGGGATACGCGTGAGGCGCTCGCGCAGCTCGGCGGCCAATTCCGGCGCCAATGGCGGTTTGAACAGGCGGCCTTCGTTGAGCAATTCATCCAGCAGCAGCGGGAAGCGCGTGATTTGCTCGGCGATCCACGGACTGGCGGCGCACAGGGTCAGCAGGCGGCGCAGGGCGTCGGGGTTTTCTGTGAGCAGCACCAGGTAGGCCGAACGGCGGGCGACGGCCTCCACCAGCGGCAATACCCGCTCCATCACCAGGTCCGGGTTGGCGTGCTCCACGGCCTGCGCCAGCAGGCGCGGAATAAACGCATCCAGGCGCTCACGCCCCAGACGCTGCATGGCCCGCAATTGCGGGCTGCTGCGCAGGCCGGCCAGGGCCTTGAGCGCCTTGGGCGCATCAGTGAAACCGCCTTCGGCCAGTTGGCGGCAGGCCGCGTCGTCATCCTGGGACTCTTCCCACAATGGCAGCCACTCACCGCCCACGACCAACTCGCTTTCTTCACCCTCCTCCTCATCCGGATCGGCAATCACCTGGCGGAAGTGCCAGTCCACGCGGCCACGCCAGTGCATCAGGCGCTCATGGAACGCCGTCCAGTCGGCAAACCCGAGCATAAAGGCAATGCGCGCCTGGTCTTCCGGGCTGTCGGGGAGCATCTGCGTCTGGCGGTCGGCAATCGCCTGGATCGCGTGTTCGGTGTAGCGCAGGAATTCGTAACCATTGCGCAACTCGGCGATTACCGCCGACGGCAGGTAGCCCTGGCCTTCGAGGGTGCCCAGCACGTTGAGCAGCGGCCGTTGTTGCAGGCTCAGGTCGCGGCCACCGTGGATGAGCTGGAACGCCTGGGCGATAAATTCCACTTCGCGAATGCCGCCCGAGCCCAGTTTGATGTTTTCGGCCATGCCCTTGCGCCGCACTTCCTGCTGGATCAACTGCTTCATGGTGCGCAGCGCTTCGATGGCCGAAAAATCCAGGTAACGGCGGTAGACGAACGGTCGCAGCATATCCAGCAGCACCGTGCCGGCCACCTGATCGCCCGCCACCACCCGCGCCTTGATCATCGCGTAGCGTTCCCAGTCGCGGCCCTGATCCTGGTAATACTGCTCCAGCGCGTTGAAGCTGAGCACCAGCGCGCCGGCAGAACCATAGGGGCGCAGGCGCATGTCGACGCGAAAGACAAAACCATCGACGGTCATCGGGTCCAGCGCCTTGATCAACTTCTGACCCAGGCGAATGAAAAATTCCTGATTGTCCAGGGAGCGCTTCACCCCCACCGTCTCGCCGCCTTCGGGGTAGGCGAAGATCAGGTCGATATCCGACGAAAGGTTGAGCTCCACCGCACCGAGCTTGCCCATGCCGAGGATGACCATGTGCTGGGCTTCGCCGCTGCGCCGACCGGTGGGCGTGCCGAACTGCACGCAGTGGCGCTGGTACAGCCATTGATAGGCCTGGTCGATGCAGGCGTCGGCCATGTCGGAGAGGTCGCGGCAGGTTTGCATCAGGTCGGCCTGGCGGGTCAGGTCGCGCCAGATGATGCGCACTTGCTGGCGCGTGCGCTGGCGCCGCAGGAGACGACCCAGTTCATCTTCCGTTTGCGCCTGTTGCACGGCACCGGCGATCTGGCTGCACAGCTCGCCCGGTGCAAAGCCGCGATCCAGCTCGCCCCAGGCCACCAGCTCAAGCAACATCAAAGGGTCACGAACGCTTTGTTCAATGACAAAATCACTGGCGGCGCATACACGGGTAAACTCTGCCCACCGTTGCGGCGTCCACGCACACAGTCCATTATCGTCGTCCAGCGCGGCCACGGCGTCACGAAATGACTGCTCGGCCCGCTGGGCAAATGGCAAGAGAATGGCAGGCAGTTCGGCCAGCGTTGGAAGGCTCATGGTCTATCCTTGATCGGCGTGTAAATGGCCTGTAGAGGTGAACGCGAGAACCGCGCTCGGTGAAGAACTGTCGAACAAAAGTTAGAAATAGCTGAAATTAAATTAATCTTGGCAGGTAACATCAAACTTGAACCTTTTCTTGTTCGCAAAAGATCAACATTAACGATTATGCTCACCAGCCAGACCGAGCCATACGCTCGGTCTTGTGTAGTTTTACTACTCGTATATACATTCGAAAGGCTGAAATGGCCGACGATTTGTAGTAAAACTACAGGACGCCGAAGCAACCTTCGGCCATCCAAGAATTTATGTCGTCTGCCCACAAGGCCAGTCGCAAACTTCAGGCAACCGATTCTGGTAGCCTTTCCGCCCTGGAGCAAGCCATGCAAGACCTCGATCCCGTCGAAACCCAGGAATGGCTGGACGCCCTGGAATCGGTTCTCGACAAAGAAGGCGAAGACCGTGCTCATTACCTGATGACCCGTATGGGCGAACTCGCGACCCGCAGCGGCTCGCAGTTGCCTTACGCCATCACCACGCCATACCGCAACACCATCCCCGTTACCCACGAAGCACGCATGCCTGGCGACCTGTTCATGGAACGCCGCATTCGCTCGCTGGTACGCTGGAACGCCATGGCGATGGTAATGCGCACGAACTTGAAAGATTCGGACCTGGGCGGTCACATCTCCAGCTTCGCTTCCAGCGCAACCCTTTATGACATCGGCTTCAACTACTTCTTCCAGGCCCCGACCGACGAACACGGCGGCGACCTGATCTACTTCCAGGGCCACACCTCCCCAGGCGTTTACGCCCGTGCGTTCATGGAAGGCCGCATCAGTGAAGAACAAATGAACAACTTCCGCCAGGAAGTCGACGGTCAGGGCCTCTCGTCCTACCCGCACCCTTGGCTGATGCCCGATTTCTGGCAGTTCCCAACCGTTTCCATGGGGCTGGGCCCGATCCAGGCGATCTACCAGGCACGCTTCATGAAGTACCTGGAAGCCCGTGGTTTCATCCCGGAAGGCAAGCAGAAAGTCTGGTGCTTCCTGGGCGACGGCGAGTGCGACGAGCCGGAATCCCTGGGCGCCATCTCCCTGGCCGGCCGCGAGAAGCTCGACAACCTGATCTTCGTCATCAACTGCAACCTGCAGCGCCTCGACGGCCCGGTTCGCGGCAACGCCAAGATCATCCAGGAACTCGAAGGCGTGTTCCGTGGCGCTCATTGGAACGTGACCAAAGTCATCTGGGGCCGTTTCTGGGACCCACTGCTGGCCAAGGACGTCGACGGTATCCTGCAACGTCGCATGGACGAAGTCATCGACGGCGAGTACCAGAACTACAAGGCCAAAGACGGCGCGTTCGTGCGTGAACATTTCTTCAACACGCCTGAGCTCAAGGCGATGGTTGCCGACCTGTCCGACGACGAGATCTGGAAACTCAACCGTGGCGGCCACGACCCGTACAAGGTCTACGCGGCGTACCACCAGGCGGTCAACCACAAAGAGCAGCCGACCGTTATCCTGGCCAAGACCATCAAGGGTTATGGCACCGGTGCCGGCGAAGCGAAGAACACCGCGCACAACACCAAGAAAGTCGACGTCGACAGCCTGAAGCTGTTCCGTGATCGCTTCGACATTCCGGTCAAAGACGAAGAGCTGGAAAACCTGCCGTTCTTCAAGCCAGAGCCAAACAGCGCCGAAGCCCGCTACCTCAGCGAGCGTCGCACCGCACTGGGCGGTTTCGTACCGCAGCGCCGCGCCAAGTCGTTCGATATTCCTACGCCTCCACTCGATACCCTCAAGGCGATCCTGGACGGTTCGGGCGACCGGGAAATTTCCACTACCATGGCCTTCGTGCGCATCCTCGCGCAACTGGTCAAGGACAAGGAAATCGGTTCGCGTATCGTGCCGATCATCCCGGACGAAGCGCGTACCTTCGGTATGGAAGGCATGTTCCGTCAGTTGGGCATCTACTCCTCGGTCGGCCAGCTCTACGAGCCAGTCGATAAAGACCAAGTGATGTTCTACAAGGAAGACAAGAAAGGCCAGATCCTCGAAGAAGGCATCAACGAAGCGGGCGCCATGAGCTCCTTCATCGCTGCCGGCACCTCGTACTCCAGCCACAACCAGCCAATGCTGCCGTTCTACATCTTCTACTCGATGTTCGGCTTCCAGCGTATCGGCGACCTGGCGTGGGCAGCGGGCGACAGCCGTACCCGTGGCTTCCTGATCGGCGGCACCGCCGGCCGCACCACGCTGAACGGCGAAGGCCTGCAACACGAAGACGGTCACAGCCACATCCTGGCGGCCACCATCCCGAACTGCCGCACCTTTGATCCAACCTACGGCTACGAGCTGGCGGTGATCATCCAGGACGGCATGAAGAAGATGACCGAGCAGCAGCAGGACGTTTTCTACTACATCACCGTGATGAACGAGTCCTACCAACAGCCAGCCATGCCGGCCGGTGTCGAGGAAGGCATCATCAAGGGCATGTACCTGCTCGAAGAAGACACCAAGGAAGCAGCGCACCACGTGCAACTGATGGGCTCCGGCACCATCCTGCGCGAAGTGCGTGAAGCGGCGAAGATCCTGCGTGACGAATTCAACGTCGGCGCCGACGTGTGGAGCGTTACCAGCTTCAACGAACTGCGTCGCGACGGCCTGGCCGTGGAGCGCAACAACCGCCTGCACCCAGGCCAGAAGCCGCAACTGAGCTATGTCGAAGAATGCCTGAACGGCCGTAAAGGTCCGGTCATTGCCTCCACCGACTATATGAAGCTGTTTGCTGAACAGATTCGCCAGTGGGTCCCGTCCAAGGAATTCAAAGTCCTGGGCACCGACGGTTTCGGCCGCAGTGACAGCCGCAAGAAGCTGCGTCACTTCTTCGAAGTTGACCGTCACTTCGTGGTGTTGGCAGCCCTGGAAGCCTTGGCTGACCGTGGTGAGATCGAACCCAAGGTGGTGGCTGACGCCATCGTCAAGTTCGGGATCAACCCGGAAAAACGCAACCCACTGGACTGCTGAGGAGATTTTTTGTGAGCGAACTCATTCGCGTACCTGACATCGGCAGCGGTGAAGGTGAAGTAATCGAGCTGTTTGTGAAGGTCGGCGACACCGTCGAAGCCGACCAGAGCATCCTGACCCTCGAGTCGGACAAGGCGAGCATGGAAATCCCTGCTCCCAAGGCCGGTGTGGTCAAGAGCCTGAAAGTGAAGCTGGGCGATCGCCTGAAAGAAGGCGACGAACTGCTGGAGCTGGAAGTCGAAGGTGCTGCCGATGCAGCCCCTGCCGCCAAGGCTGAATCGGCCGCCGCCCCCGCGCCGGCCGCGGAAAAACCTGCCGCTGCCGAGGCCCCTGCGGCCCCGGCTGCTGCACCCGCAGAAGCCACGGTCCAGGACATTCACGTCCCGGACATCGGTTCGTCGGGCAAGGCCAAGATCATCGAGCTGCTGGTCAAGGTGGGCGACACCGTCGAAGCCGACCAGTCGCTGATCACCCTGGAGTCCGACAAGGCCTCCATGGAAATCCCGTCGCCGGCTGCCGGCGTAGTGGAAAGCATCGCGGTCAAGCTGGAAGACGAAGTCGGCACTGGCGACTTCATCCTCAAGCTGAAAGTACAAGGCGCTGCACCGGCTGCCGCTCCAGCACCCGCCGCCGCTCCGGCTGCTGCAAAGGCTGAAGCTGCTCCGGCCGCTGCCGCCCCGGCACCGGCTGCAAAAGCCGAGGCCGCACCGGCCCCGGCTGCTGCCGCACCTGCGCCAAGCGGTGCCAAGGTTCACGCCGGCCCTGCGGTTCGCCAACTGGCCCGTGAATTCGGTGTCGAGCTGAACGCTGTGTCGGCCACTGGCCCGCATGGTCGCGTGCTGAAGGAAGACGTGCAGGTTTACGTCAAATCCATGATGCAGAAGGCCAAGGAAGCTCCGGCTGCCGGCGCTGCCACCGGTGGTTCGGGCATTCCGCCGATCCCGGTCGTGGATTTCAGCCGCTTCGGCGAGACCGAAGAAGTGCCGATGACTCGCCTGATGCAAATCGGCGCGTCGAGCCTGCACCGCAGCTGGCTGAACATCCCGCACGTGACCCAGTTCGACCAGGCCGATATCACCGACCTCGAAGCTTTCCGCGTTGCGCAGAAAGCCGTGGCCGAGAAGGCCGGCGTCAAGCTGACCGTGCTGCCACTGCTGCTCAAGGCGTGCGCGCACCTGCTCAAGGAGCTGCCGGACTTCAACAGTTCGCTGGCGCCAAGCGGCAAGGCGATCATTCGCAAGAAGTATGTGAACGTCGGTTTTGCGGTTGATACCCCGGACGGCCTGCTGGTGCCTGTGATCAAGAACGTTGATCAGAAGAGCCTGCTGCAACTGGCTGCCGAAGCGGCTGCACTGGCTGCCAAGGCCCGTGACAAGAAGCTCACCGCCGACGACATGCAAGGCGCCTGCTTCACCATTTCCAGCCTCGGTCACATTGGCGGCACTGGCTTCACGCCAATCGTCAACGCGCCGGAAGTGGCGATCCTGGGTGTATCCAAGGCGACTATCCAGCCAGTGTGGGACGGTAAAGCGTTCCAGCCGAAACTGATGCTGCCGCTGTCGCTGTCCTACGATCACCGCGTGATCAATGGTGCCGCGGCTGCGCGCTTCACCCAGCGTCTGAGCCAGTTGCTGAACGACATCCGCACCATCCTGCTGTAAGCATCACCCGGCCTCTCCCTCATCGGGGAGGCCGGGTTGCACCGATTTTCGAGCGCCACGCTCGTACCTCAACCCCGCCACATGGCGGGGCTTTTTTTGCGCGTACGCCGCACAGGCAATGGCTTTGCAAACAGGTTTGTACACCTTTGATCAACCCGACTGCAGAAATCCCCCAGCCGGCCGATAACAGCCTTATAGCACTTAGCCTTCATCCTCTCTTGTCAGCCTGTGCTGCATGATGCAACCTTGCCACAAGCAACAGTCAAGAGGGCGTGAGCCCGGCGCCAAGTGCGTTATTTCAAGTGAGCTTCCCCATGAAAAGCCAGCCCGATGCCGCCCGTATGGCGGCCGAGGTAGTGACGCAATTACCCGTGCCTTCGCGCCTGGGTATGCTGCGTTTCGAGCGGCTGAATGAGGCAAGCTGGGCCCTGCTGTACCTGGACCCCAATTGCGAACGCCAATTCGGCCTGTCGGCGGTGGAACTGTGTGCCCTGCTCGGCACGCCCTACGCCAGCCTGATGGAGCCACAGGCGCGCTATCAACTGCACGATGCCATCCAGCAACAGCTGAGCCAGAGCCCTCACTACCTGGTGCGCTACACCCTGCACACCAACGACGGCCCGCTGAATCTGCTGGAAATGGGCGAGGCCTACAAACAGCACAACCGCCACCTGCTGCGCGGCTACCTGATGGTCGTGGACGGCCTGTTCAACGAGCTGCCCTCCACCGCCCCGACTGTCGACCTGGAAAGCCAGAACAGCCGCCTGCAGATCGCCCTGGAACTCAACCAGCGCGCGCAACAGGAACAGCTGCAACATCTTGAGCGGGTGCGCGCCCAGCAGGAACTGATCCTGCTGCTGGCCCGTCAGCGCTACACCACCCCCAATTCGCTGCAGGAAGCCGCCGAGCTGATCACCCGCAGCGCCTGCGATATCTACCAGATCGATTTCGCCAGTATCTGGAACCTCGAAGGCCAGCGCCTGGTGCCGATCTCGGCGTACAACCATGCCGAAGGGCGCCACCACCTGCCCGATCCGATTGACGCCAGCGGCTTCCCCGACTACCTGGAGGCCCTGCATACCAGTCGCGCCATCGACGCCAACAACGCCATGCGCGACCCGCGCACCCGGGAAATGGCCGAGACCCTGCGCGCCAATGACACCTACGCCATGCTCGACGCGAGCATTCGCGTGGACGGCCAGGTGGTCGGCGTGCTGTGCCTGGAACAGGGCGGCAGCCCGCGCGCCTGGCAGTCCGATGAAATCGCGTTTGCCGGCGAGCTGGCGGACCAGTTCGCCCAGGTCATCAACAACCACAACCGGCGCACCGCCACCAGCGCACTGCACCTGTTCCAGCGTGCGGTGGAGCAAAGCGCGAATGCCTTCCTGCTGGTCAATTGCGACGGCGTGGTGGAGTACGTCAACCCCAGTTTTACCGCGATCACCCAGTACAGCACCGAAGAGGTCCACGGCCACCGCCTGGCGCAGTTGCCGGCCCTGGAAAACCTCAGTGAGCTGCTGTTCGACGCGCCCTCGGCCCTGGCCAAGAGCAACAGCTGGCAGGGCGAGTTCAAGAGCCGGCGCAAGAACCTGGAACCCTACTGGGGCCAGCTGTCGATTTCCAAGGTGTACGGCGACAACCGTGAGCTGACCCATTACATCGGCATCTACGAAGACATCACCCAGACCAAGCTGGCCCAGCAGCGTATCGAGCGCCTGGCGTACACCGACAACCTGACCAACCTGGGCAACCGTCCGGCGTTCATCCGCAACCTCGATGAGCGCTTTGCCCGAGACAGCGACAGCCCGATCAGCCTGCTGCTGGTGGACATCGACAACTTCAAGCGCATCAACGACAGCCTCGGCCACCAGACCGGCGACAAGCTGCTGATCAGCCTCGCCCGGCGCCTGCGCAACAGCCTGAGCAGCAGCGGCAGCCTGGCGCGCTTTGCCAGTAACGAATTTGCGGTGCTGCTCGACGACACCGACCTCGAGAGCGGCCAGCAGGTCGCCAGCCAACTGCTGGCCACGCTCGACAAGCCGATGTTCGTCGACAACCAGTTGATCAGCGTCACTGGCTCCGTGGGCCTGGCCTGCGCGCCGTTGCATGGCCGCGACCCGCAGACGCTGATGCGCAACGCAGGCCTGGCCTTGCACAAGGCCAAGGCCAACGGCAAACATCAGGTACAGGTGTTCACCGAGGCGTTGAATGCCGAGGCCAGCTACAAGCTGTTCGTGGAAAACAACCTGCGCCGCGCGCTGACGCAAAACGAGCTGGACGTGTTTTATCAGCCCAAGCTGTGCCTGCGCAGCGGCCGCCTGCTGGGCATGGAAGCGCTGCTGCGCTGGAACCACCCGGAAAAAGGCATGATCCGCCCCGACCAGTTCATCAGCGTGGCCGAAGAAACCGGTTTGATCATCCCTATCGGCAAATGGATCGCGCGCCAGGCCTGCCGCATGAGCAAGCGACTGAGCGCCGCCGGCATGGGCAACCTGCAGGTGGCAATCAACCTGTCGCCCAAGCAGTTCTCCGACCCGGACCTGGTGGCCTCCATCGCCAGCATCCTCAAGGAAGAAGAACTGCCGGCCAATCTGCTGGAGCTGGAACTCACCGAAGGCCTGCTGCTGGAGGCCACCGAAGACACGCGCCAGCAACTGGACCAGTTGAAAAGCTTCGGCCTGACCCTGGCCATGGACGACTTCGGCACCGGTTATTCGTCGCTGAGCTACCTGAAAAAATTCCCCATCGACATCATCAAGATCGACCGCAGCTTTATCCATGAAATCCCGGACAACCAGGACGACATGGAAATCACCTCGGCCGTGATCGCCATGGCCCACAACCTGAAACTCAAGGTGGTGGCCGAAGGCATCGAGACCGCCGAGCAGTTGGCGTTCCTGCGCCGGCATCGTTGCGATGTGGGGCAGGGCTACCTGTTCGACCGGCCGATCCCGGGCTCCGAGCTGCTCGAAAAGCTCAAGCGCTACCCACGCGGGCCAATCGCCTGACAGCGCTGTAACACTCGGGCACACTGGCGGTCCGATTCTTACCCAACTCAATCTGACTGAGAGGACTGATCATGGTCTTGCGCTCGGAAATTCTGGTGAACAAAAACGTGCTGCCGACTCAAGAACAAGCATTGCCTGGCCGTGAAACGCCAATGACCCTGCCGGAAACGCACTTCGTCAACGGCAACCCGCTGCTGGGCCCGTTCGTCGACGACGTTGGTTTTGCAATCTTCGGCCTCGGTTGTTTCTGGGGCGCAGAACGCAAGTTCTGGGAACGCGACGGCGTGGTCAGCACCGTGGTGGGTTACGCCGGCGGCTACACGCCCAACCCGACCTACGAAGAAGTGTGCTCGGGCCTCACCGGCCACAGCGAAGTGGTGCTGGTGGTGTATGACCAGGCCAAAGTGACCTACGAAGATTTGCTGAAGATGTTCTGGGAATTGCACAACCCGACCCAGGGCATGCGCCAGGGCAACGACATCGGCACCCAGTATCGCTCGGTCATCTACGCCACCACACCGGAACAACTGGCGGCGGCGCACGCCAGTGCGCAGGCGTATCAGCAGGAACTGACCAAGGCCGGGCTGGGCGAGATCACCACGGAAATTGCAGAGGCGCCGACGGTGTATTTCGCCGAGACGTATCACCAGCAGTATCTGGCGAAGAATCCGCAGGGCTATTGCGGCATCGGCGGCACTGGCGTGACTTGCCCGATCTAAGACGTGCGCAACTCAAATGTAGGAGCGGGCTTGACCGCGAATGCGGTGTATCAGTCGACCTATCCGTTAACTGACACCCTGCTTTCGCGAGCAGGCCCGCGCTTATCAAACACAAAATAACTTTTCGATTTAAAAACTGAAATTTCAGGAAGCCACAGTCCTGTGGCGAGCAGGCTTGTCCTGCGTTGGGCTGCGCAGCAGCCCCAAAACCATGCTCCGGGCAGTGTCAGGTACACCGCATTTCCCTTGACCGGGGGCGCTGCGCGCGCCAACGCGGGGCAAGCTCTAATGCCGTTCAGTTAAGCCAGCGTGATGCTCGAAGCAATGAGCGGTGCGATTTTTCGGTGTACCTATCCGTTTCTGCGGTAACGACGACTTAGGGTTCCGCCCTTACGGCGGCTCACTTTTGAAAAGCGCAAAAGTAAGCAAAACGCTCTTGCCCCAACACTCGGCACCTCGCCTGGGCTCGGTGTGCCCTCACGCAGGCTTTGGAGCGTGGGCCGCCGCGATGGGCCATCCTTGGCCCAGCGCGGCTAACCCGGCGTCCTGCCGGGTTACCCACGCTCCAAAACCTGCGTTCGGCCAGCGTGTTTGACGGGGCGCTCCAGATCAAAAGCAAAAGCAAAAGCAAAAGCGTGGCGGCCTGAGAGCCGACCGAAATGGTCTGCCGAACGCTGTACAAAATGTGGGAGGGGGCTTGCTCCCGATGGCGTCGGCCCAGCAAACATTGACGTTGACTGACCCACCGCTTTCGCGGGCAAGTCGAATCGTCGCACCGCCGCTCCCACAAGGGAGCTGCGCTTAACTGACTGGCATTAGGGCAAGCCCGCTTGCCACAGAGCCTCCAGTTTGCTGCGCGACAGCGCTAAGTCGAAGACTGGGCAGAGCCGCACATTTGGTTTGGTGCCTGGCTTGAGCGCCAATTATTCAGCGATGAGCCAATCCATCTGCCAGCCGCCCTGGGTCTGGCCGAGCTTTTTGGACAGCCACGGCAGCAGCTCACGCAACTCCTCTTCCAAACCCCACGGCGGGTTGGCAATCGCCAGGCCCGAGCCGGTCAGGGTGTTGGGCGTGTCCAGCGGATGCACCAGCAATTCCACGCGCAGCAACTTCGGCGCGCCGGTGCCGGCCAGGTCCTGATAGAAGCGGCGCAACATGCGCTGATCCTTCACCGGGTACCAGATCGCCGCGACCGTCTGGCGCATGCGACCGATTGCTTCCTTGAGGGATGCGGCGCAACGCTGCATTTCATCGAGCTGTTCAAACGGCGGATCGATCAGCATCAACGCACGTTTTTCCGGTACCGGCAGCAGGGCACGCGGCACATGCCAGCCTTCGCCCAGGTGCACTTTGACCCGGCGATCGCCCTTCATGTTGTCCTTGAGCAACACCCCGTCTTCCGGGTGTTTTTCGTTGAGCAGTACGCGGTCCTGCGCTCGCGTGAGGCGGCGGGCCAGCTCGGGCGAGCCCGGGTAGTAACGCAACTGGCCATCGGGGTTCATCTCATGCAGCACGCGCATGTAGTCGGCGGTCAGTGGCGGCAGGTCGCTGGCGCCCCACAAGCGGGCGATGCCTTCGAGGTACTCACCCGTGCGGTTGGCCTGATCACCTTGCAGGTCGTACAGGCCGATGCCGGCATGGGTGTCGAGGTAGGCGAACGGCTGCTCCTTGCGCGACATCAGGGCGATGAGGCGGGTCAGAGTCAGGTGTTTGAAGACATCGGCGTGGTTGCCGGCGTGAAAGGCGTGACGATAATTCATGGTTGCTCCTGCGCAGGGGGCGAAGTTTACCTTCTGCGCGGGCAAAGGTGCAGGGCCGTGTGCCGGGCGGTGCTCAGGGCGTCAGTTCCGTACTGAGGTAGTCGATCAGTGCCGCAACGTCCAGCTGCGGCCCGCGCACGAAGTACGACAGCTTGTGTTGCAGGGTCGTCGGGGTAAATGCGCCGTACAGGTCCGGGCGCTGTTCTTCCAGCCATTGCAGCAGGTTGTCGATCAGGGTCTGGGGTGACTGCGCGGCCAGATGCTCAAGCAGCGCCGGCGGTAGCTGCCACCAGGGACTGATTTTGGCGGCGGTCACCGCACCCGTCATCACCGTAAGCGGGCAACCATTGATCAGGTAACGCTTAAACACCGGCAATACCTTCGCGGCGCCATCGCCCAGGTGTTGCAGCAGCGGCAGAAACCGGGCGCCGTCCCAGTAGCGCAGAAACACAGCCTGCCCCTCGGGCAGCAGCACCTTGGTCAGGCCCTGCAAATGGGCGATCACGGCGTCCAGCGGGCTGCACGACACCGCCAGCCATCCCCAATCCGTCGATTCGCTGGCGGCGATCCAATCGAGAAAGGCGCTGCCCGGCTCGACAATAGCCACGTAAGGCATGACCTCACCCCACTGCGCGTAGGCCGTCCCTGCCCATACCGCATGAGGCGCAGGCCCGGCAGCCCTGGCTTGCCAGACGGCAAGCGGCCTGGCCTCGCTGGCATTGCCCAGCACCGCATAGAGGGTTTCACCAGCCTGCAAAGGCCACTGCGCCAGCCAGGCACTGGGCGTCAAAGGGATAGGCATCAGGGGAGTTTCCTGTCGACGTTGGCATGTTCGGCGATGTCACACTGCCCGTTTTTGCAGCGCTCGCACTCTTCACAAAACGGCGCGCTGCGCTTCAGGCTCGCCACTTGCACGGGGCTTAGCGGTAACAGCATGACGGCCTGCAGGTTTTCCTTTAAGCCAGGCAGTAACGGTGCCGCACCTGGCGCAGGTCCACCACCGATCTGAATCGGCACACTGCTGAAAATCCCGGCGGCAGACAGCGTGATCGACTGACCTGCGGCCTGAATCGTGACCGTGGCACCGGCATCGATGACCACGCTTTGCCCTGCGCCAATGCGGATGGTGACCCCAGCCTGCATCTGCTGCGAACCGCCGACCACCAGGTGATCATCCTGCTTGAGTTCGGTGAGCCGGTTGCCGTGGGTGATGCGTTGTTCTTCGCCCTGCAACTCGTGGTGCGACTCGCCGCCCACCTTCACCCGCCGATGATTGTCGACCTGCACCTGCTGGTCATTGAGCACATGCTGGGTCCAGTCACGCTGGGCACGCAGGTAGATTTCCTCGGCGCCCTTGCGGTCCTCGATGCGCAGTTCGTTGTAACCACCGCCCCCGGGGCTGCTCTGGCTGCGGAAAATGCTGCGGGTCTTGTCGGCCGGCAGGTCGAGGGGCACGGGTGTGGCGGCATTGGGCAGGCAGCCCATGACGACCGGCATATCACTATCGCCATTGACGAAGCCCACCAGCACTTCCATGCCAACCCGAGGAATCAGCACCGCCCCATAACGATCATGGGCCCAGCCGCTGGCAACCCTCAGCCAGCAACTGGAATGCTCGTTATGCTGGCCATCGCGATCCCAGGCCATCTGCACCTTGACCCGGCCGTATTCATCGCAATGAATCTCGCTGTCGACGGGCCCGGTGACCACTGCATTCTGGAAGCCGGATATGTGCGGCCGCGACATAATCAGCGGTGTTCGAAACATCACCTCCCACGGTGTTACAACGAAGTCGTTACGGTAACCCTGAGAGGATTCGCCGCCATAGTCATCAGGCGCAGCCTCCTCCAGCACTTGCGGCTGATGCCCTTCATGGTGCAACTGGGTGATCAGCCACAGATCATTCCATTCCTCACGCGGATGCCCGGCCATCTTCAGGAACTGCCCGCAGACCAAGGCCGGCTGGTCGCTCAACCCCCTGGCCTGGCGATAATCACTGCGATGACGCTCCAACAGGCGTCGCGCCAGGTAGTTGCCGTGATCGCGATCCATAAAGTGCCCAGGATAGGCCTGCTCGTTCAGGTCGGGGCGCTGCTCTCCCGAAGCTGCGCTTTCCAGTACCAGGCTCGGCTTCCGGAAATCGTAGTCCCGCAGGTTCACACCCGTGGTGCGCGTCTCCATCTGCAGGATGAAGCGCTTGATTGCAGGCGTGTCGGCCACCATTCCGGAACCCGGCGAGTACGGGGTGGTTTGATCCGGCTGGGCGAACACGCTTTGATCATCGCCAAACACCAACAAATGGCGCTCGGGGCTGTGCTGAAAGTGATAGTGGATACCCGACTCGACGCACAAGCGCTGGATGAACTGCAGGTCGGTTTCATCGAACTGAACACAGTACTCACGCTCGGGATACTTCCCGCTCAGCTGGAATAAGAAGTTATCAGCCTGGATGGCCTGGGCCTCCAGCACCAGCGCAATGATCTGCGGCACGGTTTTTTTGTGGAACATACGCTGGTGGGTGCTGTGCTCCAGATAAGCCAACTGCGGCACCAGGGCTATCTGATAGCGGGTCATACGCCTGCCCGAATCACCTTGTGCCACTCGATATACCTGGCCGTGAACGCCTCGGCCCTGGGGGTCAAACGCCAGGAAGGCCTGCCGGTGCAGCAGGCTTTCAATGTCCAGATCAGGTTGTTCGCAGACCAGTTCGAGGTCGAAGCGAAAAGGCAGGCTGATAAATTCATCCCCCGAAAACCGTTGAACCTTGAGTTCACTGGGCTCTCCGTCGAGGGTCAGGGTAAATGCACTTTGATTGGCGAGAGCGAACATCCGGTGTTTCTCTGCGAGGGAGTAGGCGAGCAATTCTGCACCACTGCCCTGCCCCACCGAACACGTGCCAGGCAAATCAGTAAAAGCCTACGTGGGCACGTATGAATTTTCGCCAACCCCAGGTAAACCGCACATAAAAAAGCCCGCCATCCAGAGGATGCGGGCCTTTGTGCTAACTCAACGGACGCTTAACGCCCGGCGAATTACTTGTTGAGATTGTAGTCTTTTTCCGCAGCATCAAAACGCTCGACCATCGCAGCGGTCGGCGCGCCCATCTTGCTCACGAAGTAGATCGCCAGGCTGGCGAAAATAAAGCCTGGGATGATTTCGTACAGACCCAGCAGTTCGAAGTGCTTCCACACGATCACGGTGATCGCGCCCACCAGGATACCGGCCAGTGCGCCGTTGCGGGTCATGCCTTTCCAGATCACCGAGATCAGCACCACCGGGCCGAACGCAGCACCGAAACCGGCCCAGGCGTAGCTCACCAGCCCGAGTACACGGTTTTCCGGGTTGGCGGCCATGGCGATGGCGATCAACGCCACCACCAGCACCATGATCCGGCCGACCCACACCAGCTCAAGCTGGGAAGCGCCCTTGCGCAGGAACGCCTTGTAGAAGTCTTCGGTCAGGGCGCTGGAACACACCAGCAGCTGGCAGCTCAGGGTGCTCATCACCGCGGCTAGGATGGCCGACAGCAGGACACCGGCGATCCACGGGTTGAACAGCAGCTTGGCCAGCTCGATGAACACACGCTCAGGGTTTTCGGTCACGGGAGCGGCCACTTCCGGATGCGCCGAGAAATAGGCAATGCCGAAGAAGCCCACCGCCACAGTGCCGCCCAGGCACAGGATCATCCAGGTCATGGAGATGCGACGTGCGTTGGCGATCGACTTCACCGAATCCGCCGCCATGAAGCGCGCCAGGATATGCGGTTGGCCGAAGTAACCCAGGCCCCAGCCCATCAGCGAAATGATGCCGATGAAGGTGGTGTTTTTGAGCATGTCGAAGTGGGTGGGGTCCTTGGCTTCAATCGCCAAAAAGGTGGTATCCACGCCGCCGGTGGCCAGCAGCACGATGATCGGCGTGAGGATCAAGGCGAAGATCATCAGGGTGGCCTGCACGGTATCGGTCCAGCTCACCGCCAGGAAACCACCAATAAAGGTGTAGGCAATCGTCGCCGCCGCACCGGCCCACAAGGCCGTCTCGTAGGACATGCCGAAGGTGCTTTCGAACAGCCGGGCACCGGCCACGATGCCGGAGGCGCAGTAAATGGTGAAGAACACCAGGATCACCACCGCAGAGATGATGCGCAGCAGGCCGCTGTTGTCTTCGAAGCGGCTGGAGAAGTAGTCCGGCAGGGTCAGGGCATCGCCGTTGTGCTCGGTCTGAACCCGCAGGCGACCGGCCACGAACAGCCAGTTGAGGTAGGCACCGACGATCAGGCCGATGGCGATCCAGCTTTCCGACAGGCCGGACATGTAGATCGCGCCCGGCAGGCCCATCAACAACCAGCCGCTCATATCGGAAGCACCGGCCGACAAGGCGGTTACCACGCTACCGAGGCTGCGGCCGCCAAGGATGTAATCGGAAAGGTTGTTGGTGGAGCGATAGGCCATCAGGCCGATCAGCACCATTGCTGCGATGTAGATCACGAACGTGATCAGGGTAGGATTGCTAACGCTCATAAGAGTGACGCCCTGGCATTGTTTTTATGTAGCGACGGTTGCGCACGCTACCCACTGTGTAGCGGATAGACGAACCTGCGTGCCGCGCATTTATGACTGGCGTTTCCCCAGGAAAGCCGCCAGCCGATGAACCGAACCTCGAAGGTGGTTGCACCTTGGCCGCGAATGCTATTCAACAAAGTAAATAAGGTGCAACCAGTTTCTTGAGAATAAGTTGCACCTCGATGTGTTTCAGCTTCAAATCCGCTTTTTTTGCTCCTTTTCGGAGCAAGCAATGCGTACCTCAGAAGCAAAATGCACCAGCAAGAAACACCGGTGCCCCTTTCAGATGAACCGTCGAATGTTTCATGCATAAAAAGGGTTGCACCCGGTTGCACCTTCGCCTGCGCTAACGCTAATCTTGCCGCCAGCAGATGCCACTCGGTTAGTGGCACCCATGAGGATAAGAAAATGGCTACGACCACCCTTGGGGTCAAACTCGACGACCCGACCCGCGAACGCCTCAAGGCTGCCGCGACCTCCATTGATCGGACCCCGCACTGGCTGATCAAGCAGGCGATTTTCAATTACCTGGAGAAACTGGAGGGTGGTGCAACCCTGACCGAACTCAACGGTTTGAGCAGTAAGGACGCCGATGAAGCGGGCGAGGTCCAGGCCGACCACGCGCACCAGTGCTTCCTCGAGTTCGCCGAAAGCATCCTGCCACAGTCCGTGCTGCGCGCCTCGATCACCGCCGCTTACCGCCGCCCGGAGCCGGAAGTGGTGCCGATGCTGATCGAACAGGCACGCCTGCCGGCGTCGATGGCCGAGGCCACCAATAAGCTGGCCGCTTCGATTGCCGAGAAGCTGCGCAATCAGAAAAGCGCCGGCGGCCGTGCCGGGATTGTTCAGGGACTGCTGCAGGAGTTTTCCCTGTCGTCTCAGGAAGGCGTGGCGCTGATGTGCCTGGCCGAAGCGTTGTTGCGGATCCCGGACAAGGGCACCCGCGACGCGCTGATCCGCGACAAGATCAGCACCGGCAACTGGCACCCGCACCTGGGCAACAGCCCGTCGCTGTTCGTCAATGCTGCCACCTGGGGCCTGCTGCTGACCGGCAAGCTGGTCGCCACCCATAACGAAGCGGGTTTGACCTCGTCCCTGAGCCGCATCATCGGCAAGAGCGGCGAGCCGATGATCCGCAAGGGCGTCGACATGGCCATGCGCCTGATGGGCGAACAGTTCGTCACCGGCGAAACCATCGCCGAAGCCCTGGCCAATGCCAGCAAGTTCGAAGCCAAGGGCTTCCGCTATTCCTACGACATGCTCGGTGAAGCCGCACTCACCGAACACGATGCTCAGAAGTACCTCGCGTCGTACGAGCAAGCCATTCACTCCATCGGCAAAGCGTCTCACGGCCGTGGGATTTATGAAGGCCCGGGCATCTCCATCAAGCTCTCCGCCCTGCACCCGCGCTACAGCCGTGCGCAGTACGAGCGCGTGATGGACGAGTTGTACCCGCGCCTGCTCTCACTGACGCTGCTGGCCAAGCAGTACGACATCGGCCTGAACATCGACGCCGAAGAAGCCGACCGTCTGGAGCTGTCCCTGGACCTGCTCGAACGCCTGTGCTTCGAGCCGCAACTGACCGGCTGGAACGGCATCGGCTTTGTGATCCAGGCCTATCAGAAGCGTTGCCCGTACGTGATCGACTACGTCATCGACCTGGCGCGCCGCAGCCGCCATCGCCTGATGATCCGCCTGGTCAAAGGTGCGTACTGGGACAGCGAGATCAAGCGCGCCCAGGTCGAAGGCCTCGAAGGCTACCCGGTGTATACCCGCAAGGTGTACACCGACGTGTCCTACATTGCCTGCGCCCGCAAACTGCTGTCGGTACCGGAAGCCATCTACCCGCAGTTCGCCACGCACAACGCCCACACCCTGTCGGCCATCTACCATATCGCCGGTCAGAACTATTACCCCGGCCAGTACGAGTTCCAGTGCCTGCACGGCATGGGCGAGCCTTTGTACGAGCAAGTGGTGGGCAAGGTTTCCGAGGGCAAGCTGAACCGTCCGTGCCGCGTGTACGCCCCGGTCGGCACCCACGAAACGTTGCTGGCCTACCTGGTGCGCCGCCTGCTGGAAAACGGCGCCAACACCTCGTTCGTCAACCGCATTGCCGACCAGTCCATCTCCATTCAGGAGCTGGTGGCCGACCCGGTGGCCAGCATCGAGCAAATGGCCACGCTGGAAGGCGGCTTCGGCCTGCCGCACCCGCGTATCCCGTTGCCGCGCGACCTGTACGGCAGCGATCGCGCCAACTCGGCCGGTATCGACCTGGCCAACGAACACCGGCTGGCGTCGCTGTCCTGCGCCCTGCTCGCCACGGCCCACAACGACTGGAAAGCCGCGCCGATGCTCGGTTGCGCCTCCAGCGATCAGGCGGCGGCGCCGGTGCTCAACCCGTCCGACCTGCGTGACATCGTCGGCCATGTGCAGGAAGCCACCGTCGAAGACGTCGACAATGCAATCCAGTGCGCCATCAGCGCCGGCCCGATCTGGCAGGCCACCCCGCCCGCCGAACGTGCTGCGATCCTGGAACGCGCCGCCGACCTGATGGAAGGCGAAATCCAGCCCCTGATGGGGCTGCTGGCCCGCGAAGCCGGCAAGACCTTCGCCAATGCCATTGCCGAAGTGCGCGAAGCCGTGGACTTCCTGCGTTATTACGCGGTGCAGGCGCGCAACGATTTCACCAACGACGCCCATCGCCCCCTTGGCCCGGTGGTGTGCATCAGCCCGTGGAACTTCCCGCTGGCGATCTTCAGCGGTCAAGTCGCTGCCGCACTGGCCGCCGGCAACCCGGTATTGGCCAAGCCAGCCGAGCAGACGCCGCTGGTCGCCGCCCAAGCCGTGCGCATCCTGCTCGAAGCCGGCATACCTGAAGGCGTGCTGCAACTGCTGCCGGGCCAGGGCGAAAGCGTGGGTGCCCGTCTGGTGGGCGATGAGCGCGTCAAAGGGGTGATGTTCACCGGTTCCACCGAGGTCGCACGCTTGCTGCAACGCAATGTCGCCGGTCGCCTCGATGCCCAGGGCCGCCCGATCCCGCTGATCGCCGAAACCGGCGGCCAGAACGCGATGATCGTTGACTCTTCGGCGCTCACCGAACAAGTGGTGATCGACGTGGTGTCCTCGGCCTTCGACAGCGCCGGCCAACGTTGCTCGGCCCTGCGTGTGCTGTGCTTGCAGGAAGATTCGGCAGACCGTGTCATCGAAATGCTCAAGGGCGCCATGGCTGAATGCCGCCTGGGCAACCCGGAACGCCTGTCGGTGGACATCGGTCCGGTGATCGACGCCGAAGCCAAGGCCGGCATCGAGAAACACATCCAGGCCATGCGTGACAAAGGCCGCAACGTGTATCAGGTGGCGATTGCCGACGGCGAAGAAATCAAGCGCGGCACCTTCGTGATGCCCACCCTGATCGAGCTGGAAAGCTTCGACGAACTGCAACGGGAGATCTTCGGCCCGGTGCTGCACGTGGTGCGCTACAAACGCAAAGAGATCGACCAGCTCATCGGCCAGATCAATGCGTCCGGCTATGGCCTGACCCTGGGCGTGCACACCCGCATCGACGAGACCATCGCCAAGGTGATCGACAACGTCAATGCCGGTAACGTCTACGTCAACCGCAACATTGTGGGTGCCGTGGTCGGCGTGCAGCCGTTCGGCGGCGAAGGCTTGTCGGGCACTGGTCCGAAAGCCGGTGGACCGCTGTACCTGTACCGCCTGCTGTCGACCCGTCCTACGGATGCCATCGAGCAGTCCTTCGTACGTTGCGACAACCTGGCCGCCCCGGACGTACGCCTGCGCGATGCCATGAGCCAGCCACTGAACGCCCTGAAAAGCTGGGCCGACAGCCACACCTTCAGCGAACTGAGAGCTCTGTGCACCCAGTTCGCCGCGCAATCGCAAAGCGGTATCACCCGCCAACTGGCTGGCCCGACCGGCGAACGCAACAGCTACGCCATCCTGCCCCGCGAGCACGTGCTGTGCCTGGCGCAAATAGAGGGCGACCTGTTGACCCAACTGGCGGCGGTATTGGCGGTAGGCGGCTCGGCGGTATGGCCGGAAACCGACCTGACCAAGGCCTTGTTCCCACGCCTGCCGAAGGAGATTCAGGCAAAGATCAAGCGCGTGGCCGACTGGACCAAAGACGAGGTGGTGTTCGACGCGGTCCTGCACCATGGCGACTCCGACCAACTGCGCGCGGTCTGCCAGCAAGTGGCGCAGCGTGGCGGGGCGATTGTCGGAGTGCATGGCTTGTCACAGGGCGAAACGTCGATTGCCCTGGAACGCCTGGTCATCGAGCGCGCGTTGAGCGTGAACACCGCCGCGGCAGGCGGTAACGCCAGCCTGATGACCATCGGCTAACTGACGAAATGCGCTAAAAATGTGGGAGGGGGCTTGCTCCCGATGGCAGTGTGTCAGTCACCCTTGTAAGACTGACACACCGCCATCGGGAGCAAGCCCCTCCCACATTGGGTCTGCGTTCTGCCCTTCCATCACGCAAATCAATCTTGCTATCCAGCCTCTATTGGCGCACTTAGACTCAGGCCATTCCCTTAGAAGGTAAGCCGCCATGTCCGAGACGCTGCTCAGTTCCCGCAATCTGGCTTTCGAGCTGTATGAAGTCCTCGATGCCGAGGGCCTGACCCAGCGCGAGCGGTTTGCCGAGCACAACCGCGAAACCTTCGACGCGGCCATCAGCACCGCGCGCTCCATCGCCGAAAAGTACTTCGCACCGCACAACCGCAAAAACGATGAAAACGAACCGCGCTACGAAGACGGCAAGGCAATCCTGATTCCGGAAGTGAAACCGGCGGTGGATGCGTTCCTCGAAGCCGGCTTTCTCAACGCAGCACGCAGTTTCGAAGCGGGCGGCATGCAACTGCCCACCCTGCTGTCGCAAGCCTGTTTCGCGCATTTCCAGTCGGCCAACGCTGCGTCCACCTCCTACCCGTTCCTGACCATGGGCGCCGCCAACCTGATCGAGAGTTTCGGCACTGAGGAGCAGAAGCAGCGCTTCCTGCAGCCGATGATCGACGGGCGTTTCTTCGGCACCATGGCCCTCACCGAACCCCACGCCGGTTCGTCCCTGTCGGATATTCGTACGCGTGCCGAGCCTGCGGCTGACGGCAGCTACCGCCTCAAGGGCAACAAGATCTTCATCTCCGGCGGCGACCACCCGCTGTCGGAAAACATCGTGCACATGGTGCTGGCCAAGCTGCCGGATGCGCCGGCCGGGGTGAAGGGCATTTCGCTGTTTATCGTGCCCAAATTCCTGGTCAACGACGACGGCAGCCTGGGCGAGCGCAACGATGTGCTGCTGGCCGGGCTGTTTCACAAGATGGGCTGGCGCGGCACTACATCAACCGCGCTCAACTTCGGCGATAACGGGAACTGCGTCGGTTATCTGGTGGGCAAACCGCACCAGGGCCTGAGCTGTATGTTTCAGATGATGAACGAAGCGCGGATTGGCGTGGGCATGGGCGCCGTGATGCTTGGTTACGCCGGTTATCTGTATTCCCTGGACTACGCGCGCGAGCGCCCGCAAGGTCGTCTGCCGGATAGCAAAGACCCGGGCACCGCGCCGGTGTCGATCATCCAGCACGCCGATATCAAGCGCATGCTGCTCACCCAGAAAGCCTACGTCGAAGGCGCCTTCGACCTGGGCCTGTACGCTGCGCGGCTGTTCGATGACACCACCACGCTGGCCACCGACACCGAGCGCAAACAGGCCCATGAGCTGCTGGACCTGCTCACCCCCATCGTCAAATCCTGGCCGTCGGAGTTTTGCCTCAAGGCCAACGAACTGGCGATCCAGATCCTCGGCGGCCACGGTTATACCCGCGAATACCCGGTGGAGCAGTACTACCGCGACAACCGCCTGAACCCGATCCACGAGGGCACCCACGGTATTCAGTCGCTGGACTTGCTGGGGCGCAAGCTCGCGCAGAATGGCGGCGCAGGCCTCAAGCAGCTGATTCGATTGATCGCCGAGACGGGCGCACGGGCCCAGGAACATTCGTCACTGACCGCGCTGCGTGAACCGCTGGAGCAGTTGGTCACCCGTCTGCAAGGCGTAACGCTGGGACTGCTCACCGACCTTGGCCAGGGCAAGGTCAACAGCAGCCTGGCGAACTCGGCGCTGTACCTGAAAGTGTTCGGGCACACGGTGATCGGCTGGCGCTGGCTGGAACAGGCGATTCGCGCCGAGGAAGGGCTGGCCAAAGGCAATGCCGCGGACGCAGCCTTCTATAAAGGCAAGCTTCAGGCCGCCCGGTATTTCCTGACCTGGGAAGTACCGGGTTGCCATCACGAACTGGACATTCTGGAGGCGCGCGACGACACGTGCCTGGGGATGCAGGATGAGTGGTTCTAGGACTGGATCGCCTTGGAAATCACCTCGACCGTGGCGCTGACTTGCTCTTGGTAACGGTCGAGTTCCTGCTGGTGACGCTGCTGCATCTCGATCTGCTCGGCGCACAGATTGAGCGCGGCCAGTACCAATAACTTGTCACCGATCAGGGTCGGGTACTTTTTCTTGGTAGTGGCCAGGGATGCCTTGAGCATCGTCACGGCGTGCAACAGGGTCTGGTCTTCCCCGGCCGGCGCCTTGATCGAGTAATCCTCACCGAGAATCGAAACGACCTTTATCCCATCGTTCATGCGCTGACAGGCCCTGCGCTCACACGCTCAACGAGTGCCTGGATGCGCGCGGCGGTAGCGCCGTGCTTTTCTTCCTGCTCCATCAGGCTCAGTTGCAGGCTGTCGTTTTCATCCCTGGCGCTGGCCAGTTCGGCCTTGAGGGATTCGTTGTTGCTCAGCAGCTCTTGATTGTGCTGTACCAGGTCGCTGACCAGTTGTTCCAGTTGGCTGAGGGATGCTTCTAACATTTTGATTTCTCGAGCTTTTTAAAAGGGCGGTGACGATAAAGAAAATTCACCTCGGATGCCAGGGTTATCCCCCGGCGCGCAGCCCGATATTCCGGGGCCGGGCTGCGCTTTCGAGCCTTAGTGACTGCAATTACCCCATCTGGTTCCTGAATCGGTCAACGCCCTGACCAGCTGCGACAAAAGCGCACGCCCGCTTCAGACTTCGGCCACTGCGCCGATAGCGCATGCACACCCCGTCTCATGGCCGCATGGATCGCGCTTCACCCCAGGACTCCAGCATGTCTCTTCGTAATATGAATATCGCGCCGCGCGCCTTTTTGGGCTTTGCGCTGATTGGTGCACTCATGTTGTTTCTCGGCGTGTTCGCCCTGAACCAGATGAGCAAGATCCGCGCGGCCACCGAAGACATCACCCTGGCCAGCGTGCCCAGCATTCGCGCCCTGGATGACTTCACCCAATTGACCCTGCGCCTGCGGGTGCTGTCGTACCGCCTGCTGACCAACCGCGAGCCCGACGTGCAGCAGAAAACCCTGGAAGCCTTCGAACTGCGTAACCAGCAGATCCGCTCGGCCCAGGGCATTTATGAAAAACTGATCGAAGGCCAGGAAGAACGTGCCGCCTACGACGAATACGTGCGCTTGCTCGGCCAGTACCGCCAGATCGAAGAACGCATGAAGAGCCTGTCCCGGGCCAACCAGACCGATGAGCTGCGCGTGCTGCTCAACACCGAGCTGCTGAGCAACTCCGAGCAGGTCAACGCGGTATTGGCGCGCTTGCTCGACCTCAATAACAAGATGGCCCTGGCCACCAATCAGGAGGCTGCGGACCAGTACAGCTCGGCCTTCAATCTGGTGGTGGGCCTGCTGGCGATCACCACCCTGATGACCGTGTTGTTCGCCTGGCTGCTGACCCGCAGCATCACTTCGCCGATCTCCCAGGCCCTGGATGCCGCCGAAGAAATCGCCGAAGGCAACCTCACGCGTCCAATCAAGGTCGACGGCAACGACGAAGCCGGTCGCCTGCTGGCGGCCATGGCCAAAATGCAGGAAAAACTGCGCGACACGCTGCAACGCATTTCCGGCTCCGCCACCCAGCTTGCGTCGGCAGCCGAGGAGCTGAACGTCGTGACCGACGAAAGCGCCCGTGGCCTGACCCGGCAGAACAACGAAATCGAACAGGCCGCCACCGCCGTCAACGAGATGACCAGCGCCGTGGAGGAAGTCGCGCGCAATGCCGTCAGCACCTCCGAAGCGTCGCGCAACGCGACCGCCTCCGCCGGTGACGGCCGTGACCTGGTGCAGGAAACCGTCAGCGCCATCGAGCGCATGAGCGGTGATGTGCAAGCCACCGCCACCTTGATCGGCGAGCTGGCCAATGAATCGCGCGATATCGGCAAGGTGCTCGACGTGATCCGTGGCCTGGCCGACCAGACCAACCTGCTGGCGCTGAACGCGGCGATTGAAGCGGCGCGTGCCGGCGAAGCCGGGCGTGGCTTTGCCGTGGTGGCCGACGAGGTGCGCGCGCTGGCCCACCGCACCCAGCAATCGACCAGCGAAATCGAACGCATGATCGGCAGCATTCAGGCCGGCACCGAGCACGCGGTGGATTCGATGCGCAACAGCACCGAACGCGCCGAATCGACCTTGAGCATCGCCAAGGGCGCGGGGCTGTCGCTCGATACCATCAACACGGCGATTGTGGAAATCAACGAACGCAACCTGGTGATCGCCAGCGCCGCTGAAGAACAGGCGCAGGTGGCGCGGGAAGTGGACCGCAACCTGGTGAATATCCGTGACCTGTCGGTGCAATCGGCGACCGGCGCCAGCCAGACCAGCGCGGCAAGCAGCGAGCTGTCGCGCCTGGCGGTGGACTTGAACGGGATGGTCGGCCGCTTCCGCCTCTGACTGACGGCACCGGTTGAAAAATGTGGGACCCTCAAAATCTTCGAACGGTGGCGAGCGGGCTTGCCCTAATGCCGTTCAGTCAAGCGCAGATTCCCTGTGGCGAGCAGGCTTGTCCTGCGTTGGGCTGCGCAGCAGCCCCAAAACCAGACGCTGAGCCGTATCAGGTACACCGCGTTTTGCTCGATTGGGGGCGCTTCGCACCCCAACGCAGGGCAAGCCTGCTCGCCACAGGGATATGGGTTTACTGAAATAGTTAGTCGATACATTTGATACCGACACACCGCTATCAGGCGCAAGCCCCCTCCCATATTTGATCTGTGCAAATCAGAAAAAGCTTTTTGACAGCGCAGCAATTCAACAGGTTAGAATCCCTGGCACGCAGACTGCATGGTCAGTTTGCGCCTTGTCCTTTTTGCTCACGGAGTAACTGCCTTTGAATGCGACAACCATCAACAGCCTGTTCTTGATCGGCGCGTTGCTGGTGAGTGCGAGCATTCTGGTGAGTTCTCTTTCGTCCCGCCTGGGCATCCCGATCCTGGTGATCATCCTGGCCGTGGGCATGGTCGCCGGCGTCGACGGCGGCGGCATCATCTTCGATAACTACCCGACCGCCTACCTGGTGGGCAACCTCGCCCTCGCCGTGATCCTCCTCGACGGCGGCCTGCGCACGCGGGTGGCGAGCTTTCGCGTGGCGCTGTGGCCGGCATTGTCGCTGGCCACGGTGGGGGTGCTGATCACCACCGGCCTTACCGGCATGGCGGCGGCCTGGCTGTTCGACCTCAATATCATTCAAGGCTTGCTGATCGGCGCGATTGTCGGCTCCACCGACGCCGCCGCGGTGTTTTCGCTGCTGGGCGGCAAGGGCCTGAACGAGCGGGTCACCGCCAGCCTGGAAATCGAATCCGGCAGCAACGACCCGATGGCGGTGTTTCTCACCGTCACCCTGATCGACATGCTCGCCAGCGGCCAGACCGGCCTGCACTGGAGCCTGCTGACACACCTGGTGCGCGAGTTCGGCATCGGCGGCATCATCGGCCTGGGCGGCGGCTGGCTGATGCTGCAGATGGTCAACCGCATCAACCTGGCGGCGGCCCTGTACCCGATCCTGGTAATCGCCGGCGGCCTGTTCGTGTTCGCCCTGACCAACGCCCTGCACGGCAGCGGCTTCCTCGCCGTGTACCTGTGCGGCCTGGTGATCGGCAACCGGCCGGTGCGCAGCCGTCATGGCATTTTGCATATGCTCGACGGCATGGCCTGGCTGGCGCAGATCGGCATGTTCCTGGTGCTGGGCCTGCTGGTCACCCCCCACGACCTGCTGCCGATCGCCCTGCCCGCCCTCGGCCTGGCGCTGTGGATGATCCTGTTTGCGCGGCCGCTGTCAGTGATGGTCGGCCTGCTGCCGTTCAAGGCCTTCCACGGCCGCGAAAAAGCCTTTATCGCCTGGGTCGGCCTGCGTGGCGCGGTGCCGATCATCCTCGCGGTGTTCCCGCTGATGGCCGGCCTGCCCCATGCACAGCTGTATTTCAACCTGGCGTTCTTTATCGTGCTGGTGTCGCTGCTGGTGCAGGGCACCAGCCTGCCGTGGGTAGCCAAGCTGCTCAAAGTCACCGTTCCGCCAGACCCCGCGCCTATCTCCCGTGCCGCCCTGGAAGTACACGTCACCAGCGAGTGGGAGCTGTTCGTCTACCGCCTGGGCGCGGAAAAATGGTGCATCGGCGCAGCCCTGCGCGAGCTGAAAATGCCCGAGGGCACGCGGATTGCCGCGCTGTTCCGAGGCCAGCAACTGCTCCATCCGTCGGGTAGTACGGTGCTGGAAGTCGGCGATCTGCTCTGCGTAATCGGCCATGAGCACAACCTGCCGGCCCTCGGCAAGCTGTTCAGCCAGGCGCCGCAACGGGGCCTCGACCTGCGCTTCTTCGGCGACTTCGTCCTCGAAGGCGACGCCCAGCTGGGCGCGGTCTCGGCGCTGTACGGGCTCAAGCTCGACGGCATCGACCCGGACATGCCGCTCAGCCGCTTCATCACGCAAAAGGTCGGCGGCGCGCCGGTGGTGGGCGACCAGGTGGAGTGGAACAACACCCTGTGGACAGTCGCGGCCATGGACGGGAACAGAATCGGAAAAGTCGGCGTCAAATTCCCCGAAGGAAGTCGCCCGGGTCCCGGACTCTTCCTCTAAACTGCGGGGCCACAACGCCCCCCGATTTTTCACCTAGCACGACCGGTCTCTATGCCAACCCTGCGCACTTTTTTTGCCTCTGCCCTGCTCGGCCTGACCCTTTGTGTCGGCACCGTCAACGCTGCCGAACCGCCCAGCGCCGACGCCATCCAGCAAACCCTGGACAAGCTGCCCGACCGCAAGCTGCCCGACGCCGACATGAAGGCGTTGCAGGGCATCCTGCAACAGACCCTGACCTACCTGGGCAACCAGCAGGATTACGAGCAGCGCCTCGCCGACCTCAAGCGCCAGCTGGCCGAAGCGCCGCGCGAGACCATCGACAATCAGCGCGAGCTGGCGCGCCTCAAGGCCACCAAGCCGATCCCCGTGGCCCAACGCTACGCCAACCAGCCCGTGTCGCAGCTGGAGCAACTGCTGGTGCAACGCACCACGCAGCAAGGCGATCTGCAAAAGGCCCTGGCCGACGCCAACAGCCTGACCATCGCCGCCCAGACCCGCCCGGAACGCGCCCAGACCGAGATCAGCAGCAGCCAGACGCGCATCCTGCAGATCAATTCGATCCTCAAGACCGGCAAGGACAACGGCAAGGCGATCAACGCCGACCAGCGCAACCAGCTGAACGCCGAACTCGCCGCGCTGAATGCGCTGATCCCCCTGCGCCGCCAGGAGCTGGCCGGCAACAGCCAACTGCAGGACCTGGGCAACAGCCGGCACGACCTGATCCAGGAAAAAACCGCACGCCTGGAACAGGAAATCCAGGACCTGCAAACCCTGATCAACCAGAAACGCCTGGCCCAGTCGCAGCAGACGGTGACCCAACAGTCCATCGAAGCGCAGAAAGCCGGTGGCAGCAGCATCCTCGCGACCGAAAGCGCCGAGAACCTGAAGCTCTCCGACTACCTGCTCAAAAGTACCGACCGCCTCAACGACCTGACCCAGAAAAACCTGCAGACCAAGCAGCAACTGGACACCGTCACCCAAAGCGATTCGGCGCTGGACGAGCAGATCAACGTGCTCAAGGGCAGCCTGCTGCTCTCCAAGATTCTCTATAAACAGAAGCAGGCCCTGCCCCACCTCACCGTGGACCGCGACCTGGCCGACGACATCGCCAACATTCGCCTGTACCAGTTTGAGGTCAACCAGCAGCGCGAGCTGATCAGTTCGCCCACTGCCTATGTGGATAACCTGCTGGCCAACCAGCCACCGGATGATGTCACCCCGCAATTGCGGCGCACCCTGCTGGAACTGGCGGTGACCCGTAGCGACCTGCTCGAACGCCTGAGCCGCGAGCTGAGCGCCCTGCTCAATGAATCCATCACCCTGCAACTGAACCAGAAACAATTGCTGAGCACCGCCACCACCCTGCGTGCCACCCTCGATGAGCAGATGTTCTGGATCCCCAGCAACAAGCCGCTGGACGCCGAGTGGCTGGAAACCGTGCCGGCACACCTGAGCAAGCAGGTCACCACGCTGCCATGGGCCTCCAGCGTCAGCGAACTGTACGACGGCCTGACCCAGCGCCCGCTGCTGTTTCTGCCGTTGCTGCTGTTGATCGGCGCGCTTTTGTGGCGGCGCAAGGCGTTGTACCACCGCTTGAACCGGGTCCACCTGGACATCGGCCACTTCAAGCGCGACAGCCAGTGGCACACGCCGCAGGCCATCCTGATCAATATCCTGCTGGCGATGCCGGTGTCCCTGGGCCTCGCGCTGTGCGGCTATGCGCTGCAGATCGACGCCCGTGGGCAAAACGCCAACCTCGGCTCGGCCCTGCTGCAGCTCGCCCAGGCGTGGCTGGTGTTCTACACCGCCTATCGCATCCTCGCGCCGGGCGGCGTGGCCGAACTGCACTTTCGTTGGGAGAAACCCCAGGTTCAATTCCTGCAAGGCTGGGTACGCAAGCTCGGGCTGGTGGTGCTGGCGCTGGTGGCGGTGGTGGCGATTGCCGAACACCAACCGGCGGCGCTGGCCGACGATGTGCTGGGCATCGGCGTGGTGCTCACCTGCTACGCCTTGATGGCCTGGCTGCTCAGCCGCCTGCTGCTCAACAGCCCGACCCATGAGAAAGCCTCACTGTTTCGCAAGGTCGCGGGCATTCTGTTTACCGCCCTGCCCGTCGCGCTGTTTGTCGCGGTGTGCTTCGGTTACTACTACACCGCGCTCAAGCTCAGCGACCGCCTGATCAACACCCTGTACCTGCTGATGCTGTGGCTGGTGATCGAAGCCACGTTCGTGCGCTGGCTCAGCGTGGCCGCGCGGCGCCTGGCCTACGCGCGGGCCCTGGCCAAACGCCAGGCCGCCAAGGAAGCCGGTGAAGGCGAAGCGGTGGTTGAAGAGCCGACCCTGGACATCGAGAAGGTCAACGAACAGTCCTTGCGCCTGATTCGCCTGGCCCTGCTGGGTGGCTTTATCGCCGCGCTGTATTGGGTGTGGTCGGACCTGATCTCGGTATTTTCCTATCTGGACAACGTCACACTTTACGAATACACCAGCGGCACCGGCGCCAACATCAGCATGGTGCCCATCAGCATCGGCGACCTGCTCGGCGCGCTGATCATCGTCGGCATCACCTTCGCCCTGGCGCGCAACCTGCCTGGCCTGCTGGAAGTGCTGGTGCTGTCCAAGCTGGAGCTGGCCCAGGGCAGCGCCTACGCCATCACCACGTTGCTGTCCTACGTGATTGCCGGCTTCGGCATTGTGTCCACCCTCGCCACCCTCGGCGTGAGCTGGGACAAGTTGCAGTGGCTGGTCGCGGCGCTGTCACTGGGTATCGGTTTCGGGATGCAGGAAATCTTCGCCAACTTCATCTCCGGCATCATGATTCTATTCGAGCGTCCGGTGCGCATTGGCGACACCATCACCATCGGCAACCTGTCGGGCACGGTGAGCAAGATCCGCATCCGCGCCACCACCATCACCGACTTCGACCGCAAGGACATCATCGTCCCGAACAAAACCTTCATCACCGGGCAACTGATCAACTGGTCGCTGACCGACACCATCACCCGCGTCACCTTGAAGCTGGGCGTGGACTACGGCTCCGATCTGGACCTGGTGAAGGAATTGCTGCTCAAGGCCGCGCGGGAAAACCCACGGGTGTTGAAAGACCCGGAACCTCATGTGTACTTCCTCAACTTCGGCGAAAGCACCCTCGACCACGAGCTGCGCATGCACGTGCGCGACCTGGGCGACCGCAACCCGGTGCTGGACGAGGTCAACCGCTACATCAACAGCGAATTCAAAAAGCAGCACATCAACATCTCGTTCCGCCAGATGGAGGTGTACCTGAAAAACATGCACGGTCAGGAATACAAACTGGTGCCCGTGGAAGACGAGCGCAAGACCCTTGTCGGCCCGGTTCCGGAGCCTGAAGTACCCGAGCCGCCTGCCGCCAACGTGGTGGACGCACCGGAACCGCCGCCGAGCAAACTCGACTAAACCGCCCTTCCCCAGCAGAATGCTCGGACATTCTGCTGGAGATGGCCGGTGAAAGCCCTCGACGAACTGACCTTCGACAACCGCTTCGCACGCCTGGGCGATGCGTTCTCAACCCACGTGCTGCCAGACCCCCTCGACGAACCGCGCCTTGTGGTGGCGAGCGATGCCGCCATGGCGTTGCTCGACCTCGACCCGGCCGTGGCCCAAACGCCGGTATTCGCCGAACTGTTCAGCGGCCATAAATTGTGGGAAGCCGCAGAACCGCGGGCGATGGTTTATTCCGGGCATCAGTTCGGCGGCTACAGCCCGCAACTGGGCGATGGGCGCGGACTGCTGCTGGGCGAGGTGTATAACGCGGCGGGCGAGCACTGGGACCTGCACTTGAAGGGCGCCGGCATGACGCCTTACTCGCGCATGGGCGATGGTCGCGCCGTGCTGCGCTCCTCGATTCGCGAATTCCTTGCCTCCGAAGCCCTGCATGCCCTGGGCATCCCCAGTAGCCGCGCGCTGTGCGTGATCGGCTCCAGCACGCCGGTGTGGCGCGAAAAACAGGAACGCGGCGCGATGGTCCTGCGCCTGGCCCCGAGCCATATCCGCTTCGGCCATTTCGAATACTTCTACTACACCAAAAAGCCCGAGCAGCAGGCCGAACTGGCCGAACATGTGCTCAACCTGCACTACCCCGAATGCCGCGAGCAGCCCGAGCCGTACCTGGCCATGTTCCGCGAAATCGTCGAACGCAACGCCGAGATGATCGCCAAGTGGCAGGCCTACGGCTTCTGCCATGGCGTAATGAACACCGACAACATGTCGATCCTCGGCATCACCTTCGACTTTGGCCCGTTCGCGTTTCTTGACGACTTTGATGCGCACTTCATCTGCAACCATTCCGATCACGAAGGGCGCTACTCCTTCAGCAATCAGGTGCCCATCGGCCAATGGAACCTCAGCGCACTGGCCCAGGCACTCACGCCATTTATCAGCGTGGATGCCTTGAAAGAGGCGCTGGGCCTGTACCTGCCGCTGTACCAGGCCCACTATCTGGACCTGATGCGCCGCCGACTGGGGCTCACGACCGCCGAAGAGGATGATCAGAAACTGGTGGAGCGGCTGCTCGCGCTGATGCAGAACAGCGGCGTGGATTACACGCTGTTCTTCCGCCGCTTGGGCGATGAGTCGGCCGCACTGGCCGTGGCGCGGTTGCGCGATGATTTTGTCGACCTGGCCGGGTTTGATGCCTGGGCCGAGCTGTACAAGGCACGCGTTGCGCGCGATGGCGAGTACAGCCAGGCGCAACGCCGTGAGCGGATGCACGCGGTCAACCCGCTGTATATCTTGCGCAACTATTTGGCCCAGAACGCCATCGCCGCCGCCGAGTCAGGCGATTACAGCGAGGTGCGCAGGCTGCATGAAGTGTTGAGCCGGCCTTTTGAAGAGCAGGCCGGGATGGAGCAATACGCACAGCGCCCGCCGGATTGGGGTAAGCATTTGGAGATTAGTTGTTCGTCGTAAGGAGACGGATGGTGAGATTTTCCGACATACCAGCAGCACTGTTACGCAGCACCCATTTACAGCTTGCCGCGCCGACAATCGCCAAAGCAGAGCAGATGCACCGGCTGATCCAGGACTTCACCCAACCCCACACCGACTTTCTGGTGTGGGCAAACGGCCGCAATAGCCTGGAAGATGCCCGCGCCAACCTGCAAACGGCTGTGGATAACTTCAACGCCGATCAGCACGAATACAAGTTCCTGATTATCGAAAACAGCTCCGACGCGCTGGTCGGCTGCATCAGCCTGTTTATCCGCGACCTGCGCATCCCGCACCTGGAAATCGGCTACTGGATCGGCACCGACAGCATGGGCAAAGGCTACGCCAGCGAAGCCTGCGCCCTGGTGCGCGACCTCGCCGTTGAGTTCTTCAACGCCAAACGAATCGACCTCACCACCGCCCGCCGCAATACCCGCAGCATCAACGTGGCAGAGCGATGCGGGTTCGAATGCGAGGCGGTGCTGTCCAATGCGCGGATCGACAATGCTGGGGTGGTGGACGACACCTGTGTGTATGTGTTCAAAGGCGCGTCTAGATAAAAGTTTCCACCGACACGCCAAAACGATCCGCCAGCCAGCGGATCTGCCGCAGGTTGAGCTGGCGTTTGCCGTCGACGATTTCAGCGACGAAGGCCTGGGTGCCAATACCCGAAAGATCGCCGGGGCTCAGGCCATGCTCTCGCATCATCGAGCGCAATACGTCGACCCCGCTGGCGACGGGCATTGGGCGATGCTCATGATCGTAGCCTTCGATCCAGTCAGCCATGATATCCAGCAGCCCTTTCAGCGGGTGAGCTTCGCTTTCGCCCACAATATCGAGTAAATCATCGAGCGCTTTCACCAAGCCGTCGTAGTCGCGTTCGTTTTGGGGCTTGGTCAGCAGCGATGAAACAAAGGGCCAGTGTTCAATCGCGAGTTTTAGATCGTCGTTCATGGGTTGTCGTTTCTTGTAGAAGCTTGATAAACCGACCGTCTGGCTCCAGATTGAACCCATTGGCCAAATCCGAGGAGCCCACCATGTCCGAACCGCTTGTAATCCCCTGCCCTCATTGCAATGGCCTCAACCGCATCCCCGGTGAACGCCTGAGCGATGCCCCAAAATGCGGGCGCTGCAAACAGCCGGTGTTGCTGAAAAAGCCCTTTGAGCTGAAACAGGGCGATCACGCCAGCCAGATCAAGGGCGACTTGCCGTTGCTGGTGGATGTGTGGGCCGAGTGGTGTGGGCCGTGCAAGTCGTTTGCGCCGGTGTTTGAGCAGGCGGCCGGGCAGCTCGAGGGCAAATGCCGGCTGGCCAAGCTGGACAGTGAAACGAACCAGCAACTGTCGGCGCAGTTGGGGATTCGATCGATTCCGAGCTTGATCCTGTTCAGGAATGGCCGGGAAGTGGCGCGCCAGAGTGGCGCGTTTCCATTGCCGCAGTTGATGAGCTGGCTGCGAAGCCAAGGGGTGTAACCCGCCCTTGAAACCGGCGCAGGCCAATGTGGGAGGGGGCTTGCTCCCGATGACGGTGGGTCAGTCAGCACACCGGTAGCTGATCCACCGCCATCGGGAGCAAGCCCCCTCCCACAGTTTTTTGCGTTGTGTCTGAACCTTGCCTCAAGTGCTCTCAAGCAAGTTATGCAACTGCACAAACTGCTGCGTCAGCTTGTGCCGTGGGTCCAGGTGAATCAGCGGCTTGCTCTCCTGGTGCGACTCGCGCATGCGCACCGAGCTGGCCAGGTACACGGGCAACACCGGCAACCCTTCGGCAATCAACTCGTCCAGCATCTGCTGCGGCAGGCTCGCCCGGGCCTGGAACTGGTTGACCACGATGCCTTCCACTTCGAGGCTTTCATTGTGGTCCTCCTTCAATTCTTCGATTTCCGCCAGCAGGCCGTAGAGGGCCTGGCGCGAAAAGCTGTCGCAGTCGAAGGGGATCAACACACGGTCGGCAGCGATCAGCGCCGAGACCGCATAGAAGTTCAGGGCCGGCGGCGTGTCGAGGTAAATGCGGTCGTAATCTTCGCTCAGTTCGTCCAGCAACTTTCGCAGTTTGTTGATCTTGTGCTTGGCTTCGAGCTTGGGTTGCAGGTCGGCCAGCTCCGGCGTTGCGGTAATCACATGCAGGTTGTCGAACGGCGTTTCGTAGATATCTACCTTGTTCTTCTTGGAAAACGGTCCGGAAGACAGGGTTTGCTTGAAAAAATCGGCGATTCCCATGGGGATATCGTTGCCGGTCAGCCCGGTGAGGTACTGGGTGGAGTTGGCTTGTGCATCGAGGTCCACCAACAGGGTTCGATAGCCTTCGCTGGCGCTGACCGCCGCCAGGTTGCAGGCGATGCTGGACTTGCCGACCCCGCCTTTTTGATTGAACACCACACGCCGCATGGGGAAACCTCCGGGTATCAATGAATGCCCGAGTGTAGAGGGCAAAAGCGCCTGTTAGCTACCTCGCTGATCAATGCAGTGCAAGCCGGCTCCATACGAGCAAATAAGAAAGGTCCGACGATCCCATTGAGTCGGCGGTCAAGCACAATCCGTAACCCTTCCCAGGCAAAATTCAATCAACCGTGAACAATTATTTACCAATGTTTGCTAGAACCCCGCAGCACCGGGATAATGCGCGCCATTCGGCCCTGCGCTGTCCCGGAAAACCGGGGCATCGGTGGCACATGGAAGCCCGCAGGGGCGGGATAACTTCTCAGTGATCAATTTCAGCATCGCCCAATGGCGCGCCTGGGCTCCCGGCCTCGACAGCGCGGACGACTGGCACGCCTGGTGCCGGGCCCCGGTGTTGCTGCCCGCCAGCGAAGCCTCCCCTGACGTGTCATTTTTACCGGCCATGCAGCGTCGGCGCCTCAGCCGCCTGGCGCGCATGGCGTTCAGCGTGGGTTGGCCGCTGGCAGAGGGCCTGCAGGACCTGCCGCTGGTGTTCATTTCCCGGCATGGCGAAACCCCGCGCACCCTCGACATCCTCAGCGACCTGGCCAATGACGAACCCCTGTCACCCACCCAGTTCAGCCTGTCGGTGCACAACGCGGTGGTAGGGCTGTGGTCGATCCTGCGCAATGAGACAAGCGAAATGACCGCCCTCGCCGCCGCCGGCGACGGTCTCGAACACGGTGTACTCGAAGCCGCCGCACTGCTCAACGAAGGCGCGCCGGCGGTGTTGCTGGTGATCACCGAAGAACAGCCGCCCGCCGCCTACGCCGGCTGGATCCACGACGTACCGTTCCCCTATGCCCTCGGCCTGCTGCTGACCCCGGGCGACGAGTGGCAGCTGGAACTCACCGACAGCACTGTCCAACCCTCGACCGCCGCCCAGTGGCCCCACGCGCTGAACCTGCTGCGCACCCTGCTCACCGAACAGGGGGCCTGCCAACATGCCTGGAAGAACCGAGTATGGAATTGGCAACGCAAGCTGTGACCGACAAACCCCGGGACGCCTACTACTGGCGCCTGTTCGCCACCGCCGCGAGCTTTTTTCTGTTCGGCCTGGGCGGCCTGTGCCTACGCCTGCTGGTGTTTCCGCTGCTCAGTTGCCTGCCCGGCGGAGCGACGAAGCATCAGCGCCGCGCCCGCCACACCATCAGCCGGCTGTTCTGGTTCTTCATTCGCCTGATGCAGCGCGTCGGGGTGCTGACCTACAGCGTCGAAGGCGCAGAAAAACTCGGGCGCCCCGGCCAGATGATCGTCGCCAACCACCCGTCGCTGATCGATGTGGTGTTCCTGATTGGCCTGATGCGCCAGACCAACTGCGTGATCAAACGCAGCCTGTTTCAAAATCCGTTCACCCGCGGCCCGGTGCGCGATGCCGGCTACCTGAGCAACGACGGCAGCGCCGACATGCTCGATGCCGCCGCCGACGCCCTGCGCGCCGGCCAGACCCTGATCATCTTTCCCGAAGGCACCCGCACCACGCCGGGCGCGCCACCGGCCTTTCATCGCGGCGCCGCCGCCATCGCGCTGCGTGGCGCATCGGTCATCACGCCCGTGGTGATCAAGGTCAGCCCCACCACCCTGACCAAGGCCGAACCCTGGTATCGCATTCCCAAACGTCGATTTCACTTCAGTTTGCGCGTGGGTGCCGATATAGAACCACAGGCGTTCGCCTCACTGGGGCCCGCGCCCCAGGCCTCGCGCAAGCTCAACGATTACCTGCACCACTATTTCATTAAGGAGCTCGCCGAAGATGAGCGACCAACAACGCCTTGAGCGCGACATAAAGATGCTGATCATCGAGGCCCTGGGCCTGGAAGACATCAGCGTCGACGACATTGGCAGCGAACAGACCCTGTTCGGCGAAGGCCTGGGCCTGGATTCGGTCGACGCCCTGGAACTGGGCCTGGCGATCCAGAAAAAGTACGGCATCAAGATCGATGCGGACGCCAAGGACACCCGTAACCACTTCACCAATGTGGCCTGCCTTGCGGCGTTCGTCACAGCCAGACAGGCAGCTTGAGACCGGACCATGCAAACTCGTGACGATATTTTCAACACCCTGCGCGATGCCCTGGTGGAGCTGTTTGAACTGCCGCCGGAGCGCGTCACCCTCGACGCCAACCTGTATCAGGACCTGGAAATCGACAGCATTGATGCCGTGGACCTGATCGACCATATCAAGCGCCAGACCGGCAAGAAGATCGCCGCCGAGGAATTCAAGGCGGTGCGCACCGTCAACGACGTGGTTGAGGCGGTGTACCGCCTGGTCCAACCCGCCGCATGAGCCGGTTGATCGGCCTTGGCCTGTTGCTGGCGGGGCTGCTGTACCCGTTTGCGGTGTACTACGGCACCGAGCACTTTGCCCCGTGGCAGTTCGGCCTGCTGCTGGGCAGCCTGTGGCTGTTGCGCGCCGTTACCGGTGCGCGACGCCCCGGCAGCCGCTGGATGGCAGTAGCGGTGATCCTGTTCTGTGTGTTGCTGGCGTGGTTCGACAATCCGTACCTGCTGCGCTGGTACCCAAGCCTGGTCAGCGCGTTCATGCTGGCGCTGTTCGGCCTGAGCCTCAAATACGGCCCGCCGATGGTCGAGCGCATTGCGCGCATCACCGAGCCTGTGCTGGCGCCCAAAGTGGTTGCGTACACGCGCCAGGTCACCGTGGTGTGGAGCGTGTTTTTTCTGTGTAATGGCTTGCTCGCCGCTGCGCTCACCCTGTGGGCGCCGCTGAGCTGGTGGACGTTGTACAACGGCCTCATCGCCTACGGGCTGATGGGACTGTTGTTTGCCGTGGAATGGCTGATACGACAAAGGGTTCGAGGCCGCGTATGAAAGGTTTGAAACTTGAGCACCTGCTGCTTGAGCCACTGGAGCAGCGCCTGGTCACCACCGAGCCTGCGATGCACCATGCCCAACTGCGGGCGCACGCCTTGAGCCTGGCGGCAGGCCTGCAGGCGCGCGGTATCCGCCGCCTGGCGGTGCACCTGGAAGACGCCGGCGTGCTGGCGATTGCCCTGCTGGGCGCCTGGCGCGCCGGCGTGAGCGTGCTGCTGCCCGCCGACCTGCAACCGCACACGCGCCAACGCTGGGACGCATCCGTTGATGCCTGGCTGACCCAGGCTTCGGACCTCGACGCGTTGTACCAGGCACCCCTGCCCGGCGGCGCCCTCGACCTGGACGCCTGCCAACTGAGCCTGTGCACGTCCGGCTCCAGCGGTGAACCCAAGCGCATCGACAAGACCCTGCGCCAGTTGGCCAACGAAGTCGACGCGCTGGAAGCCCTGTGGGGCGCCGACCTCAAGGACGCCTGCATCATCGGCAGCGTTGCCACTCAACATATTTACGGCTTGCTGTTCCGCGTGCTGTGGCCGCTGTGCGCCGGGCGCAGCTTTGGTCGCACCCAACTGGCGTTTTCCGAAGACCTGCAGCGCGCCAGCCGCGAACATCCCCGGTTCGCCTGGGTCGCCAGCCCCGCGCTGCTCAAGCGCATGGGCGACAACCTCGACTGGCCGGCGCTGAGCCAAGTGTCGCGGGTGTTTTCCTCCGGCGGCGCATTGCCCGTCGAGGCCGCCGGCAGCCTGTACGATCGCCTGGGGCAATGGCCGACGGAAATCCTCGGCAGTTCGGAAACCGGCGGTATCGCCTGGCGCCAGGGCGCACAACCCTGGCAGCCCTTTGCAGGCGTTGAGCTGAGCCAGGATGCCGACGGCGCGCTGCGTATCGCCTCGCCTTATTTGCCTGCCGGGCATATCGAACACACCGCCGACGCCGCACGCATCCATGCCGATGGCCGTTTCGAACTGCTGGGGCGACTGGACCGCATCGTCAAGCTGGAAGAAAAACGCATCTCCCTGCCGATGCTCGAACAGGCCCTGATGGCTCACCCCTGGGTCAGCGAAAACCGCTTGGGCGTGGTCCAGGAAAACCGTGCTTCCCTGGGCGCCCTGGTGGTACTGAGCGCCGAAGGCCTGCATGCCCTGCGCAATCAGGGCCGACGCGCGGTGACTCAAACCCTGCGCCAGCATTTAAGCCTGCATTGCGAAGCCCTCGCCTTGCCACGCCGTTGGCGCCTGCTGCGTCAGCTGCCGCTCAACAGCCAGGGCAAGCTGCCCCAGGCCGACATAGACGCGCTGTTACTGGCGCCCCGGCCCAAAGCGCCCGACGTACTGGAACAGGTCGACGCCGACGGCGAATGGACCCTGCAACTGAGCATCCCGCCGGACCTCGCCTATTTCAGCGGTCACTTCCCGGTCACACCGGTGTTGCCGGGCGTGGTGCAGGTAGAGTGGGCATTCAACCTGAGCCAACAACTGATGGACGTGCCGACCCGGTTTGCCGGCATGGAAGTGCTCAAGTTCCAGCAACTGGTGCGCCCTGGCGATTCCATCGAACTGCACCTGCGCTTTGACGCGCAACGCAGCAAGCTGTATTTCGCCTATCGCAATGCCGACACCGCCTGCTCCAGCGGCAGGATCCAGCTGGAGATGGCGAATGATTAACCTGTCGCAGCTGTTATGGCTAAAGGGCTTGTTGTGGCTAATGGGCTTGTTGTGGCGAGCGGGCTTGCCCCGCGTTGGGCTGCGCAGCAGCCCCAAAACAGGCGACGGAGCTCTGCCTGATACACCTCGGCAGCCTTATGGGGGCTGCTACGCAGCCCAACGCGGGGCAAGCCCGCTCGCCACAGGGCATTTGCCCGCACGGTGGGAGCCCCATGCATAACCCCTGCGCCCTGATCCCCGTCTATAACCATGAAGCCGCCGTGCCCGCCGTGGTGCGCAGCCTGCTCGCCAGCGGCCTGCCCTGCCTGCTGGTGGACGACGGCAGCAGCCCGGCCTGCGCGGCGGTGCTGGTGCAATTGGCGACCCTGGAACACGTCACCCTGATCACCCTGCCCCACAACCTCGGCAAGGGCGGCGCCGTCATGGCCGGCTTCCGCGAGGCCGCACGCCTGGGCTACAGCCATGCGCTGCAAGTCGACGCCGACGGCCAGCATGATCTGCGTGAAGTCGAAACCTTTATCGACACCTCGCGCCGGCACCCCGACGCAATCATCTGCGGCTACCCCGAATACGACGACAGCGTGCCCAAGGGCCGCCTCTACGCGCGCTACCTCACCCACGTATGGGTATGGATCAACACCCTCTCGCTGCAGATCCGCGATTCGATGTGCGGTTTTCGCGTGTACCCGCTGGCACCGGTGCTGGCGCTGATGGACTCGGCCTACATCGGCACGCGCATGGATTTCGATTCGGACATCCTCGTACGCCTGGCCTGGCGCAACCAGCCGATGCGCTGGCTGCCGACCCAGGTGCATTACCCCGCCGACGGCCTGTCGCACTTTCGCCTGTTCCACGACAACCTGCGCATCAGCGCCATGCACACCCGGCTGTTTTTCGGCATGCTGGTGCGCGCGCCGATGATCTTGTGGCGACGGTGGCAGGCATGACCGACAACACCAAACACTGGGCCGACCGCGAAGAACGCGGCAGCTTCTGGCTGATGAAATTCACCGCCGTCGCCGCCCGGGTGCTCGGCCGACGCCTGCTGAGCCCATTGCTGTACAGCATCGTGTTCTACTTTTTTCTGTTCGGCCGCACCGCGCGCCAGAGCGCCTGGCAATACCAGCAGCGCCTGGCGCAGTGGAGCGGGCGCGATGAGCTGCGCCCCACCCGGCGCAAGGTATTCGGCCAGTTCATGGCCTTCGCCGACTCCCTGCTCGACAAGCTCGACGTGTGGAACGGCAAACTGCGTCTGGAACAGATCGAAATCAACGACCCGGCGCAACTGCGCGGGCAATTGCGCGGCGAGCGCGGGCAGATGCTGGTGGGCGCACACCTGGGCAACCTCGAGGTGTGCCGCGCGCTGGCGGAGATCGGCGAACAGGTGACCATGAACGTGCTGGTGCACACCAAGCACGCCGAGCGCTTCAACCGCCTGCTGGGCGAGGCCGGTGCCACCCACCTGCGCCTGATCCAGGTCAGCGAGCTGGACCCGGCCACCATGCTGCTGCTCAGCCAGCGCCTGGACGATGGCGAATGGCTGGCGATTGCCGGCGACCGTGTACCGCTGCATGGCGGGCGCACGGTGCGCGTGGACTTTCTCGGGCATGCCGCCGCGTTCCCCCAAGGCCCGTGGCTGCTGGCCGGCCTGCTCCAATGCCGGGTCAACCTGCTGATGTGCCTCAAGCACCAGGGCCGCTACCGCCTGACCATCGAGCCCTTCGCGCAACTGATCGAATGGAAGCGCAGCACCCGCGAACAGGTAATCGCCCTGTGGACCGCGCGTTACGCCGCACGCCTGGGCGAGTTCTGCCTGCAGGCGCCCCAACAATGGTTCAACTTTTACCCCTTCTGGAAGACCCATGATCCCGCATCCTGAGCCGGTCACCTTTGGCGAACGCCCCCTGCGCATCGAAGACGTGCTGGCCCTGGCCAACCGTCAGGTGCACACGCAGTTGCAGGAAGACGCAGCCTATCGCCAGCGCATTGCCAAGGGCGCGCAGTTCCTCGACTCGCTGCTGGACAAGGAAGGCGTGATCTACGGCGTGACCACCGGCTACGGCGACTCCTGCGTGGTGGCGGTGCCGTTGCAGCACGTCGAAGCGCTGCCGCGTCACCTGTACACCTTCCACGGTTGCGGCCTGGGCAAGCTGCTCGACGCCCAGGCCACGCGCGCGGTGCTGGCGGCCAGGTTGCAATCGTTGTGTCACGGCGTGTCCGGGGTACGCGTGGAGTTGCTCGAGCGCCTGCATGCCTTCCTCGAACACGATGTGCTGCCGCTGATCCCCGAGGAAGGCTCGGTGGGCGCCAGCGGTGACCTGACGCCGCTGTCCTACGTGGCGGCCACCTTGTCCGGTGAGCGCGACGTGCTGTTCCACGGCGAACGGCGCCCGGCCGCCGACGTGCACCGCGAGCTGGGTTGGGCGCCACTGGTGTTGCGTCCCAAGGAAGCCCTGGCCTTGATGAACGGCACTGCGGTGATGACCGGCCTCGCCTGCCTGGCCTTCGCCCGCGCCGATTACCTGCTGCAACTGGCCACGCGCATCACCGCACTCAATGTGGTGGCCCTGCAAGGCAACCCGGAACACTTCGACGAACGCCTGTTCGCCGCCAAGCCACACCCGGGGCAGATGCAGGTCGCCGCGTGGCTGCGCAAGGATTTGGCGATCGACGCGCCCACCGCGCCGCTGCACCGCCTGCAGGACCGCTACTCGCTGCGCTGCGCGCCCCATGTTCTCGGCGTATTGGCCGACAGCCTGAACTGGCTGCGCTCATTCATCGAGATTGAGCTGAACAGCGCCAACGACAACCCGATCATCGACGCCGAGCAGGAACGCGTGCTGCACGGCGGGCACTTCTACGGCGGGCATATCGCCTTCGCCATGGACAGCCTCAAGACCCTGGTGGCCAACGTCGCCGACCTGCTCGACCGGCAGCTCGCGTTGCTGGTGGACGTGCGTTACAACCACGGCCTGCCGAGCAACCTGTCCGGCGCACCGGCCGACCGCGCGATGATCAACCACGGCTTCAAGGCCGTGCAGATCGGCACCAGTGCCTGGACCGCCGAAGCCCTGAAAAACACCATGCCGGCCAGCGTGTTCTCGCGTTCCACCGAGTGCCATAACCAGGACAAGGTGAGCATGGGCACCATCGCCGCCCGCGATGCGATCCGCGTGCTGGAGCTGACCGAACAAGTGGCCGCCGCCGCCCTGCTGGCCGCCAATCAAGGGGTGTGGCTGCGCGCCCGGGCCGAGGCTGCGCGCCCGCTGCCACCGGCCCTGGCCGCCATGCACGTCGAGCTGGGCAAAGACTTTCCGCCCGTGATCGAAGACCGTGCCCTGGAAGGCGAATTGCGCCTGTGCCTGCAACGCATCGCCGCGCAGCACTGGAGGCTGCATGCGTAGCCCCGGCGTGTTGCACTGCAACACTGAAATCCTCGTGCCGTTTTTCGACGTCGACACTATGCATGTGGTGTGGCACGGCCATTACGTCAAATACCTGGAAGTCGCACGCTGCGCCTTGCTCGACAGGATCGGCCACAACTACAGCGCCATGCGCGAGGCGGGCTACGCCTGGCCGGTGATCGACATGCAATTGCGCTACGTGCGCGGCGCGGTGTTCGGCCAGACGATCAACGTACGCGCCAGCCTGGTGGAGTGGGAGAACCGCTTGAAGATCAACTACCTGATCACCGACCTCGCCAGCGGCGAGCGCCTGACCCGCGCCAGCACCGTGCAGGTGGCGGTGGAAATCGCCAGCCGCGAGATGCAACTGGCCTCCCCCACAATCTTCACCGACGCCGTCGAGAGGGCCTTGAAATGAGATGTCCTGTGGGAGCGGGCCTGCCCGCGAAAATCGCCAACGTTAATGCGATCCGCCATGCACTGCGCAGCGTCCTCCGGTTTTTCGTGGGCAAGCCCGCTCCCACATTGATCGGGCTGTTGCTGAGTTTCAGCGCCCATGCTTTCGACCTGCAACAACTCAGCGATCAACTGGCCAAACCCTCCGTGATCCACGGCAGCTTCACCCAGGAAAAACACCTGCGCGCCCTGCCCCAGCCCCTGGTCAGCAAGGGCACCTTCGTGCTTGCCAAGGACCACGGCCTGCTCTGGTTGCTGAAAACCCCGTTGCAACAGGACTACCGCATCAGCGCCCAGGGCATCGCCCGGCGTGAAGGCAATGGCTGGCAATGGCTGCCGAACAAGAGTGCCGGAGCTGAGCAGAACCGTCTGTTTCTCGCCGTGCTGCAGGGCGACAGCAGCGGCTTGCAGCGTGATTTCGAGCTGCATCTGCAAGGTGAGTCCACGCAGTGGAAGCTGACCCTGACTCCGCGTTCGCTGCTGCTCAAGCAGGTGTTCAACCAAATCAATATCGACGGCGGCGCGCTGGTGCACACCATCGAACTGCAGGAGACCCAGGGCGACAGCACCGTGCTGCGCATGCAGGACAGCACCGCGAGCCTGCCCCTGACCGACGCGGAGCAACATGACTTTGCCCAGTGAGCGCCTGCTGCCGCGCCTGTTCCTGATCCTGCTGGTGGCCGTGCTGGCGCTGGCCGGCTGGCAATGGCGCCAGGGTGCGCCGCTGTCGGCCAACCTGATGGAGCTGGTGCCGGGCAGTGCGCCGGATGCGCTGGAACAGCAAGCCGAACAACGCATGCAGGAGCCGCTCAACCGCGAGATGCTGGTGCTGGTGGGGCATGCCGACCGCCAGCAGGCGGTGGCCGTGGCGCAACAGCTGGGCGCGCGCTGGCAGGCCAGCGGGCTGTTTGAAACGGTGCAGTGGAACCTGCAGGCCGACCTGCTGGCACTGCGCGAGCAACTGCTGCGCGGGCGACTGGCGATGCTCGCGGCCAAGGACCGCGAGCAACTCATCGAGCATCCCGAGGCGTTTATCCAGCAGCGCGTGCAATCGCTGTTCGACCCCTTCACCGGCTTCAGCCTGGTGCCGAGCCAGGATGACTGGCTGGGCCTCACCGGGCGCATTCAGAACAGCCAGCCACAGCATGGCTCGGTGCAACTGGATATCGGCAGCGGCGCGCTGATCGCCGATGCCGACGGCAAAAGCTGGGTGCTGCTGCGCGCGCGCACCACCGGCAATGCCTTCGATATGCACCTGCCGCTGCAAGTGGCGGACCTGCTCCAGGCCAGCCGCGCAGAGGCCGCCGAACACGGCGCGCAACTGCTCGCGGCCAGCGGCCTGCTCTACGCGGCCAATGGGCAGCAGCAAGCCACGCGGGAAATTACCTGGGTCGGCGGCGGCGCGACCGTCGGCATTCTGCTGTTGCTGCTTCTGGCCTTCCGCCGCTGGCGCGTATTGCTCGCCTTCGTGCCGGTGGTCACAGGCATGCTGTTCGGTGCGGTGGCCTGTGTGGCGCTGTTCGGCCATGTGCATGTGATGACCCTGGTGCTGGGCTCCAGCCTGATCGGCGTGGCGGTGGATTACCCGCTGCATTACCTGTCCAAAAGCTGGAGCCTGAAGCCGTGGCAAAGCTGGCCGGCGTTGCGCCTGACCTTGCCGGGGCTGAGCCTGAGCCTGGCGACCAGTTGCATCGGTTATCTGGCGCTGGCCTGGACACCGTTTCCGGCACTGACGCAGATTGCCGTGTTTTCCGCCGCTGGGCTGGTGGGCGCTTACCTGTGCGCCGTGTGCCTGCTGCCGGCGCTGCTCAAGGGCATTGAATTGCGCCCGGCGCAGTGGCCGCTGCGGATTGCCGAGGGCCTGTGGCGGCTGCGCGAATCGTTGCTACAGCGCGTACCGAGCCCGCTGTTGCTGGCGCTGGTGCTGCTGTTCTGCGCTGGCGGTGTATGGCACCTGAACAGCAAAAACGACATTCGCCAGTGGATCGGCGCACCGCCCCACTTGCTGCAGGAAGCCCAGGCCGTGGCGCGGATTACCGGCTTTCAGCCCACCAGCCAGTTCTTCCTGGTGCGCGCAGACAACCAGCAACAGTTGCTGGAGCGTCAGGCCGCGCTGGGCCAGCGCCTGGAGCAACTGGTGAATATGGACAAGCTGCAGGGTTACCTGGCGCTCAACCAACTGGTCAGCTTGCCGGCCGAGCAACAGCAACTGCGCGATGCGCTGGGCAACCTGGCGCAACACTGGCAGCCGCTGGTGGACCTCGGTGTGCCGGCCAGCGCCCTGCAAGCCGAAGTGGCGCAGTTGCAGGCGCTGCCCACCGAAGATATCGACGCCGCCCTCAAAGGTCCGCTGGCCGAACCCTGGCGCACGCTGTGGCTGGGCCCGGTCAACGGCGGCGTGGCAGCAATGGTCAGCCTGCAGGGCCTGAACAACCCGGCGCTGCTGCGGGTGCAGGCCGTGGACTTGCCTGGTGTGCAACTGGTGGATCGCCTGGGCGACCTGAACCGCGTGTTCGCCGCCACACAGATCAGCGCCGCCGAACTCAAGTTACTGTCGTGTGTGCTGATCGTGTTGCTGCTGATGGTGCCGTTCGGCTTCGGCGGGGCCTTGCGCATCGTCGCCCTGCCGTTGCTGGCCGCGCTGTGCAGCCTGGCCAGCCTGGGCTGGCTGGGCCAGCCGCTGACCCTGTTCAGCCTGTTCGGCCTGCTGCTGGTCACGGCCATCAGCGTCGACTATGCGATCCTGATGCGCGAGCAGATCGGCGGCCCGGCGGTCAGCCTGCTGGGCACGTTGCTGGCGGCGTTGACGACCTGGCTGTCGTTCGGTCTGCTGGCGGTATCGAGTACGCCAGCGGTGAGTAATTTCGGCCTGTCGGTCAGCCTCGGCCTGGCATTCAGCTTTATGCTGGCGCCCTGGGCCGGGCCGCGCAAACCCGCCCTATGAATGTGATTATCGCCCATGCGGCAAGGAGCCTCAGTGCCCACAGTTGAAATGGAACGTCGCCAGGTGGTGGTGATCGGTGCCGGTCCGTCCGGTGCCATCGCCGCCGCGTTGCTCAAGCGCAAGGGCCATGACGTCGTGATCATCGAGCGCGAGCATTTCCCGCGCTTCTCGATTGGCGAAAGCCTGCTGTCGCACTGCATCGATTTTATCGAAGAAGCGGGCATGCTCGAGGCGGTGCAGGCAGCCGGCTTCCAGGTGAAGACCGGCGCCGCGTTCGCCTGGGGCGAGCGCTACAGCGCGTTCGATTTTGGCGACACGTTCAGCAACGGCAAGCCGACCACCTACCAGGTGCAGCGCGGCGAGTTCGACAAGCTGCTGGCCGATCAGGCGGCGCTGCAGGGCGTAGACATTCGCTATGGCCAAACCATCGTCGGCGCGGATTTCAGCGGCGAATGCCGTTACCTGCATGTGCGCCGGCAAAACGGCAGCGAGTATCACCTCAAGGCCAGATTCGTGCTCGACGCCAGCGGTTACGGCCGCGTGCTGTCGCGCCTGCTCGACCTGGAGGCGCCGTCGAATTTCCCGCTGCGCCGGGCGGTGTTCACCCATGTTGAAGATCGCATCGAACACCCAGGTTTCGACCGTAGCAAAATCCTCATTACCACCCACCCTGTAAAGCGCGACATCTGGTTCTGGACCATCCCGTTCAGCAACGGCCGCTGTTCGGTGGGCGTGGTGGCGGCGCAGACGCATTTCGACGGCCGCGACAGCGACCTCGATGCCTGCCTGCGCGGTTTTATCGCTGAAACCCCAAGCCTGTCCGGCGTGCTGCAAAACGCGGTGTGGGATACCCCGGCGCGCAGCATCGGCGGCTACTCGGCCAACGTCAAAACCCTGCACGGCCCCGGTTTTGCATTGCTGGGCAATGCGGCGGAATTTCTCGACCCGGTGTTTTCGTCCGGCGTGACCATCGCCATGCGTTCGGCGAGCATGGCCGCCGGCGTGCTGCATCGTCAGCTCACGGGCGAACCCGTCGACTGGCAAACCGAATTCGCCGAACCGCTCAAGCGCGGCGTCGACACCTTTCGCTGCTACGTGGAGGGCTGGTACGCCGGGACCTTCCAGGATGTCATTTTCCACCCGGGCAGTTCGCCGGAGATTCGCCGCATGATCAGCGCGATCCTCGCCGGTTATGCCTGGGACGAGCGCAACCCGTTTGTCAGCGAGCCCAAGCGACGCTTGCGGATGTTGTCGGAAATTTGTGCGAGTGATCCGGTATGAGCAGCCAATACCTGAGTAAACATTACGTCGAAGAAACCCGCTTCGGCCTTTGGTTTCTGCGCAGCCGCACCTGGCAACACTATGTGTTGCGCGTGGCCATCGACGACCTGCGCAGTCTGTTCACCGAGCCTGTGCCGCACGCCCCGGTGTTGCTGGACGCCGGCTGCGGCCAGGGCAAATCCTTTGCGTACCTGCAACAGGTGTTCGCCCCGGAACGGCTGATCGGCCTGGATGCCGACCCCCACAGCCTCGACCAGAGCCAGGCCGAAGCGGCGCGCCAGGGCCTGGCCATCGAGCTGATCGGCAGCGACTGCGCCACCCTGCAAGTGCCGGACGACAGTGTCGATATTCTGTTCTGCCACCAGACGTTCCACCATCTGGTGGAGCAGCATCGCGCCCTTGCAGAGTTCTATCGCGTGCTCAAGCCCGGCGGCTACCTGCTGTTTGCCGAGTCCACCGAAGCCTATATCGACACCTGGGTGATTCGCTGGCTGTTCCGCCACCCCATGCAAGTGCAGAAAAGCGCCGAGGCGTACCTGGCGATGATCCGCGAGCAGGGCTTTGAATTTGGCCCGCAGAACGTTTCCTACCCCTATCTGTGGTGGAGCCGTGCCACGGATTTCGGCCTGCTGGAGCGTCTGGGCCTGCGCAAGGCGCCGCCGGTGGGCCAGCGTGAAGAAACCCTGGTCAATTGCGTGGCGCGCAAGCCGCTGGCGAGCAGTGCACCATGATGCGCCTGCTGCTGATCGGCTGTCTGTTGCTGCTGAGCGCGTGCGCCAGCCAGGCGCCGTTGCCGGAAAAAATCCCGGTCCTGAATTTGCCGCTGCAATTGCATGTGCAGCGCATGGAAGGCAATCAGCGCCAGGACTGGCTGCTGGTGATTCAGCGCGAGGGCGCCGCCATTCGCTGGTCGATGATGGACCCGCTGGGCATTCCCCAGGCGCGGCAAAAGTTGCTCGATGGCGCGTGGCAGGCCGACGGCTTGCTGCCGCCCAATCCGCAGGCACGCGAGCTGTTCGCCGCCCTGCTGTTTGCGCTGGCCTCGGCGGACGACCTGCGCGCCCTGTACCCGGGCGCCCAGGCCAGGGACCTGACGCGCACCCTGCCAGGGCATTGGCAAATCGTTTATCAGTCCTCCGAGGTGTTCAGCGTGAACATGACGGGCCAGCCGCTGAGCTATCGCATCACGCCGCTTGGGGTTGAGCGATGACCGCCTATCTCAATGCCCTGGGCGTGATCTGTGCCCTCGGCCGTGGGCAGGCCGAGGTCGCGCGCAGCCTGTTTGCCGGCGACTGCGCCGGCATGCGCGCCGAGAGCGGCTGGGTGCCGGAGCGTGTACTGCCGGTGGGCGCCGTGCACGGTGAACTGGCGCCGATCCCGCTGCAACTGGGCCAGCAAAGCAGCCGTAACAATCAGCTGCTGCTGGAGGCTGCACTGCAAATAGAGAACGAGATGCGCCAGGCGATCCAGACCTATGGCGCTTCGCGGGTGGGGGTTGTGCTGGGCACCAGCACCTCGGGCATCGACGAAGCCAGCCGTGGTATTGCCCAGTACCTGCGCGAACGGCAGTTCCCCGGCAATTACGACTACCAGCAACAGGAACTCAGCGCGCCGGCCAACTTTCTCGCCGACTGGCTGCACCTGAGCGGCCCCGCCTATGTGATTTCCACCGCGTGCACCTCGAGTGCCCGGGCGCTGATGAGCGCCCGGCGCCTGCTCGAACTGGGCGTGTGCGATGCGGTGATCTGCGGTGGCGTCGACAGCCTGTGCAAGCTGACCCTCAATGGCTTTACCTCGCTGGAAGCGGTGTCGGGCGAGCGCTGCAATCCGTTTTCGGTGAACCGCAACGGCATCAATATCGGCGAAGCGGCGGTGCTGTTCCTGATGACGCGCGAGCGAGGGCCCATTGCCCTGCTGGGCAGCGGCGCGAGCAGCGACGCGCACCATATTTCCGCGCCGGAACCCACCGGCAAAGGCGCGTTGCAAGCCATGCGCAAGGCCTTGAGCAGTGCCGCATTGAACCCCGAACAGATCGGCTACCTGAACCTGCACGGTACCGCCACCCAGCATAACGATGCCATGGAAAGCCTGGCCGTCGCTCAGCTGTTCCCGCACGGCGTGGCGTGTTCGTCGACCAAGCCCATGAGCGGTCACACCCTCGGTGCAGCCGGTGCATTGGAGGCGGCGTTCTGCTGGCTGAGCCTGGCTCACGGTGTGGTGCCGCCGCACGTGTGGGACGGCCAGGCCGACCCGGCACTGCCCGCGTTGCAGTGGGCACGCGGCGGTGACGCCCTGCAACACCCCCGCCTGATGAGCAACTCGTTTGCCTTCGGCGGCAACAATGTCAGCCTGATTATCGGAGAGGCCCCATGATTGATTGGCCACTCGCCGAACTGCTGCCCCACGCGGGCGACATGATCCTGATCGACCAGGTGCTGTCGTTCGATGAAGAGCAGATTCATACCTGTCTCACCGTAAAGCCCGGCGGCCTGTTCAACCGCGCGGACGGCAGCCTGCCGGCGTGGGTAGGCATCGAACTGATGGCGCAGAGCGTCGCCGCCTATGCCGGTTGCCGCGCACGCAAGAACGGCGAAGCGGTGGAACTGGGCTTCCTGCTCGGCACACGCAAGTTCGAGTGCAACGTGGATGGCTTCCCGGCCGGCGCCGAGCTGACCATCCACGGCCGGCGCTCGCTGGAAGACGACAACGGCATGGGCGTGTTCGAATGCCACCTGACCGGCGGCGGCATCCAGGCCAGCGCGCGCCTGAACGTATTTCGACCGCCCCAGGCGGCCAATTATTTAGCTGAATCGAAGGACGCAACGTCATGACTCAATCCGTACTGGTCACCGGCTCCAGCCGAGGCATCGGCCGCGCCATCGCCCTGCGCCTGGCCCAGGCCGGGCATGACATCGTGCTGCACTGCCGCAGCGGGCGCGCCGAAGCCGATGCGGTGCAGGTCGAGATCCAGGCGTTGGGACGCAGTGCCCGCGTGCTGCAATTCGACGTCGCCGACCGCGCCGCGTGCCGCGAAATACTCGAAGCCGACGTAGAGCAACACGGCGCCTATTACGGCGTGGTGCTCAACGCCGGACTGACCCGCGACGGTGCGTTCCCGGCCCTCTCGGAAGACGATTGGGACGTGGTGCTGCGCACCAACCTCGACGGTTTCTACAACGTGCTGCACCCGGTGATGATGCCAATGATTCGGCGCCGCGCGCCCGGGCGTATCGTCTGCATCACTTCCGTTTCAGGACTGATCGGCAACCGTGGGCAGGTCAATTACAGCGCGTCCAAGGCCGGGCTGATCGGTGCGGCCAAGGCGCTGGCCATCGAGCTGGGCAAGCGCAAGATCACCGTCAACTGCGTCGCCCCCGGTTTGATCGACACCGCCATGCTCGATGAAAACGTGCCGGTGGAAGAACTGATGAAGATGATCCCGGCGCAGCGCATGGGCACCCCGGAGGAAGTCGCCGGCGCCGTGAACTTTCTGATGTCGGCCGAAGCCGGCTACATCACGCGCCAGGTATTGGCCGTGAACGGAGGCCTGTGCTGATGAAGCGCGTCGTTGTCACCGGCATGGCTGGCATGACCTCCCTGGGTTGCGACTGGGAGACCATCGCGGCCAACTTTCGCGCCAACCGCAGCGGCATCCGGCGCATGGATGAGTGGGACCGTTTTATAGAGCTGAACACGCGCCTGGCCGGGCCGATCGATGATTTCGTAGTGCCCGCGCACTGGACGCGCAAGCAATTGCGCAGCATGGGCCGCGTCTCGCGCCTGGCGGTGTGGGCGGCGGAGCAGGCGCTGCAGGACGCCGGGCTGCTGGGCGATCCCTCCATCAAGGACGGGCGCATGGGCGTGGCCTGCGGCTCGTCCACCGGCAGCACCGATGAGATCAAGGCGTTCGGCAATATGCTGCTGAACTCGGTGGCCGAGGGGCTCAACGCCAACTCCTACGTGCGCATGATGCCGCACACCACGGCGGCGAATATCAGCATCTTCTTTGGCCTCACCGGGCGGCTGATCCCGACCTCCAGCGCCTGCACCAGCGGCAGCCAGGGCATCGGGTATGCCTACGAGGCAATCAAGTTCGGCCGCCTGCCGTTGATGCTCGCCGGCGGCGCCGAAGAGCTGTGCCCCACCGAGGCCATGGTGTTCGACGCCCTCTACGCCACCAGCTTGAAGAATGACGCCCCACAGACCAGCCCACGCCCCTACGACAGCGGCCGTGACGGCCTGGTGATCGGCGAAGGCGGCGGCATGCTGGTGCTGGAGGAGCTGGAACACGCCCTGGCGCGCGGTGCGCATATCCATGCCGAACTGGTCGGCTTCGGCAGCAATGCCGACGGTCAGCACACCACCCGCCCGGAACAGAAAACCATGCGCCGCGCCATGGAACTGGCCCTGGAAGACGCAGGGCTCGCGCCGTCCGCCATCGGCTACGTGAATGGTCACGGCACCGCCACCGACCAGGGCGACATCGCCGAAACCCTGGCCACCAGCAGCCTGTTCGGCAGCCGCATGCCCATCAGCTCACAGAAGAGTTTCCTCGGCCATACCCTGGGCGCGTGCGGCGCGCTGGAATCATGGTTCAGCATCGAGATGATGAACCGCGACCAGTACGTGCACACCTTCAACCTGGACACCGTCGACCCGCAATGCGGCGAGCTGGATTACCTGCAAGGAGGCTTTCGCGAGATGCACCACGACTACGTGATGAACAACAACTTTGCCTTCGGCGGGGTGAACACCTCGCTGATCTTTCGGCGCTGGTGCTAGCCGTCAAAAAACACGATTTTCAGAGTCAATGAGATCCAAATGTGGGAGGGGGCTTGCTCCCGATAGCGGTATGTCAGTCATGCAGCTGTCGACTGTCACTCCGCCATCGGGAGCAAGCCCCCTCCCACATGGGTTATTGCGTTGTCCTGAGGGTGAGCAACGCCACAAACGCCTTCGCCATCGGCGACTGCACACCCTTGCGTTGCACCAGCCATACCGCTGACACCGCGGCAGGGTCCAGCAAGGTGCGATACACCACCCCATCGATGCGGATGCGCTGGTACGACGCTGGCAATACCGACACCCCCAGCCCCGCCGCCACCAGGCCGATGATGGTCATCGCTTCGCCAGCCTCCTGCGCAAAGCGCGGGCTGAAGCCGGCGTCGCGGGCCAGGTCGAGCAGTTGGGCGTACAGGCCGCTGCCGTAGCTGCGCGGGAAAAACACGAACGGTTCCTCGGCCAGTTGCGCCAGGTGCAAGCCGTGCTCACTGCCTGCCGTCAACGGATGGCCGGTGTTCAACACGGCCACGAGCGGCTCACGCATCAGCTCGACGGCACTCAGGGAATCGGGCAACGGCAACGGCCGCATCAAACCGACCTGGATCGATTCGTTCACCAAGGCCTCGGCCACCTGGGTACTGCTCATTTCCCGCAGCGTCAGGTGAACGGCCGGGAACGCCTGGCGAAAGCCATAGATCGCCTGGGGAATGCTGGCGTTGATCGGCGCCGAGGAGGTAAAGCCGATCTTCAGCTCACCCAGCTCCCCCATGTGCGCACGCCGCGCTACATCCGCCGCCTTGTCAACCTGCGCCAGCACCAGGCGCGCCTCGTGCAGGAACAAGCGCCCCGCTTCGCTCAGCTCAACGCGCCGGTTGGTACGCTCAAATAAACGCGCGCCCACTTGCTGTTCCAGCGCCTGAATCTGCTGGCTCAGCGGCGGTTGCGAGATGCCCAGTACCTGCGCGGCGCGACCGAAGTGCAGTTCCTCGGCGACGGCAATGAAGTAGCGCAAATGACGTAATTCCATCCCTTCACCATTAAGTCGCAGAAGCTATCAAACAGGTCGAACAATATATTGGAAAGAATCATTAGCCAGCTATATTCTTTTTTGCATTGCCGGCCATGGCAGTCTTGCCCTCCGAGGTCCCCGTGAAATCTGCTGTCGCTCCGTTCGCCCAGGAAGTCCCGACCACCGCTTTGGATGAGGTGGCCGCCGAACTCACTGAGGCGTTCATCGAAAAAGGCACGCCGATGTTCATGCGCACGGTGCTGGCGCTGTTCTGTGGTGGCTTCGCCACGTTTGCCTTGTTGTATTGCGTGCAGCCGATGATGCCGGCGTTGTCCCATGAATTCGCCATCAATGCCGCGCAGAGCAGCCTGATCCTGTCGGTGTCCACGGGAATGCTCGCGTTCGGCCTGCTGATCACCGGGCCGATATCCGACCGGCTGGGGCGCAAACCGGTGATGGTGGCGGCGTTGTTTTGCGCGGCCCTGGCGACGTTTGCCAGCGGCCTGATGCCGAGCTGGGAGGGCATCCTGCTGATGCGTGCGCTGGTGGGCCTGTCCCTCAGCGGCCTGGCCGCCGTGGCGATGACTTACCTCAGTGAAGAGATTCACCCGCAGCACATCGGCCTGGCGATGGGCCTGTACATTGCCGGCAACGCGATTGGCGGCATGAGCGGGCGTCTGATCATCGGCGTATTGATCGACTTCGTCAGTTGGCACACCGCGATGCTGATCATCGGTGCCCTGGCACTGATCGCGGCAACCGTGTTCTGGAGGATCCTCCCCGAATCGCGCAACTTTCGCGCCAGCAGCCTCAAGCCGCGCAGCCTGATGAACGGCTTTGTCATGCACTTCAGGGACGCCGGCCTGCCGTGGCTGTTCCTTGAGGCCTTTCTGCTGATGGGCGCCTTCGTGACGCTGTTCAACTACATCGGCTACCGGCTGCTGGCCGATCCCTACGACTTGAGCCAGGCGGTGGTCGGTCTGCTGTCACTGGTGTACCTCTCGGGCATCTACAGCTCGGCGAAAATCGGCTCCCTGGCCGACCGCCTCGGCCGCCGCCGCGTGCTGTGGGCCACTATCGTATTGATGCTGGCCGGCTTCGTCCTGACCCTGTTCAGCCCGCTGTGGCTGATCGTGCCCGGCATGCTGATCTTCACCTTCGGCTTCTTCGCTGCCCACTCGGTCGCCAGCAGCTGGATCGGCCGGCGCGCCGTCAAGGCCAAGGGGCAGGCCTCGTCGCTGTATCTGTTCAGCTATTACGCGGGATCGAGCATTGCCGGGACGGCAGGTGGGTTCTTCTGGCACCTGGGCGGCTGGAACGGAATTGGCGGGTTTATCGTGGCGTTGTTGATCGGTGCGCTGCTGGTGGCGCTGAGGCTGGCGAAGCTGGCGCCGCTGCGCCGTGCAAAAAGCGCGTAACACCCGAGCCTCTGGCGGTTCTGACGGGCCAAGGTACACTGGCGGCATTCGTCAGTCTTGGTAAAGGAAAGCCAGAATGCGCCTGGACCAGCTTCATATTCAGAATTTTCGTTGCTACGAAGATGCCACTTTTGACTTTCAGCCGGGGTTTAACCTGGTGGTGGGGGTTAATGGGAGTGGGAAGACTTCGTTGTTGCAGGCGATAGCCGCTTCATTTTTCGAATTTGGCGAGCATGTAGGTGCAAAACAACCGTGCCTGCAGGCCAAAGACATTCGGTTTGTGATCGACAGCATTAACGGACGCACGAGACTCGAACGCATTGATCCTGTCCGAGTGACGGCAAAAGGTCATATTTTTAACGCGACGGAATGGAAGTTGGTCCACGCGGGAGAAACAGAACCCTGCCTTGTCGAATCCGAGATTGATCAGCAAATTCAAACCGTCAAAAACTGCATTAACACAGCTATAAGAGTGGACCTGCCGGTCCTGGCGTTTTATCGGGCAAATCGGCATTGGAAAAGTGCCGACGTGTCCGCCGAGTTTGCCGCGCAACAGCGCCCTTCTCGTTTCGATGGTTATAACAATTGGTTCGATGCCGTCGCCAAACTCAAAGACTTCGAGAGCTGGCTGATTGGTCGAACGCTGGAACGCATGCAAGACCTGTTGGAAGCGAAATCCACGCCATCGCAGTATGACGACGAACTTGCATCGGTTAACCAAGCCATACAGTTCGCGATTCCAGGCGCACATAGCCTGCGTTATGACATAAGGCTGCAAAGCCTGTTGATCAGTCTTGATGGCGATAAAACCATCCCTTTCTACGAACTCAGTGATGGCCAGCGTGGCATGGTCGCGCTCTTTGCTGATATCGCTCGACGCATGTGCATCTTGAACCCGCACCTGGGTCAGGACGTTCTGAAAAACACCCCGGGTATTATCATTGTCGATGAGCTGGATATTCACCTGCATCCCGCTTGGCAGCGCAGTGTTGTTCCCGCACTGAAGACAGCATTTCCCAAGGTGCAATTCATCGCAGCCAGCCATTCCCCACAGATAATCGGCAGTTTGCAACCCGCTGAGGTCATCCTGCTCAATGATCGTGAATCTTCACATCCACGCGTTACCTATGGCCTCGACTCCAGTCGCGTACTCGAAGAAGTCATGGGCGTCTCCGAACGCGAGCCAGAAATAGAAAACCTGTTGAGCGAACTGTTCAGCACCATCGAAGATAACGATTTCCAAAAAGCCAAAACTCAACTTCAAGCACTCAGAGAAAAAGCGCCTGACCTTCCAGAGTTCCTGAGAGCCGAGGCACTTCTGCGGCGCAAGGAGATTATCGGCCGATGAAGCGAGTAATCAAAGGAGCTGAACCCGCGTCATTTACACAGTGGAAGGCATTGGAAAACGAGGAATGGGTACCGACTTATCGCGAGCTTCGGCACCCACAAAAAGGCGAACTGCATATCAGCCTGCTCCATGAACAGGGTTATGCGTGTTGCTATTGCGGCGACAAAATCACGCAGGACTCCAGCCATGTGGAGCACTTTCGACCTCAGAAACACTACAAACACCTTGATCTGGAATACTCAAACCTTCACGCATCCTGCCAGGGCGAGACAGAAACGCCCACGCCTGCCCACTGCGGTCACAGCAAAGGGAGCGACTTCTGCGAGCAATCCCATATATCGCCTTTGGCTGATGACTGCGAGCGTCGGTTTCGATTCACTCTCCTCGGTGAAATCGAAAGTAGTGACGATGATGTCACTGCCGATACCATGATCAAGCTCCTCGCGCTTGATATTGAGTTCCTGAACAGTCGCCGCAAGGAAAAACTCGAAGGTATTTTCGATAACGATTTTCTGGCGGACTTCACCCAGGAAGAGTTGGAAAAAATCGTGCAACGCTCCCGTCACCCCATCAGCGGTCAGCACGAAGCGTTTGATCATGTGGTTGCGCGCTACGCCGAACAACTTCTCGGACAATGATTACTTGCCTATAAAAACGCCCGGCATAAGCCGGGCGTTCTTATAGTGAGCTGCAATCACTCGTGATACTGCGCCGACAGTTCATGCACCGCGCGCAGGAACGCGCCGGCGTGCTCAGGGTTCACTTCCGGCGTAATGCCATGGCCCAGGTTGAACACATGCCCGGTGCCCTTGCCGTAGCTGGCCAGGATGCGGCCGACTTCGTTGCGGATCGCTTCGGGGTTGGCGTACAGCACGGTCGGGTCCATGTTGCCTTGCAGCGCCACGCGGTTACCCACGCGCTGGCGCGCTTCGCCGATATCGCAGGTCCAGTCCAGGCCCAGGGCGTCGGCACCCGCGTCGGCGATGCTTTCCAGCCACAGGCCGCCGCCCTTGGTGAACAGGATGACCGGCACTTTGCGGCCTTCGTGTTCGCGAATCAGGCCGCTGACGATCTTGCGCATGTAGGCCAGGGAGAATTCCTGGTACGCCGCCGCCGACAGGTTGCCGCCCCAGGTGTCGAAAATCTGTACAGCCTGGGCACCGGCCATGATCTGGCCGTTGAGGTACGCCGTGACCGACTGCGCCAGCTTGTCCAGCAGCAGGTGCATGGCCTGCGGATTGTCGTAGAGCATGGCCTTGGTCTTGCGGAAGTCTTTCGACGAACCGCCTTCGACCATGTAGGTAGCCAGGGTCCAAGGGCTGCCGGAGAAGCCGATCAGCGGGACGCGACCATTGAGTTCGCGGCGGATAGTGCTGACGGCATCCATCACATAGCCGAGATCCTTGTGCGGATCGGGAATCGGCAGGGCCTCGATGTCGGCCAGGGTACTGACGACTTTCCTGAAGCGCGGGCCTTCGCCGGTCTCGAAATACAGGCCCTGGCCCATGGCGTCGGGGATGGTGAGGATGTCGGAGAAAAGGATGGCCGCGTCCAGTTGCGGGTAGCGATCCAGCGGCTGCATCGTGACTTCGCAGGCGAATTGCGGGTTCATGCACAGGCTCATGAAGTCGCCGGCATGGGCGCGACTGGCCCGGTATTCCGGCAGGTAACGACCGGCTTGACGCATCATCCACACGGGCGTGACGTCTACGGGCTGCTTGAGCAGGGCACGAAGGAAACGGTCGTTCTTGAGGGCAGTCATGTCGGCATCCGCAAAAAAAGTGCGGGCATTTTCTCAGAGCACGACGCAAAAGGCACGGAATGCACCGTGCCTTTTGTCTATCGGGTCAATTTGTCGCGGTAGCTTGAATACACCGCAAGACAAATGTGGGAGGGGGCTTGCTCCCGATTGCGGTGTATCAGTCACCAAACTCATTGGCTGACACACTGCCATCGGGAGCAAGCCCCCTCCCACATTTTGATCCCGTTTCAATTTGGGATCAGGAGTCAGACCTGCAGGTAGTCCAGGATCCCTTCGGCGGCGTTGCGGCCTTCGAAGATCGCCGTCACCACCAGGTCAGAGCCGCGCACCATATCGCCACCGGCAAAGATTTTCGGGTTGCTGGTCTGGTGCTTGTATTGACCTTGTTCCGGGGCCACCACGCGGCCCTGGCTGTCGGTCTGGATGGTGAACTGCTCGAACCACGGCGCCGGGCTTGGGCGGAAACCGAAGGCGATGACCACGGCGTCTGCCGGGATGATCTCTTCGGAACCCGGGATCGGCTCGGGGCTGCGACGGCCACGGGCGTCCGGTTCGCCGAGACGGGTCTCGACCACCTTCACGCCTTCGACACGGTCTTCACCGACGATGGCAATCGGCTGGCGGTTGTAGAGGAATTTCACGCCTTCTTCCTTGGCGTTCTTCACCTCTTTGCGCGAGCCCGGCATGTTGGCTTCGTCACGGCGATAGGCGCAGGTCACCGACTTGGCGCCCTGACGGATCGAGGTGCGGTTGCAGTCCATCGCGGTGTCGCCACCGCCGAGTACCACGACCTTCTTGCCCTTCATGTCGACGAAATCTTCCGGCGCCTTTTCAAAGCCCAGGTTGCGGTTGACGTTGGCGATCAGGAAGTCGAGCGCGTCATACACGCCCGGCAGGTCCTCACCGGCAAAACCGCCCTTCATGTAGGTGTAGGTGCCCATGCCCATGAACACAGCGTCGTATTCGGCGAGCAACTGCTCCATGGTGATGTCCTTGCCGATCTCGGTATTGAGACGGAACTCGATACCCATGCCGGTGAACACTTCACGACGGTGGCTCAGTACGGTCTTTTCCAGCTTGAATTCGGGAATGCCGAAGGTCAGCAGCCCGCCGATTTCCGGGTTCTTGTCGAACACCACCGGGGTCACGCCGCCACGTACCAGCACGTCGGCACAGCCCAGGCCAGCCGGGCCGGCGCCGATGATCGCGACGCGCTTGCCGGTGGGCTTGACCTTGGACATGTCCGGGCGCCAGCCCATGGCGAACGCGGTGTCGGTGATGTACTTCTCGACCGAACCGATGGTCACCGCACCGAAGCCGTCGTTGAGGGTGCAGGCACCTTCACACAGACGGTCCTGCGGGCACACCCGGCCGCAGACTTCCGGCAGGGTGTTGGTCTGGTGCGACAGCTCGGCGGCGGCGAGGATGTTGCCCTCGGCCACCAATTTCAGCCAGTTGGGAATGAAGTTGTGCACCGGGCACTTCCATTCGCAATACGGGTTACCGCAGCCCAGGCAGCGGTGGGCCTGGTCGGCCGAGTGCTGGGGCTTGAAGGGTTCGTAGATTTCCACGAACTCTTTCTTGCGTTGACGCAACAGTTTCTTCTTCGGATCCTTGCGCCCGACATCGATGAACTGGAAGTCGTTATTCAGACGTTCAGCCATGTTAAAACCTCATCAAACTCTTCAGGCGCATATCACTGCGGGTTGGCACGGATGCTGGAAAGCAACGATTTCAGGTTGGCAGCCTTGGGCTTGACCAGCCAGAAACGACGCAGGAAATCATCGAGGTTTTCGGCGAGGTTACGCCCCCATTCGCTGCCGGTCTCCTCGACGTACTCGTCCAGCACGTGCTGCAAGTGGTTCCGGTAGGATTCCATGGCTTCGCCGCTGATGCGCTGGATCTCGACCAACTCGTGGTTGACCTTGTCAACGAAGGTGTTGTCCTGGTCGAGCACGTAGGCGAAACCGCCGGTCATGCCCGAACCGAAGTTGTAACCGGTCTTGCCCAGTACCGCGACAAAGCCCCCGGTCATGTATTCGCAGCAGTGATCGCCAGTGCCTTCCACCACGGTGTGGGCACCGGAGTTACGCACGGCGAAACGCTCACCCGCAGTACCGGCGGCGAACAGCTTGCCACCGGTAGCGCCGTACAGGCAGGTGTTGCCGATGATTGCACTGTCCTGGCTCTTGTACACGCTGCCCGCAGGCGGAACGATCACCAGCTTGCCGCCGGTCATGCCCTTGCCCACGTAATCGTTGGCGTCGCCTTCGAGGTACATGTGCAAACCGCCGGCATTCCACACGCCGAAGCTCTGGCCTGCGGTGCCCTTGAAGCGGAAGGTGATCGGCGCTTTCGCCATGCCCTGATTGCCGTGCCTGCGCGCGATTTCGCCGGAGACGCGGGCGCCGATGGAACGGTCGCAGTTACAGATGTCCAGAGCGAATTCGCCACCGCTGGCGTCATTGATCGAGGAGCCGGCCATATCGACCATCTTCTCGGCCAACAGGCCCTTGTCGAACGGCGGGTTACGCTCCACGCCGCAGAACTGCGGTTTGTCGGCCGGGATGTGATCGCTGCCCAACAGCGGCGTGAGGTCCAGGTGCTGTTGCTTGGCGGTCTGACCCTGAAGGATTTCCAGCAGATCGGTGCGCCCGATCAGTTCTTCCAGCGAGCGCACGCCCAGCTTGGCCAGCCACTCACGGGTCTCTTCGGCGACGTAGGTGAAGAAATTCACCACCATGTCGACGGTGCCGATGTAGTGGTCCTTGCGCAGTTTTTCGTTCTGCGTGGCGACGCCGGTGGCGCAGTTGTTCAGGTGGCAGATGCGCAGGTATTTGCAGCCCAGGGCGATCATCGGCGCGGTGCCGAAGCCGAAGCTCTCGGCGCCGAGGATCGCGGCCTTGATCACGTCGAGGCCGGTTTTCAGGCCGCCGTCGGTCTGTACCCGCACCTTGCCGCGCAGGTCGTTGCCGCGCAGGGTCTGGTGGGTTTCAGCCAGGCCCAGCTCCCACGGTGCACCGGCGTACTTGATGGAGGTCAGCGGCGATGCGCCAGTGCCGCCGTCGTAGCCGGAGATGGTGATCAGGTCGGCATAGGCCTTGGCCACGCCGGCGGCAATGGTACCCACGCCGGCTTCCGCCACCAGTTTCACCGAGACCAGCGCCTGCGGGTTGACTTGCTTGAGGTCGAAAATCAGCTGCGACAAGTCTTCGATCGAATAGATGTCGTGGTGCGGCGGCGGCGAAATCAGCGTCACGCCGGGCACTGCGTAGCGCAGCTTGGCGATCAGGCCGTTGACCTTGCCGCCCGGCAGTTGCCCGCCCTCACCCGGCTTGGCGCCCTGGGCCACCTTGATCTGCAGCACTTCGGCGTTGACCAGGTATTCCGGGGTAACGCCGAATCGGCCGGTCGCCACCTGCTTGATCTTCGAGCTTTTCAGCGTGCCGTAGCGCGCCGGGTCTTCGCCGCCTTCGCCGGAGTTGGAACGCGCACCCAGGCGGTTCATGGCTTCGGCCAGGGCTTCGTGGGCCTCGGGCGACAGGGCGCCCAGGGAAATACCGGCGGAGTCGAAGCGCTTGAGGATCGATTCCAGCGGCTCGACTTCGGCGATGTCCATCGGCGTGTCCAGGGTCTTCACCTTGAACAGGTCGCGGATCATCGACACCGGGCGGTTATCCACCAGGCTCGTGTACTGCTTGAACTTGGCGTAGTCGCCCTGCTGCACGGCGGCTTGCAGGGTGCTGACCACGTCCGGGTTGTAGGCGTGGTATTCACCACCGTGCACGAACTTGAGCAGGCCGCCTTGCTGGATCGGCTTGCGCGCGCTCCAGGCTTCAGCTGCCAGGGCTTTCTGTTCAGCTTCGATGTCGACGAAGCGTGCACCCTTGATGCGGCTCGGCACACCACGGAAGCTCAACTCGCAGACTTCTTCGGACAGGCCAATGGCTTCGAACAACTGTGCGCCGCGATAGGACGTGACGGTGGAGATGCCCATCTTCGACAGGATCTTCAGCAGGCCTTTGGTGATGCCTTTACGGTAGTTCTTGAACACCTCATAGAGGTCGCCCAGCACTTCACCGGTACGGATCAGGTCGCCCAGCACTTCGTAGGCCAGGAACGGGTACACCGCCGAAGCGCCGAAGCCGATCAGCACCGCAAAGTGATGCGGGTCACGGGCGGTGGCGGTTTCGACGAGGATGTTGGAGTCGCAACGCAGGCCTTTTTCGGTCAGGCGGTGGTGCACCGCACCCGTGGCGAGCGAGGCGTGGATCGGCAGCTTGCCCGGCGCGATATGACGGTCGGTCAGCACGATCTGGGTACGCCCGGCACGCACGGCTTCTTCGGCCTGATCGGCGATGTTGCGCACGGCGGCTTCCAGGCCAACACTCTCGTCGTAGTTCAGGTCGATGATCTGGCGGTCGAAGCCCGGACGCTCCAGGGTCATCAGCGAGCGCCACTTGGCCGGCGAAATCACCGGCGAGCTGAGGATCACGCGGGAGGCGTGCTCAGGCGATTCCTGGAAGATGTTGCGCTCGGCACCGAGGCACACTTCCAGGGACATCACGATGGCTTCGCGCAGCGGGTCGATCGGCGGGTTGGTCACCTGGGCGAACTGCTGACGGAAATAGTCGTACGGCGTGCGCACGCGCTGGGACAGCACGGCCATTGGCGTGTCATCGCCCATGGAGCCGACTGCCTCATAGCCTTGCTCGCCGAGCGGGCGCAGCACCTGATCGCGCTCCTCGAACGTGACCTGATACATCTTCATGTATTGCTTGAGTTGGTCTACGTCGTAGAAAGCCGAGCCGTGGTCGTTGTCTTCCATGGTCGCCTGGATGCGCAGGGCGTTCTTGCGCAGCCATTGCTTGTAGGGGTGACGCGACTTCAAGCGGTTGTCGATGGCGTCAGTGTCGAGGATCTGCCCGGTTTCGGTGTCCACGGCCAGGATCTGGCCAGGGCCCACGCGGCCTTTGGCGATGACGTCTTCAGGCTTGTAGTCCCACACGCCGATTTCCGAGGCCAGGGTGATAAAGCCGTTGGTGGTGGTGACCCAACGCGCCGGGCGCAGACCGTTACGGTCGAGCAGGCACACCGCGTAGCGGCCGTCGGTCATGACCACGCCGGCCGGGCCGTCCCACGGTTCCATGTGCATCGAGTTGTACTCGTAGAATGCACGAAGGTCCGGGTCCATGGTTTCGACGTTCTGCCACGCAGGCGGAATGATCATGCGCACGCCACGGAACAGGTCGATGCCGCCGGTGACCATCAGTTCGAGCATGTTGTCCATGCTGGAAGAGTCGGAACCCACGCGGTTGACCAGCGGGCCGAGCTCTTCGAGGTCCATCAGATCGTTGGCGAACTTGGTGCGACGGGCCACGGCCCAGTTGCGGTTGCCGGTGATGGTGTTGATCTCGCCGTTGTGGGCGAGGAAGCGGAATGGCTGAGCCAGCGGCCATTTTGGCAGGGTGTTGGTGGAGAAGCGCTGGTGGAACACGCAGATTGCGGTTTGCAGGCGCTCATCGCTCAGGTCCGGATAGAAGGCGGCGAGGTCCGCCGGCATCATCAGGCCTTTGTAAATGATGGTCTTGTGGGAAAAGCTGCAGATGTAGTGATCGGTGTCGGCGGCGTTGAGCACCGACGAACGACGACGCGAGGTGAACAGCTTGATCGCCATGTCCTGGTCGCTCAGACCGTCGCCTGCGATGAACACTTGTTCGATCTGCGGCAGGCGCTCGTTGGCCAGACGGCCGAGCACGCTGGTGTCGATCGGCACTTTGCGCCAGCCGATCAGTTGCAGGCCGGCGGCGACGATCTCGCGGTTCATGTTTTCGCGAGCGCCTTCGGCTTTGACCGGGTCCTGGTTGAAAAACACCATGCCCACCGCGTATTGCTTGGGCAGGTCGACTGAAAAATGCTGTTTGGCCACAGCGCGCAGGAACAGGTCGGGCTTTTGAATCAGCAAGCCGCAACCGTCACCGGTCTTGCCGTCGGCGTTGATCCCACCGCGGTGGGTCATGCAGGTCAGGGCCTCGATGGCCGTTTGCAAAAGGGTATGACTGGGCTCGCCCTGCATGTGGGCTATCAGGCCGAAACCGCAGTTATCCTTGAATTCATCGGGTTGGTACAGACCTGCTTTCATAGACACTTTCTCACCAGGCTGCCTCTTATACCGAGGCAAATTTCTTTTCAATTCAACCGGTTACCTTCCACGCCGAACGTACGCCGGCTTAGCGGGGGCAAAAGGGAGGTCATTGTACACACCGACACGAACGCTCACAAATTTAGCGACGAAATGTCGCAAATCTATGTCGCATTTATGAAAGGTTTAAAGCGATATGCTGTGCTAGTCAAAACTTTTTTAATTTTGACTGCCACGACTCAAAAGCTACCGTGACGCAGACACCACAAAGCGCGCGGCCTTCAGGGCTGCACGCTGTTGTAGTTTTTTTGAGGTGCCGGGAGGGCGGCCTGGGTAAGGCCGCCGGATCTTCAGCGAGCAGTTGCCAGTTCTTGTTGAACGCTGGCAACGGTGCGAGGCCAAGGTTTACCAGCCTGAACCTTCGCTGGCAAGGTTTTGATCGCGGAATCAGCCGCGGCACGGCTGGTGAAGTTGCCGTAAGTGATCACGTAGAGAGGCTTGCCGTTGAGCACTTTCTTGAAATAACGGTACTCGCCGCCCTGCTCCTTCACGAACGCCTGGGCATTGGCTTCGGAGCTGGTTCCCAGGATCTGCACCACGAAATTGCCGGTAGGCTGGCTGGCGTACCAGCCGCTGCCGGCGGCGCCGGCCTTGGCGACAGTGGCTGGCTTCTCGGCCGGCTTGGCGGCGGTGGTCGGCGCGGGCTTGGCGGCAGGTGCAGACGTGACCGGCTTGGTCACCGGCGCGGGCTTGGCGGTGGCGACCGTCGGTGCCGGAGTCGGGGTTGCGGCAGGTGCCGGTGCAGGCTTGCCCGCCGGTACGCCGGCTGGCGGTGCGGTGGTGGTGACGGTCGGCGGAGTGGCGCTGGAGCCTTCCACCGGCACGCCGTCGTCACCTTCGGAGATGCCACCGGCTTCTTCGGCGAGCGGACCGCGCATCACCGGCTGGCCGACCATCGGCAGGTTGGTCGGTTGACCGGAGTTGGCGAACTCGACGTTCGGTGTGGGCTTGCCCAGTGGCAACTGCGCCTGTTCCGTTGGCGCGCCGGCCGTGGTCGGCGCCTTGCTGCGGCCCGGGATCAACCAGGCGGCGGCAACGGCGACCACGACAACAGCGGAAATGGCCAATACGTGCTTCTTAGGCATAGTGAACCCCATCTTTGGACGCTTGACCGCGGAGCGGCTGGCAATCATGGCTTCGATCATCGCATCGCGGGCAACCTGATTGATGTTTCCAGGCCAGCCATCGGAGCTTTCGTGAATATCAGAGATCTGATTTGCCGTGAAAAGTTCGATACCCGCCCCGGCGCCTTCGAGGCGCTGGGCCAGGTATTCGCGGGTTTCTTCTTCTTCGTAGGGCTGCAACTCGATAACGTGGAACAGCTCCTGTTCGCCGCTGATCTGCTCCAGATCGGCGATCAACGACGACTCACCAAACAGGAACACATGCGGGCGGCCTTCCGGCGTACCGGCGGCCAGCGCCAGCAGCGCCTCAAGGGCGGACTCGTCGAGCTGCTCGGCGTCGTCCACCAGCAGGTAGACTTCCTGACCGGTCAGGCCCAACTGCACCACCTGCTTGAGAATGGCATTGGGCTCGGCGTTGGCCACGTCCAGCGCCTGGGCGACCTGACGCAACACACCCGCCGCATCGCCGGCACCACGGGCCGACACCACCACACTCTGCACCGACTGTTTGTTGGTGCTGGCAACCAGCGCCTGGCGCAGCAAGGTCTTGCCGCTGCCCAGCGGGCCCGTCACCACCAGCAGTAGCTGGCTGTAGCGCGCAAGGTGATGCAACTGACCCAGCACCGGCTTGCGCTGGGCCGGGAAGAATTTGAAACCAGGCACCCGTGGAGCGAAGGGGTCGTGGCTCAACTGGTAGTGGCCGAGGAACGCCTCGTCGGCATGCAAACTAGTCATCGCGATCTTATTAACCTTTAAGCTGGGCCAGGGCGCGGTAATCCGCTCCCAGCGTGGCCTGTAAAATCTCTTTCGGATAATCGTCGGTCACCACCGCTTCGCCCATGCGGCGCAGCAGCACCAGTCGAAGTCGACCGTCGATCACTTTCTTATCTACCGCCATATGTTCGAGGAAGTCCGCCTCGGTCATCTGCGCGGGTGGAATCACCGGCAAACCGGCACGCTGCAACAGACGGATACCGCGATCACGCTCCTGGGCGCTGATCCAGCCCAGGCGCTGGGACATCTCCAGTGCCATTACGGTGCCGGCCGCGACAGCCTCTCCATGCAACCACACACCATAGCCCATGTGCGTTTCGATCGCATGGCCGAATGTGTGGCCCAGATTGAGGGTGGCGCGCACGCCGGACTCTCGTTCATCGGCATTGACCACCAGCGCCTTGGCCGCGCAGGAGCGCGAAATGGCTTCGGTGAGCGCCACTTGATCGAGGGCGCGCAGAGCGTCCACATGCTCTTCCAGCCAGGTGAGGAACGGTTCGTCGCAGATCAGCCCGTATTTGATGACTTCCGCCAGCCCCGCCGACAGCTCGCGCGGCGGCAAGGTGTTGAGCGTCGTGGTGTCGATCAGTACGGCCTGCGGCTGGTAGAACGCGCCGACCATGTTCTTGCCCAGCGGGTGGTTGATGCCCGTCTTGCCGCCCACCGACGAATCGACCTGGGACAGCAAGGTGGTCGGCACCTGAATGAAATCCACGCCGCGCTGGTAGCAGGCGGCCGCGAAGCCGGCCATGTCGCCGATCACGCCGCCGCCCAAGGCGACCACGGTGGTGCGGCGGTCATGCCGCGCGGACAACAGGCCATCAAAGATGAGCTGCAGGGTTTCCCAGTTCTTGTGGGCTTCGCCGTCGGGCAGCACCACGGAAATTACCGAGTACGCCGAAAGGCTGCGGCTCAGACGTTCAAGGTACAGCGGCGCGACCGTTTCATTGGAGATGATCGCCACCTGCCGCCCGGCAATGTGCGGCGTGAGCAAGTCAGGCTGGTCCAGCAGGCCTTCACCAATATGGATCGGGTAGCTGCGCTCGCCTAAATCGACCTTAAGTGTCTGCATGTGTCCCCGCGTGAGAGATGGATTGACGACCGGCAACGTCCGCTGCCTGATGGCTCCACGCCACACCTCAAGGTGATGACGCGCCGCCGAGAATAGCGCATTTCGGGCCAGGCTTTAACGGGGTGGCAGCCGATGCAGGCGCTCAAGAATCTCGACCACCACCATCCGCGGCGGCCGTTCATCGGTTTGCACCACCAGATCGGCTATTTCCCGGTACAGCGGATCACGCAGGGCAAGCAAATCCCGCAGGGTTTTTTCCGGGTTGGCCGTGCGCAACAACGGGCGATTACGGTCGCGGGCGGTGCGGCCCACTTGCTGCTCGACCGACGCATGCAGATACACAACCCGACCACCGGCATGCAGTGCTCGACGATTCTCATCACGCATCACCGCGCCACCACCGGTTGCCAATACCACGCCGTCGCAATCGCACAGCTCGGCAATCATCGCCTGCTCGCGGTCGCGAAAGCCCAGTTCGCCTTCCTTGTCGAAGATCCATGGGATATTGGCGCCCGTGCGCAATTCAATTTCCTTGTCGGAATCTTTGAACGGCAGGCGCAGCTCTTTGGCCAGCAAACGGCCGATGGTGCTTTTTCCAGCGCCCATCGGCCCTACAAGAATCAAATTTCGCACAGAATCAACGACTCACAGCAATCGCCTGGTTATTCATGATACGCGGAGTCAGGAATACCAGCAGCTCGGATTTTTTCTCCGCCAGCACATCACGCCGGAAAAGGCGGCCAAGATACGGCACATCGCCCAAAAATGGCACTTTATCTACCACTTTGCTCTGGGTATTGGAGAAAACCCCACCGATGACGATGGTCTCGCCGTCCCGAACCAGCACCTTGGCGTTGACCTCGTTTTTCTTGATCGGCGGTACGTCATTGAGTTTGTTCAAATAGTCGGGCTCATCCTTGGTGACTTTCACCTCCATGATCACAAAGCCGTCGGGGGTGATCTGCGGGGTGACTTCCAGCGACAGCGACGCCTCCTTGAACGACACCGAGGTGGCACCGCTGGAACTGGACTCCTGATAGGGAATCTCGGTGCCCTTGAGAATGCGCGCAGTCTCCTTGTCGGAGGTGACCACCTTGGGCTGTGAAACGATTTCGCCATTGCCGGTTTTTTCCATGGCGCTCAGTTCCAGGTCCAGCAGGAAGTTATCGGTGATGAAGGCGATGCCCAGCCCGGACGCGCCGGCGAGCGAGCCAAGGTCGACGAAGGGTGAGGCGGATGGGCTTTCCGGCGGCTTCGCGCCTTCGGCCAAGGATTTCGGGATACCGCCGGCGCCCCAGTTGCCGCGACTGAGCCGCCCGCCCCAACGCACGCCCAGGCTTTTGTCATAGTCGACATTGGCCTCGACAATCCGCGCCTCGATCATCACCTGGCGCACCGGAATGTCCAACTGCGCCACGATGCGCCGCAGCTCTTCGAGCCGTTCACCGGTCTGGTAGGCAATGATGTTGTTGGTGCGATCATCCACCGCCACCGAGCCGCGTTCGTCGGGGGTGCCTTCGAGGCCGTTCACCGACTGGAACAGCTTGGCCAGGTCGGCCGCCTTGGCGTAGTTGACCTGCAACAGCTCGCGGCGCAACGGCGCCAGGTCGGCCATCTGCCTTCGCGCCTCCAGGGTCAGCAGTTCGCGCGCGGCCAGCTCGTCGGCGGGCGCCACCAGCAACACGCCGGCTTTCATCCGCTTGTCCAGGCCCTTGCTTTGCAGCACCAGGTCCAGCGCCTGGTCCCAGGGCACATTCTTCAGGCGCAGGGTGACCGCGCCTTGCACCTCGTCACTGGCAACCAGATTGAGACCCGCCACGTCGGCGATCTGCTGCAACGCGGCGCGCAGGTCGATGTTCTGGAAATTGAGGTTCAGTGTGTCGCCGGTATAGGCGCCCGACGCTGCGCCACCGGGTGGCGGCAACTGGATCAGGTCTACACGATTGGGCACAGCAGCAGCCATCGGTGCCGTGAACGCTATCCATAGCGCCACACCGAAGGACCAGAAAGTCCTTTTCATTGTTCGATTCCGTTATGAGTTGACGTTCAACACAAGGGTTCGTGAGCGCTGCAGCCAGGCGCCCTGTTCATCGGGAAACAACTCGGCCAGCTCGACGTGGCCGTCATGGATGGCCGTGACGCGGCCGTGGTTCGGCCCCAGGTAGTCGCCGACCGCCAGGCGGTGCACGCTGGAGGCCGCGCGCAACAGGACGAAACGTTGAACACCACGGGACAGCGTGCCGACCATTTCGAACTGGTCGACAGCCAGGCTTTCCAGCACGCCGCGCGGCCGTGAAAGGTCCGGCGCGGACGCAGGTTTGCCGGGCGCATGCTCGACCTGCATAGCCGAGGACTGGAACGGGTCACGCAGGGCCGCAGCGCTGTAGGCAAAGCGCGGCCCCCACTGCGCGACCGGCCCAGGCTCGCCGTGGGGCGACAGACTGCGGTAGGTCTTGGCCAACAGCTCCAGACGCAGCAAGGCCCCGTCAGACGCAAGCGCAAGATCATGCACGGTGACGATCCGCGCCAACCCGCCCAGGCCGCTCACAAAGGTCGCCAGGTCATGGTAGGTGCCAAGCATGCCAACCTGCACCGGCGCTTCGATGTAAAACGGCCGAGGCTGTTCGTCCAACACCTTTACGCCTTCGACCAGCAGGCCATTACCGGCGGCCAGCCGGGCGATGTCTTCGAGCAGGCCGGGCATATCGGACTCAGCGGATAATTGCCGGAACAGCCCGCCAACCCGCGCCTGCATCGCCTGGGCCTCATCGCTGCGACGCTCAAGGTTTGCGGCAAGATCGGTCTTTTGCGCGAGCGCCTGTTGCAAGGCCACTTCCTGCGTCTGGAGCACCTGCAGCCGCTCGCGGGACGGCGCCAGGACCACACTGTTGCCCACCGCCAGCACCAGCCCGGCCAGCGCGCAGCCAAGCAAAACCTTGCCGGGCAAGGGCCATTTGGCAGCGTGGTGAGTGAGTGCAGAAAGATCGAGCCTGGGCAGGCTCATGGCTGGGCCTCGGTGGATGCCCCCTGGCGCACCATCAGTTGAAATTCATTGCGGCCATCCGCGCCTTCCGCCCGCACATGCTGCAGCCGGGTAGCGTGGGCACCCGCGGAAGCCTCCAGGCTGCGCATCAACTGGGCGATATCCTGGCTGGATTCGGCGCTGCCGCTGATGCTCACACTATCGCCCCGGGCAACCACCTCGTGCAGATGCACGCCCTCGGGCACGGCGCGGGCCAACTGGTCCAGCAACTGCGTGCCGGCGGAACGGGATTGGTGCAGGTCCTGCACGACCTTCATTCGCTCGGCCAGTTGCTGGCTCTGCTCCTGCAGGTCGTCGATGGTCTTGATCCGTGCATCCTGGGCGGCCACGTCCTTGCCCACATGGCTGTTGCGCGTTACCTGGCGGTCGATGGCCTGGTCGATGACCTGATCCGCCAGCCACACTGCCGCCAGCGCCACACAGGCGAACGCCAGCAAAAATACCAGGAAGTACTTGCGCCGACGCTGCGCCAGCGCCTGGCGCCAGGGCAAAAGATTGATTCGTGTCATCCAGCGAAACTCCTCAGGGCCAATCCGCAAGCCACTCCCATCCCGTGGGCATCCGCAGCCCATTGTGCGCCATCGACACGACGGCCCGGCGTGAAGCTGGCGAAATCCTGACTGCATGCGCGCTCCAATGCAAACCCTTCGACATCCACCACCCTCGGCACCAGCCCCGCCAGGGCCAAAACTGCCTCGCGGGTTTCGACCTGTTCCTTCAGGCACGCCGCCAGTAATACCTGCACCCGCTCGGGGTTGTCGGCACAAGGGCCGCGCACTTGAAAGTCGATGGCGACGTCGTCCAGCGGGTAAGGAATGTACTGGTCGGCTTCCAACTGGATCTGCCGGGCCATTTCCTGCTCGCTGAGCCGTGCCTGCAGGTCGATTACCCGCGTTATAACCGAGGAGCTCGCCACCGCCACCGCCGCCTGCCGGGCCGAGGTGCGCAGGCGCGGCAGAGCCTGGTGCAGGGCCCGGCCGATCAGTTCAAGGTCGAGCAGGCTGCCATCGACCACCGCCCGGCTCGGCAGCGATTGCGTGGCATAGCCTTCGACGGTATAGCCGCTGGCCGAACGGCTCAGTTCAATCAGTTTGATCCCGCTGTCATTGATGTCGACGCCGAGCACGGTGTCGACTTTTCGCCTGAAAAATCCCTTTCCCATAAAACTCCCTAAACCTTTGCCTGTCTTACCGCCTGATTGGCGCCGGGCACCGTGCATTCGGTCGACTTGTTGAACCGGCACGAATGACGCCCCAAGTCGAAAAATGCTTTAATGCCCAGCGTTTTTTTCCGCTTTTATCTGCTGCCCGGGTCGATCCATCGTTTGTCATGCATGCCCCGGCGCCTAACTCATTCTTTTCTCTGGAAATCCAAAAGCCTTGATTCGTCTGCTGAAGTTTTTCGGGTACTCCATTGTCGCCATCGTTTGCGGGCTCCTGCTCGTCCTCAGCGGGGCCTATCTCTACCTTAGTCCGGGTTTGCCCTCCGTAGAGGCACTCAGAAGTATCCAGTTGCAGATTCCTTTGCGGGTCTACAGCAGCGATGAAAAACTGATCGCGGAGTTCGGCGAAATGCGCCGGACACCGATCCGTTTCGCCGACATTCCGCCCAATTTCATTAGCGCGCTGTTGTCGGCAGAAGATGATAATTTCGCCAATCACTACGGCGTGGACCCCAGCAGCCTGGTGCGCGCCGCCACACAGCTGGTAAAAAGCGGACACATTCAATCCGGTGGCAGCACCATCACCATGCAGGTGGCGAAGAACTTCTTCCTCACCAGCGAGCGCAGTTTTTCGCGCAAGGCCACCGAGATCCTGCTGGCCTTGCAGATCGAGCGTCAGCTGACCAAGGACGAGATCCTCGAGCTGTACGTCAACAAGATCTACCTGGGCAACCGCGCCTACGGCATCGAAGCCGCGTCGCAGGTGTACTACGGCAAGTCGATTCGTGACGCCAGCCTGGCGCAGATGGCGATGATTGCCGGCCTGCCCAAAGCCCCTTCGCGCTTCAACCCCCTGGCCAATCCGGCGCGCAGCAAAGAGCGCCGCGACTGGATCCTGGGGCGCATGTACAAACTGGGCAAGATCGACCAGGCCGCCTACGAAAGCGCGGTGGCCGAGCCGCTGAACGCGAGCTACCACGTGCCGACGCCGGAAGTGAACGCGCCGTATATCGCCGAAATGGCCCGCGCCGAAATGGTCGGCCGGTATGGCAGCGAGGCGTACACCGAAGGCTTCCGCGTGACCACTACCGTGCCGAGCGACCTGCAGGACATCGCCAATGAGGCGGTGCACTCCGGCCTGATCGCCTACGACCAGCGCCATGGCTACCGCGGCCCCGAATCGCGCCTGCCGGGCAAGACCCTCAGTGCCTGGACCACCGAGCTTGGCAAGCAGCGCACGATCAGCGGCCTGGAGCCAGCCATTGTCACCCAGGTGAAGAAAGACGGCGTGCAGGTGCTGACCCGCACCGGTGAAGCACACGTGGCCTGGGACAGCATGAAGTGGGCGCGACCGTTCCTGAACACCAACAGCATGGGCGCGCTGCCCAAGCAGCCGTCGGACGTGGCGCAGGTGGGTGACTTGATCCGCGTGCAACGCCAGAAGGACGACAGCCTCAAATTCAGCCAGGTACCGGTCGCCCAGGGCGCCCTGGTGTCCCTGGACCCGCAGAACGGCGCGATTCGCGCGCTGGTCGGCGGCTTTGCCTTCGAGCAGAGCAACTACAACCGCGCCACCCAGGCCAAGCGTCAGCCCGGCTCGAGCTTCAAGCCGTTCATCTACAGCGCCGCGCTGGATAACGGCTACACCGCCGCCAGCCTGGTCAACGATGCACCGATCGTGTTTGTCGACGAGTACCTGGACAAAGTCTGGCGCCCGAAGAACGACACCAACACCTTCCTCGGCCCGATCCGCATCCGCGAGGCGCTGTACAAGTCGCGCAACCTGGTGTCGATCCGCCTGCTGCAGGCAATGGGCGTGGGCAAGACCATCGATTACATGACGCGCTTCGGCTTTGCCAAGTCGGACCTGCCGCCCAACCTGTCCCTGGCCCTGGGCACCGCGACCCTCACGCCGATGGAAATCGCCACCGGCTGGAGCACCTTTGCCAACGGCGGTTACAAGATCGCGCCGTACCTGATCGACAAGATCGAGAGCCGCAATGGCGATACGCTGTTCACCGCCAACCCGCCACGCGTGCCGGGTGACGTGGTCAATGGCGTGGCTGCCACCGATGGCCTGGCCGCGCCGAGCAACGGCGGCATCACCATCGAGCCGACGCCGGGCGCAGCACCGGCCACGAATGCCGGCAACCCGGCCGAACCCCAGGCACCTGCGGTGGCCGAGCGCATTGTCGATGGCCGTACCACCTATATCCTCAACAGCATCCTGGAAGACGTGATCAAGAAAGGCACCGGCCGCCGCGCGCTGGCCCTGGGCCGCGCGGATATCGCGGGCAAGACCGGCACCACCAACGAATCCAAGGACGCCTGGTTCTCCGGCTACAACGGCGACTACGTGACCACCGTGTGGACCGGCTACGACCAGCCGGAAAGCCTGGGTCGCCGCGAGTTCGGCGGCACCGTCGCGCTGCCGATCTGGATGAGCTACATGGGCGCCGCGCTGAAGGACAAGCCTTTGCACACCCAGCCGGAACCGGAAGGCATCCTCAGCCTGCGGATCGACCCGGTGAGTGGCCGCGCCGCATCCCCGAGCACGCCGAATGCGTACTTTGAACTGTTCAAGAGCGAAGACACGCCGCCGTCGGTCAACGAACTGGGTAACGGCGTCGCACCGGGCAGCCCGCTGCCGGCGGATGAGGCAGCACCGATCGACTTGTTCTAACCCGATCTGCGGCCTGATACAGATCCAATGTGGGAGGGGGCTTGCTCCCGATGGCAGTGTGACAGTCACTGGATATATTGACTGATCCACCGCTATCGGGAGCAAGCCCCCTCCCACACTTGGATCTCCACAGGCCTCAAGTTGATCGCCAAGTCACAAAAAAGCCCCGACTCATCCGAGCCGGGGCTTTTTGTTGGTGCGCTACAACGGCTTAGCCGTTGAACACATCATCCACGCTTTGCAGCGGGTAGTGCTTCGGATACGGCAGGGTTGCCACACCGGTCTCGATGGCGGCCTTGGCCACGGCGTCGGAGATCAAAGTGATCAGACGCTTGTCCATCGGTTTCGGAATGATGTACTCACGACCGAACGCCAGCGGAGCACCACCGTAGGCGTCGCAGACGTCCTGTGGCACCGGCAGCTTGGCCAGTTCGCGCAGGGCATTGGCGGCGGCGACTTTCATTTCTTCGTTGATGCGCTTGGCACGAACGTCCAGGGCGCCACGGAAGATGAACGGGAAGCCCAGTACGTTGTTGACCTGGTTCGGGTAGTCCGAACGACCGGTGGCCATGATCACGTCGCTGCGGGTGGCGTGGGCCAGCTCAGGCGAGATCTCGGGGTCCGGGTTGGAGCAAGCGAACACGATCGGGTTCGGCGCCATGGACTTGAGGCCTTCAGCGCTCAGCAGGTTCGGGCCAGACAGGCCAACGAACACGTCGGCACCGTTGAGCGCGTCAGCCAGGGTGCGCTTGGAGGACGGGTGGGCAAACATCGCCTTGTACTGGTTCAGGTCGGTACGCTCGGACTGGATCACGCCCTTGCTGTCGACCATGTAGATGTTTTCGAGCCTGGCGCCCATGCTGATGATCAGCTTCATGCAGGAAATGGCGGCGGCACCGGCGCCCAGGCAGACGATTTTCGCCTCAGCCAGGGTTTTGCCGGCGATTTCCAGAGCGTTGATCATGCCGGCTGCGGTAACAATCGCAGTGCCGTGCTGGTCATCGTGGAATACCGGAATGTCGCACTGTTCGATCAACGCCTTTTCGATCTCGAAGCACTCAGGTGCCTTGATGTCTTCCAGGTTGATGCCACCGAAGGTGATGGAAATGCGCTTGACCGTGTCGATGAACGCCTGCGGGCTCTCGGAGTCGACTTCGATGTCGAACACGTCGATGCCGGCAAAGCGCTTGAACAGCACGCCCTTGCCTTCCATGACGGGCTTGGACGCCAGCGGGCCGAGGTTACCCAGGCCAAGAATCGCGGTGCCATCGGAAATCACTGCAACCAGGTTGCCTTTGCCGGTGTACTTGTACGCCAGCTCAGGATCGCGGGCGATTTCACGTACGGGCTCGGCAACACCAGGGCTGTAGGCCAGCGACAGGTCGCGAGCAGTGGCAGTGGCTTTGGTGAGCTCTACACTCAGCTTTCCTGGACGAGGATGGGCATGATATTCGAGAGCGGCAGTTTTCAAATCAGACATATCGGCATTCCGCTTTTACTGTTGGTCGACGGACCGCCGAGGATACGCGCGAAGCAATTTCCCTACAAGACTGGGCAGTCACGGGCCTCTAGTCCCCGCAATCAAGCACTTTAGGCGCAGCCCACGGGATACAAGGGCGCAACTGTTCACAATCGCACCTTTTAAATGTCTACAATTTTTATCAGTGAGACGACTTGAGCATGGCCGGATCGCTCAACGGCAGCAGCCAGCGCGCCTGGCCGTTTTCAAGACGGCCACGTCGAGCGCGATCCTGCACCCAGCCACGCGCTTCGACAGTCTGGCCTTGCAGACCACTGAGCGTGGCTGCGTCGAACTTCCCGGCCACATTCGGCGCAATGCGCACTACCAGCGAACCCGGCAGTTGAATCCAGATGCCACCGCGATTGCGTTCGACCTTTTTCACCCGGCCGCTGATCAGGGCAAACCCTGCGCGCCTGACCTGCGCCACGCTGCGCACGGGCGATGTGCGCCACAGCCCCAGGCGACGCTGGCGCGCGACGTTTTCAGCCGCCTGCTGGCACGCGATGAGATCGACATTGGGTGCAACGCCCACCTGAAACCCCAGGCCCTCGGCGAGCAACTGCGCTTCCAGATTGTTGCCATCGGCGCCGTACAGATGGGCCAGGGTCCGGCCGTAGTGGTCCTTGCGCTCGCGCCCCGGCACCAGCCCCACGCGACCGCCACTGGCGCGCACCAAGGCTTGCAAACGCTGACGGGCAGCGACGGCATAGGGCTCGTCGGGGCGACCTTTCCTGGCGGCTTCCGGTGCATTGAGACCGATCATGCGCACGCTGCGGCCATCCGTAAGGCGCACCGTGTCGCCATCCACCACGCGCTTGACCTGCACCTGGGCCACGGAGGCCGGCGCCGGACAGAACACCTCGGCCTGGGCGGCGGACAGCCAAATTCCGTGTCTAGTCCTGAAATAGGTTTACACCTGTTTCAGTCTCAAAACGCCTGATGCACCGCATCGGGCGTTTTGTATTTCAGGGATAAGTGCGGCCGCTCCCCGTTGTAGATCAGCACCGACTCATCCA